>CAZBYY010000021.1:0-22493 GCA_964495855.1 uncultured Acidobacterium sp. | reverse complement strand
AGTCGGCGACGACGATGGCGAATGCGCCCGCCGACTGGCGCGGCTACGCGGCCACATTCGGCGGCGTGTTTGCGTTGCCGCTGATCCCGGCGCTGATGGTCGCGCCGTTCATTCACTTCCTGCACGAGCAGCAGTTCAATCGCGACCTGCTGTATGACCTGATCGCCAAGCCCTCGGTCGCCGACCGGCTCGCGACCGAACTGGCAACCGATTACGCGGATTGCTACTAACCGCGTTTGGGTGGATAGTCGCTCGGATCGGAGGGGTCGGGTTGAATCAGGCCAGCGGTGACGAGGTAAGCGATGTGGGCCCGGCTGGACACGCCTGTCCGGTCGTAGACACGCGAGAGTGAATTACTGACCGTGCGAGGGCTGATTCCAAGCGCGGCACCGATCTCCGCATCCGTGTGGCCTTTTTGAATCAATTCGCATATTTCCCATGTGCGCTTTCCGACCGTCAGTTTTGTGTCTGACCCAGCCACTCGGGGGAAAATTACACCTCCTGACAGGTTTGTCGAAAGAGTACTTTTACTCCTTTACATAGCAATTCACTTAATTTTGAACTTTGATGCCTTCAATTCATCTTAAGCATCCTTATTAGTAATGAGTAAGGACTCCCCCCCCAATAGTGAGTGATCCGGGCCCGATTTCGATCGTCAAAGGGAGCAGCTGCCGAGCATCCGCCGTGATGTTGTCACTCAGCTTGATTGCGCTTTCCAGTGCCACGGCGCGGCCGCTGTCCACGACACCGTTCCGAGCAGTACTTCACGTCGATCCAGACCGTCTTCCACTTCTTTCGCCACTGGAACGGCCGGCCGCACACCACACACACCTTGGTCGGCCTATTCTGATGATGCGGCATCAGCGTTCGTGCGCGCCGTCAAACAGAGAGAACGCGCTGCGCAGGCGCAGGTGAACCAATTCCGGAGCCATCAGGTGTCTTTCCGCCGCTCCGCTGCATCATGACTCAATTCTCATCGAGTGCTATTGATTACGTCTTACTTACTCCGGTCTTGTGCCAGTCCTCCGTAATCGCCTTGTCCTTCACATCGAAGATGCACTCACAGCCGCAGTGGCTCCCAAACGTGAAGTCGAGATCTTCTGTGCGTTCCGTTCGCGGAACCTGCCAGCGGAAGATGATTGCAGCGTGGAAGAAATCATGTTCGTCCTCCCAAGCACCTTGATCGATGCCGTCGCCAAAATTTCTGGTCACGGGCGACGCGCTGTTGCAGCGTGGCCTGATCTCGTATCTGGTTGCGACCGCACATCCGCATACGGATCCGCGACTCTATGCCTTGCACCGGATGCTCACGGCTCGCCTGCTCGAGTCGCCGATGAGCCGCGCCTCCGGCTTCAGTCTCGAGGCGTTCCTCGCGGCGGGGCGTGCCGATTTCGGGAGTGGGCGGCGGATGCGGATACGGCTGCGCGTGTCGCCGAGCGTGGCCACGCATCTGGCCGAATGCCGGCTGAGCCACGATCAGCGCATCACGCGTTTGCGGCGGCCTGACGGATGGTGCCGCGTGACGGCCACGGTAAATGACACGCCGCAGCTACGCTGGTGGATCCGCGGGTTCGGATCAGACGTGCATGCCGAGCATCTCCCTGCCACCTCACTCGCGTCGTGAACGTTGCGGGAGTCGGCGGCGAAGCGGAGGCTCGGCCATGCTGCAGTTTCCTGCGCGGTGCTAACTGGCTCACATAATCAACCAGAGCAGTACTCTATACAAAGACAGAGACTGCTAGTAAAAGGGGCCTCGAACCGGAGAAGCCCTGTGGCCGAGCCCGTATTGCTCTCGTTTGACGGCCATGACGTCGCGTTTGCCGCGCGGCGCGTGGAGCGCGGTCAGCTCTATGGCACCCGGAAGCGGGTGGTCCGCCTGATTCATCAACGTTTCATCCCCGTCGCTGCGAGGTCACCGGTCACCGGAAGCCTCGCATGCGAGGTATTCCATCGAATGAAGCGAATCTTGGTTGCGTTCTTTACACTGCTGTTGCTCGCGTCTCCTGCCTTTGCACAATTCGAAACCGGTAACGTCGTTGGCACCATCAAGGACTCGACCGGCGCCGTGGTGCCCGCGGCGAAGGTGGGCGCTATGAGTCCGGGAGACGAAGCCGAAGGGCGGACCGCATGAGTCAGCCGACCCCGGCGCAGCAGGCCGAGCAAGCCTTAATCCAGCTACTCAAGGACATGGATCGGTGGGTCGATTCGCTGCCGATTCAACGCGCAGGATCATCGCGTTTGACGCAGAACGCGATGCCCTACATCGCCGCCCTCCGTGCCGCCCCTGTGTCTGCGGAAGCGGCGCAGCAGACCGAGACGTCGTTATCGCAGCGCATCAGGCCAAACAGTGAGGCCGCGCCGTGGGTGATTGAGGAAGTGCGACGTATGGAGGCCGCCGCTGCCGCCCTCCGTGCCGCCGTCTCCCCGCAGGCGCTCGCAGACGCGGGCATCGCGCGCTGATCGCATGGCGACGACGTGCCGAAGCCGCCGAAGCCGAGATCGAACGGCTCAAGGAAGCCGTGCTGACCAAGGATCGCGCCCATGAGATGTCCATCGAGCGGGAGTTCCAGCTTGAAGCCGAACTCGAACGGGTGCGTGCCGCCGTCTCAGGCGAGGGGAAGACGTGCGCGACGTGCAGGTATTGGTGGGCGTGGCGACGACCTGATGCTAAAGACCCACTCGATTCAACGAAGGGCGATTGTCACCATCCCGGTCTGCGCGGCCGTTTGAACGGGATGGATGAGACATTCGGATGCAAGTTCCATCAGCCAGCGGCCCCGCAGGAGGACAGCCAGTGACCCCGACAGAATGCCTCACGGAACTCGAAACGCGCATGACGGCGCGATTCACGCCGTCGCTGAATACGGCCTCGGCGCTGGAGGCGTTGATTCTGGTGGCCGAAACGATCCGCGAGATGAAGGCGGAAGTCGAGGCCCAGTCCCGCTCAGGCGAGGGTGCGACACCGCCGCAGGAATACGGCGTAACTCGAATAGAAGTGATCGATGAAACAGGCCGGGTCTACACGCGCTGGCGGACATCTATCCAGCTCTCCTACCAAGACGAAGGGCGCACGCTCAAAATCTTTGTGAAGCCTTCACAACAGCCGCAGGCCGAGCCGGGAGACGAGATCGCCCGGTGACAAGCTCACGCGACGAGATGCTCTCGCTGCTGGCCGAGCGCGAGCGCCGCAAGCATGAGAAGTTCCGCACCTACTTCCCGGCCACCGGCCCGTATCGGCGCGAGCTGTATCCGCGGCACCTCGAGCTGTTCGCGGCCGGCGCGCGCTACAAAGAGCGGCTCTTCATGGCGGCGAACCGCATCGGCAAGAGCGGCGCCGGCGCCTACGAGGTCACCGCGCACGCGACGGGCGAGTATCCCGACTGGTGGGAGGGGCGCCGCTTCGACGGGCCATTCTTCACGGTCAAGCCCGGCACGTATGTGATCACCGCTGAGAAGAGCGGCTTTTCGATTGCCCTCGTCGACAACGTGCAGGTCACGGTGGGCGCGCGGCAGCGCGTCGACTTGAGCATGGCGGTGGGGCAGCTGAGCGAGAAAGTTGAAGTCAGCGCGCGTGCCGTGCTGCTGCAGACCGATTCGAGCGATCGCAGCCAGGTGATCACCGGCGAGCAGACCAAGGCGCTCCCGCTCAATGGCCGCGAGTATTCGGCGCTGGCGCTGTTGTCGCCGGGTGTGCGGCTGTCGGCCCTCAACACGGGCGGTTTCACGCCGCGCGAAGGCTCGTTCAACGTCAACGGCCTCCGCTCGACGTTCAACAACTTCCTGATCGACGGCGTCGACAACAACGCCTACGGGACGAGCAACCAGGGGTTCTCGAACCAGGTGATGCAGCCGGCGCCTGACGCGGTCGGCGAATTCAAGGTGGTGACCAACAACATGAGCGCCGAGTACGGGCGGTCGGCCGGCGCCACCATCAACGTCGCGTATGCGAGCGGCACCAACACGTATCGCGGCTCGGCGTGGGAATTCATGCGCCGCACCGAGCTCAATGCCATCGGCTTCTTCAAGCCCACAACCGGCATCAAGCCCGTCTTCGACCGCGACCAGTTCGGCGGCGTGCTCGGCGGACCGATCGTGAAGAACAAGGCGTTCTTCTTCAGCGACGTCGAGATCTTCGACCAGAGGCGCAGCCAGCCCGCGTTCTCGACCATCGCGACCACGGCGCAGCGTCAGGGCTTCCTGTCGGTGGACGTGCGCAATCCGTTCACCGGCGAGGTCTACCCGGCGGGCACGCCCATTCCGATGACGAGCTTCGCGCGCAAGGTGCTGAACGATCTTCCGGAGCCGACGAGCGCCGCCGCCGCCAACAACTACCAGATCCTGCAGGAGTTCACCAATCACACGCCCAAGGCCGGCGGCAAAGTCGACGTCCAGGTCAGCCCCACGCTGTCGCTCTTCGGGCGCTATGGCTGGCGCAACGCGGACATCTTTGACCAGCCGACGATTGATGGTCCATCCGGCGGCGCTGGCAACTCGCAGACCTACGTCACGAACAAGCAGTTCTCGAGCGGCCTGACCTACACGCCGGGCGGCTCATCGTTGTTCGAGGCGCGTTTCGGATGGTCGAACACCAGGGCCGGCAAGAATCCATTCGCGCTGGTGAAAGGGCAGGGCCGGGCCGAAGACGTGTACGGCATCACGGGGCTGCCGACCGACTCGCGCGTCGCCGCCGGATTGCCGACGCAGCTGATCACCGGGTACTCGGATCTGGGCCGCCAGGCGACGAACCCGCAGTGGCAGTACCCGACGGTGTTCAACCCGAAGGTGAACTACACCTGGCTTCAGGGCCGGCACTCGCTCAAGACCGGCTACGAATTCCAGCGGGTGCTCACGGAAGTGCAGGACGTCAATCCGCTCTACGGCCGCGATTCGTACGCCGGCCAGTTCACGCGCCCGACCGGCGCCGCATCGAATAATCTCTACAACCTCGCCGACTTCATGCTGGGCCTGCGCTCGACCTACGCGCTCAGCAACATCCTCGTGGCGAAGATGCAGCAGAGCATGCACTTTGCGTATCTGCAGGACGATTGGCGCGTGAACGACCGCCTCACGTTCAACCTCGGCTTGCGCTACGAATTTGCGACGCCGTGGACCGAGGCGAGCAACAACCTGTCGAACTACGACCCGCAGGCGAGAACGATGGTGCTCGCCAAGGATGGATCGCTCGAAAGCCGCTCGACGATCACGCCCGACCGCAACAACTGCGGGCCCCGCCTCGGTGTGGCGTTCACGCCCGCGGACCGGACGGTGATTCGCGCCGGCTACGGGATCAGCTACGTGCACTTCCATCGTGCCGGCGGCGGCAACATCCTCGCGATCAACGGGCCCCAGGTCATCAACGCCGTCGTCGTGCAGACGCCGGCCGATGCGACGTTCCGCACGACGCAGCAGGGCTACCCCGCGGGCCTCACCAATCCGTCGCAGTTCAATCCGCTGCTCGCCAACATCACCTACATGCCGAAGGATTACCACTCGAGCCAGGTGCAAAGCTGGTTTGCGTCGATCCAGCGCGAGGTGTGGAGCGGTGCGCTGCTCGACCTGGCGTATGTGGCCAATCGCGCCGATGACCTGCTGTTGTTTGCCAACTTCAACCAGGCGGCGCCGAACAACGCCGCGGGCACGCTGTCGCTCCAGCAGCGCCGGCCGATTCCGCAATTCGCCGACATCACCTACTCGTTCAACGGCGGGCTGTCGCGCTACAAGGCCTTCCAGGCGAAGTTCGACTGGCGCATCGGCCGCTCGATGTCGCTGCTGCAGGCGCTGACGCTGTCGGAATCGAAGGACAACGGCTCGGGCTCGCTGGAAAATCCGAACGGCAACTTCCCGGCGCCGCAGGACATCAACAACCTGCAGGCCGACTACGGCTTGTCGGCCTACCACCAGCCCTACAACTCAACCACGAGCTTCGTGGTCGAACTGCCGTTCGGCAAGGGCCGCAAGTACATGAGCGATGCCAACCCGGTGGCCGATGCGATTCTCGGCGGGTGGACGGTGGCCGGCATCAACACCGTGGTGCCAGGCGAGATGGTGACGTTGAGCTATACGCCGACGGCCGCGCAGCAGGTGTCCGGCATTCAGCAGGACTTCCGCGGCGCCAACAACTATCGGCCCAACGTGAGCGGCGACCCGCTCGCGCCGGAGAGCGAGCGCAACATCAACAACTGGTTGAGCAAGACGACCGTGACGATCCCGACCGACCCCAGCCAGCCATTCGGCAACGCGCCGCGCAACAACGTGCGTGGCCCGCTCGTCTGGACCGTCGACGCCGTCCTGTCCAAGCGCTTCAACATGCCGTGGCGCAACGGCTCATTCGAGTTCCGCGGCGAGTTCTTCAACCTGCTCAATCGCACGAACTTCCGCGCGCCGAACGGCAATCGCAGCTCGGGCGCCTACGGGACGATCACGGCGACCTACGATCCGCGTATCATCCAGTTCGGATTCAAGGCGAGTTTCTGAGGGCTACCAGAAGCCCAGGAATTTCCACCAGGCGAATCCGGCGGTGAGCCAGATGAGCACGTTGGCGACCGAGACATACAGACCGACCTTCCACCATTCGGCACGGGTGACATAGCCCGTGCCGAACAGGATCGGCCCCGTGGTCGTGCCGTAGTGCGTCAGGCCGGCCGTCAGGTTCGCGAGGCAGAGCAGCGAGTAGACGGCCAGCTTCACCGGTACGCCGATGCCGATCAACACCGCGATGAACGGCGGAAACATCGCCAGCATGTGCGCCGTGATGCTTGCGAAGAAATAGTGCGTGTAGAAGAAGATCAACAGGATCGCGATCAGCACCACCAGCCACGGAATGCCGGTGAACATCGCGGCGACGTGCTCGGCGAGCACGCGCGTCGAGCCGGTGTTGTTCAAGAGCTCGCCCATTCGCAGCATGCCGCCGTACCAGATGAACACGTCCCACGCGGAGCGCTCGCCGGCGGCGGTTTGCCATGACATGGTGCCCGTCACGAGCAGGACCGCCAAACCGACGAGGGCGACGAGCGTCACGTCCAGCCCGTGCCACACCGTGGTCAACCACGTGATGCCGACGCCGGCAAACACCACGAGCGTGATCCACTCGCTGCGGCTGAGCGGTCCCATCTTGTGCAGTTCGTTGCGCGCAAAGGCCGGCGCTTCGGGTGTGTGCCTGACGTCCGGCTGCAGGATGCGATAGGTGAGCCACGGCACGACGAGGCACGAGAGCAGGCCCGGTACGATCGCCGCCACGAACCAGCTCGGCGCCGTCACCTGCGTGTTGGCGAGCTTCAGCGCGAGATTCGCGCCAAGCAGGTTGCTGGCCTGCCCGGTGATGAACATGGCGCACGCCACCGCCGACCCCTGGTACATCGCCGCGATCAAAAACGCGCCCAGCCGCTGTCGCCCCTCGTCCGGCCGCGAGTCGAAGAGCTCCGCAATGCTGCGCGCCACGGGCAGCACCATGCCGGCGCTGCGAGCCGTGATCGACGGCACGCCCGACGCGAGCGTGACATCCGTCATCTGCAGCGCGTAGGCAATGCCGAGCGAGGTCTTGCCGACGGCGCGCACGAACAGCAACGCGATGCGCCGCGCCAGTCCGCAATCGAGCATCATTTTCGCGATCAGCATCGCGACGAGCACGAGCCAGACGGACGGCTGCGCGTAGCCGCCGAGCACCTCGACCATCGGCGTGCCGGTGGCCGCCCACGCGGTCAGGCCGACCAGCACCAGCGCAGACGCGTGGATCGGTTCGCTCACCATGCCGGCAATCACGCAAATGAAAATCGCGGTCTGGCGCCAGCCCTGGTGGGTGATGCTGGCGGGCGGCGGGATGATTTCGCCGATGACGATGTAGAGGAGCAGAAGCGCGACAAGACCACGGGTTCGCCCGGCGACAAGCCTGGGGCGCCCTGGTTGTTCGGACGAAGGGCGAGACATGTGCCGGGGATTCTACCGCGTCCGCCCGAACGCACGGCTGATCGGGCCAGGTGAAATGCGACACCGATGTGATTCGGTCGTCAACAGATCGTCGAAGTGGGCCACTACAGTCAGCGGTGCCTCACAAAACGACGGCCGCCTACCAAGTGCGCCCGCGTTTTCCTCCGTTGTCCTCGCTGCTGTGCGAAAGACGCCAGCAGCGGGGCCTTTTTTTATTCCAGCGATTGCTGGAATAACGCGAATTCTTCGTATTGATCGGTGGCGATGAGATCGACATGCGCGCGGATGGCGGCGCGCCAGCGCTGGCGAACGGCGTCTAGGTTGCCGAAGTTGTAGCCCGCCGACCATCCCTGGCTGGCTGCAGGTGGGTGCCCGTTGAGGGTGTAGAAGCGGATCAGCAGGCCTCGCTCATGGGCGTAGCCCACGACCTGCGTCAGTCGCGCGTCGTCCTCTCGTGTCCACGCGCCGGCGGCAGGCTGTCCGCCTTCTTCGACGATCGACCAGGGGAAGTTGACCCAGCGGCGGTACGAAGTGGCTCCAGACGGGATCAGCAGACCCGGCGCCGCCTGCGCCAGGAGCGCGCTGCGACGTCGTTCGTCTTGCGTCGGCGGGAGCGACGGCCCCGGGATCGACCCAAACAGCAGGTACGAGCCCGACTCGGCGGCCCACACCGTGAAGTCCTGTTCCTGCTCGGCGCCGTTTTCCGTGAGCACGAGCAACGGACCCGGCTTGAAAGCCGTCACCTGCGTCGCGTCGCGGCTCACAGGCGCCGTCGTCAGCCACGCCGCCCGAGACTGCAGCAAGTCCCACACCGCGCGGTGATGCGCCCGCTCGTTGGTCTTGAAGTCGAGGTGCAGCACCAGCATGGGCCAGTGGTCGGTCGCGCCGACGCGCAGCGCGCCCTCCATCACGTCGGCGATTCGATCGAAGAAATGCTGCTGCAACGTCGGTTCGGAGCCGTCCAGGACGACGTCGTGGGCGACGACCGTCTCGCCGGTCTTCTGGTTGTAGACGAGATCCTGTTCGATGACGAGTGGCACGAGCCCGGTGCCCATCGCGCGCGCGAGTCGATCGCGGTACTTGGCGCTTTCCGGATACGCGTTATGCGCATCCATCACCGAGCGTCCCCCGAAGATCGCCGGCACCGGTGGCAGCGACCCGCCGGAAACGACGGCACCCACGATCAAGACCACGACGCATGCTCGCATGATTCGCACCATGGGCGAGTTGTTACCACGTCGGCGTAACAAGGCGGAGACAGAGGCGGCCACACGAATGTTTTGCAGATGTCACTGAATTGTCTAGGTCGCCGATTACGGTCGATGGTCTATGCGATATCTGACCTTCCTTGCTGTGGCCCTGCTCCTTCTGTCCGGCGCCGTACCGGCCTTCGCGCAGGTCGATCGTGCCACGATCACGGGCGTTGTCCGCGATCCGTCGAATGCCGTCGTGCCTGCTGCGTCCATCAAAGTGATTAATGTCGCCACCGGCGTCGAGCATGCGACAACGACGACGACCGATGGCGTGTATCTGGTTGTCAACCTGGCGCCAGGACAGTATGCGATCGAGGCGTCTGCCACCGGGTTCCAGTCAACGGCGCAGACGGTCGTGCTCGAAACGGGTCAGCGCGCCCGCCTCGACATCGCGCTTGCGGTCGGCGGCGTCGGCGAAACCGTGCGCGTTGAAGGCGTGACGCCGCTACTGGATACGCAGTCGGCCGTGCTCGGCACCGTCGTCAGCCGCAACGAAGTCGCCAATCTGCCGCTGGCGATTCGCAACTGGGATGACCTGCTGTTCACGGTTCCCGGAGTGCAGGGTGATCGTTATACGGAGCAGACGGGCACGACCAATGCCGGCCGCACCGGCGGCGTCAGCATCCACGGCAATCGTTCGCTGCAGAACAACTTTCTGCTCGACGGGGTGGACAACAACTCCATCTCCGAAAACGTGCAGGAGCTGTCGACGCAGGTGTCGCGGCCGTCGATCGACGCAATCGAAGAATTCAAGGTGGTGACCAGCCCGTTCACGGCGGAGTACGGGCGCGCGCCTGGCGGCGCCGTTGTCGTCACGACCAAGTCAGGCACCAACCGCATTGCGGGTACCGGCTACGATTACTTCCGCAACGAGCGCATGGACTCGCGCTCGTTCTTCGCGAAGCGCCAGAACCTCGCCAAGGCAGCCAACGACCAGAACCAGTTCGGGCTGAACCTGGGTGGCCCGATCGTGCGCAACCGCGCCTTCTTCTTCGGCGACTTCGAAGCCACGCGCATCACGCAGGGTGTGCTGCGCACGGGGCGCGTGATGACGGCCGACGAACGAAGCGGCATCTTCACATCGGCCATCCGCGATCCGCTGACGGGTCTGCCCTTCGAGGGCAACCGCATTCCCGCCGACCGCATCGACCCGGTGGCGCGTGCCATCATGAATCTCGTGCCGCTGCCCAATGCGACGGGCAGCAACAACTTCATCCGCCAGCCGAACGTGGAAGACAACGGCGAGCGCTACCTGCTGAAGAGCGACGTCAAGGCCGGCGCCAGCGACAACATGTTCGTGCGTTTCATTTACACGGATCGCACGCGCTTTGTGCCCGGCTGGTTTGGCGGGGTGGTCGACGGCACCTCGACGTCAGCGTGGGGACGCAACTTCCTGACGTCCTACAGCACCGTGGGCGGCTGGACCAAGGTCGTGAACGACACGACGGTGAATGAGTTCCGCATCTCGTGGGCGCGCGGCGTCTCGGACGGCCAGCAGGATCCGTTCGGGCAGGACGCGCTCGGACAGATCGGCTTCAAGGGCGTGCCGCAGAACAACGCGGTGCTCGGCGGCATCATGGGCGTGGACATCTCCGGTCACATCCGCCTCGGCTCGCCAAACTTCATGCCGAAGTACCAACACACCGACCAGTTCCAGTATCTCGACACGCTGTCGTGGGCCCGCGGCCGTCATCAGATCAAGGCCGGCACCGACATCATGGCGCCGATGCAGAACGAATACCTCGACGTGCCGTCGACGCGCGGCAATCTCGGGTTCAGCGGCCAGTACACGGGCAACGCGTTCGCGGACTTCCTGCTCGGCTGGGCGCGCAGCGCCGAATTGTCCAACGTCCACATCACCAACCAGCGGCGCTACTCGATGGCGTTCTTCGTTCAGGATGACTGGCGGCCCACCGATCGCTTGACGCTGAACCTCGGCGTCCGTTACGAGTACATGACGCCGATGTACGACGCCAACAACGAACTGGCGAACTTCGATCCGACGACCGGCAAGCTCGTCTCCGCGACGTCGGGCGCGCTGTTCAATCGCACGCTGGTGAAGCCTGATCGCAACAACATCGGGCCGCGTGCCGGCTTCGTCTACCAGGTGGCCGACACCACGATCGTCCGCGGCGGTTACGGCCGGTTCTTCAATCCGCTGGATCGCATCGGCTCCGAGGATCAGCTCTCGCTCAATCCGCCGGCGCTGCGCAACATCAACCAGACGACCACGTCGGCGACGGCCCCGATCCTGCTGATGCGCGATGGCTTTCCGTCCAACTACCTCGATCCGGCGAACATCGTGCTGAGCCGCCTGCTGATTCGCGCCGCCAATCCGGTCGGCACCAACGCCCAGTTCGACCAGGCGTCGATCGGCATCGAGCGACAGCTGGGACGCAGCTTCGTCGTGTCGGCGGATGTTGTGGGGAATCGCGGCTCGAACATCGCCGTCATCCGCAACCTCAACCAGCCGGCGAACGGCAATGGTGCACGGCCGTTTCCGGATTTCGGTCACATCCAGTGGCGCGATCCCGTCGGCACGTCGAACTACAAGGGCATCGACGTCTCGGCCGAGAAGCGGATGTCGAACAACTACAGCTACCGCGTCGCCTACACGCTGAGCGACGCCAGGGACCGCGCGCCTGAACACCTGGCTGCCACGTCGGGCCGACCCCAGGACACCAACAACATCGCCGCCTGGGAAGGGCCGAGCGACTTCGACGTGCGGCATCGCCTCGTCGCCAACTTCATCGTCGAAAGCCCGTTCGGCCGCAGCGTCAACCTCGGCTCAGCGGGGAACGCGGTCTTGGGAGGATGGACGGTCGCGGGCATCTACACGGCGCGTTCCGGCCGGCCGTTCACGGTGACGCAGGGCTCGCTCGAAGGCGCGGCCTGGCTGCCGAACGTGATTGGCGATCCGACGGGGCAGCAGACGGTTGATAGCTGGTTCAACGTCGCCGCATTCCAGCGGGTGCCCGCGGGGGCCTTCGGCAACGCAGGACGCAATACCGTGCGCGGACCCGGATACGTCACGTTCGACCTGAGCCTGCAGCGGCGCATTCCGATCACGCAGCGCGTCGCGGCGACGCTGCGCTGGGACGTCTTCAACCTGCTCGACCGCGCGAACTTCGGCAACCCGAACTCGGATATCACCGCGGCGAACGCGGGCACGATTTCGACCCTGGCCGGCGACCCGCGCGTGATGCAGCTGGCCATCCGCCTGCACTTCTAGAACGCGATGCGACTGGCCGCGTTGCTCCTGGGCCTGCTGCTGACTCTTCCCGGTCAGCAGCAGGCGGGTTTTCCCCGCACGATCCAGCTGACCGGCGAACTCACGTACGGCGATTACGAGCGGCTGTTCGAACGTGGGTTTGCGGTGCCGCCCGGTACTCGGCGCGTCGAGGTCGCGTATGCGGTGAGTGGCGCCGAACGCCGCACCGTGGTCGATCTCGGGTTGCGCGGTCCTTCCGGGTTTCGCGGATGGAGCGGGGGCGGGAAATCGTTGGTGTGGGTGTCCGCGCTCGGCGCGAGCCCGAGCTACTTGCCCGGGCCGATCGAGTCAGGTGAGTGGGCGGTACTTCTGGGTGTGCCGAACATCAGGGCAGGCAGCCGCGACATGTACACCCTGACCATCCGTTTGTACGACACCGATCTGCCGGCGGCGACCTACGTGGCCAGGAGCGGGCCTGGTTGGTTTGTGGGCGATCTCCATTCACATTCCGGTCATAGCGACGGCAAGTCCCTCAGTCTCAGTGGGGCCACGATCCCCACGCCGCCGCACCGCGTGTTCGATGCCGCGGCGAATGCCGGCATCGACTTTCTCGCGCTCAGCGATCACAACACCGTGAGTCACTGGTTGGATGTGGACCGTTTGCAGCCGCATTACTCGACCACGCTGCTGCTGCATGCGCGCGAGGTGACGACATATCGCGGGCATGCAAATGTGTTTGGCGAGTCGTCTTTTACGGATTTCAGGCTGCCGGCGCCGACCGCGTCACCGGCAGCGCTGGTGGCCGCACTGCATCACACAGGTGCGCTCGTCTCGATCAATCATCCCAACCGACCGGACGACGAATCGTGCATGGGGTGTGGATGGAACGTGGTGGACCCGGAGGTGATGCGATCGATCGACGCCGTCGAAGTGGTGAACGGCACGACGCGCAGCGGTCCGATGGCCGGTTGGGCGTTCTGGGTTGCACGGCTGAACGAAGGCTTCCGACTCACCGCGATCGGCGGCAGCGACAAGCACGCCATCGACAATCCGCGGGAAGAAACGATCGGCGTGCCGGCCACGGTGGTGTATGCAGCGGAATTGTCGGAGCGCGCGATCGTCGAGGGGCTGAGGTCCGGGCGCGCCTACATCCGCACGACGGGAAAAGGTGGGCCCGAACTCGATTTCTGGGCTGAGGTCGACGGCCGGCGGACCGAGATGGGCGGCACGCTTCCACCGGCGACGCTGACGCTGCACGCCGAGGTCACAAACGCGGACGGCCAGCGCCTCGAATGGATCCGCAATGGCGCGGTGATGGCCACCGAGACCGTCGACCACCGACGCTCCAGTCACCGGTGGGCCGGGCAGGCGGGCGACTGGTTCAGCCTGGTGATTCGCGATGAGCGCGGCGACCCGACGCTGATCTCGAACCCAATCTACGTGCGCTAA
This sequence comes from uncultured Acidobacterium sp., assembly GCA_964495855.1. Taxonomy (GTDB): domain Bacteria; phylum Acidobacteriota; class Vicinamibacteria; order Vicinamibacterales; family UBA2999; genus 12-FULL-67-14b. Next base: position 8,657 of record CAZBYY010000021.1, on the reverse strand, counting down.
CCAGCTGGCACGCGCCGGGCCGCGCGCGCTTTTGTCGCCGCCATCGACGCAACTTGTGCCAGCGTGAGGCCGTTACCGCAGATGAGCGGCCACGAATGGCGCGCGTAGCCGTACACCAGCCACAGCGTCACGCCGGTGCCGAACAGCGAGAGCGTCAGCCACGACAGCTCGCGCCCGCCCATCCGCCAGGACCGAATGACCTGCGGGATGAAGGCCACCGTCGTCAACACCGCCGCTGCGGATCCAATCCACTCAACGTCGGCGATCACGGCGCGGCCCGATCGCGTCGCCGGCGGGCGGTCATGCCGACCGGACCAGGCTCATTGGTCTCGCGTCTGGCGCATGCTGATCGAGCCACCGCGACATGACGTCCGCCGCGCGCGCTTCCGCTTCCGGCGCAGTTGAGCCGTACTGTTCCGGGACGTTCGGCAACTCGAGGGGTTGGGCCTTTCCGGTTGCATCGTGCACGCGCAGGCCGGTGATGTCCGCGACGAAATCATCGCCGCCAATGATGATCATCTTCGAGACCACGATCGTGAAGCTGTATCGTCCGTGCTTGTGAAAACTCATGGCCAGAATGCCCCATCGTTTGACCATGGCAGCGTAACGACATTGCGACGATGCCGCGACAAAACGGCAAACGGTGAAATCAGCGGCCGGGCGGCGTGGTGAGGGTTGCCAGCAACGCGCGGACGCGGTGGTCGATGTCCGCGACGATGCGCGCCACGACTTCCGGCGACTGACCCTTGGGATCGGGCAAGGGCCAATCATCCCGCTGGGTTCCCGGGACGACGGGGCATTCGTCGCCGCACCCCATGGTGATCAGCCAGGTGGCGGTGGCCGCCAACTCCGGGGTGAGCTTCTGGGGTTGCTGCCTCGACACATCCAGGCCGCGCTGGCGCAGGACCGCCACGACTTCCGGATGCACCCGCTCAGCCGGGTGCGTGCCCGCGGAGATGGCGCGCGCCTGCGAGCGGTCGGCATAGGCGTTGAACAGCGCCGCGGCGATTTGCGATCGGCCCGCGTTATGGACGCACGCAAACAGGACGGTCGTCATGACGCGTGTACCGCGAGATGCAGGCGGCGCTCGTCCTGCTTGCGAATCGCCGTGTGCGTCAACGCATGCAGCGCGGCGGCGACCACCGCCGCGACCGCCGGATTCGCGATCCGCGCGAGCCGGTAGTGCATCCAGATCCCGTCGCGCCGCGCTTCGACGAGGCCGGCCTTGCGCAAGTAGGCGAGATGGCGTGACGCCGTGGGTTGCGGCACGTCGAGACTGGCGTGGATGTGGCACACGCAGATTTCCTGTTCGCCGAGCAACGACAGGATCCGCAGGCGCGTCGGATCGGCGAGCGCCGCATAGACGGTCGTCAGCGCGTCGAGATCCTTGATGGTCGGCAACGATTTCGCGCCACAGCAGCCGCTTGACATATTCGCAAATGCGAATATAGCATGGCGCTATCACATTCGCTAAGACGAATATGTTGTCAGGGACTAGGGACTAGGGATCAGGGAATAGGGGAGCGGGAATGGACGTGCCGTCATCCTTGCCGGTCGCGGTGGTGGGCGGGGGCCCGGTGGGCCTCGCCGCCGCCGCGCATTTGGCGAAATACCAGCAGCCGTTCGTCGTGCTCGAAGCCGGCCGCGAGGCGGGCGCGGCGATTCGGGAATGGGGGCACGTGCGAACGTTCTCGCCGTGGCGCTACATGATCGACGGCGCGGCGAAGTCGCTGCTCGAAGCGTCCGGCTGGCGCGCGCCCGCTGACGAGCATCTGCCGACGGGCCACGAGCTGGTCGATGACTACATCCGGCCGCTGGCCGACCATCCTTCCGTGCGGCCGCACATCCGGTATGGCGCGCGGGTGGTCTCGATCGGCCGCAAGGATTTCGACAAGGTGCGCACGACGGGTCGCGATCGGCAACCGTTCGAGCTGCGCCTCGAGAACGGCCAGACGATCGACGCGCGTGCGGTGATCGATGCGAGCGGCACGTGGTCTCGACCGAATCCGGCCGGGTCCGGCGGCGTTGCCGTCCCGGGTGAATTCGGCAACCCTCGTATCACCTACGGGATCCCGGACGTGGCCGGCAGCCAGCGCGATCGCTATGCAGGTCAGCGCGTGCTGATCGTTGGCAGCGGTCACTCCGCATTCAACGTGGTCCTCGACCTGCTCGCGCTTGCTGACACGGCGCCGAACACGCGCATCGTGTGGGTGATGCGCAAAGAGTCACTGGACGGCGTGTGGGGCGGTGGTGAGGCCGATGCGCTGGCGGAGCGCGGCGAACTGGGCCAGCGCGCCCGTCGCGCGGTCGAATCCGGGCGCATTCGCGTCGTCACACCGTTTCGAATCCGTTCGATCCAGGAACACGCCGGTGCCATGCGCGTCATCGGCGCGCTGCGTGAACACGACTACTCGATCGACGCCGATGAGATCGTCGTCTGCACGGGGTTCCGTCCCGATCTCGACATGCTGCGTGAAGTGCGGCTGGGGCTCGATCCGTGGCTCGAATGCCCGGCGGCGCTTGGACCGCTGATCGATCCGAATGAACACAGTTGCGGCACCGTCCGTCCACACGGCGCGAGCGAACTCGCCCATCCGGAGAAGGGCTTCTACATTGCCGGCATGAAGAGTTACGGTCGTGCGCCGACGTTCCTGCTCGCGACAGGGTACGAGCAGGTTCGATCGATCGCCGCGCTGCTCGCGGGCGATGTTGCTGCAGCAGAACGTGTGGAGCTCGTGCTCCCGGAGACCGGCGTCTGCACTACCGATGTTGGTGGAGGAGGCTGTTGCGCATCGCCCCCAGTGGTTGTCTCGGTGCCCCTGACCGTTGTGGGGCGAGACAGATCCGGAGAAGATGGTAGGGGATGACACGTGCGGCGAGCCGCAGCGACCATTTCGACGGGAAGCACTTCTCCAACCTGAACAACGTACGCACGCAGCCGTTCTCGGCCGTGCCGCGCATGTTCCGGGAGCGCGGCGCGCCGTGGCCCTCGGCGCTGCCGGTGACGCCGCAAGTTCCGCCCGCGATCGGCGATGCTGCCGCGGTCGTCACATTCATCGGTCACGCGAGCTTTCTGTTCCAGACGCCCGCAGGGAACGTCATCACCGATCCGATCTATTCCAACGCCGCGGGTCCGTGGGGGCGATTCGGCCCGCGCCGGTCGAGGCTGCCGGGCATTCGCTTCGAGGACCTGCCGCACATTGCGACGGTCCTCCTCAGCCACAACCACTACGACCACTGCGACACACCCACGCTACGCGCGATCGCAAGGCGATTCGATCCGCTGGTGATCACGCCTCTCGGCAACGGCAGGCTCGTGCGATCGTTGGGCTTTCAGCGCGTCGAGGAACTCGACTGGTGGGAATCAACCGGCGACGCCGGCTTGCCCATCACGCTGACGCCGGCACAGCACTTCTCCGCGCGCACGCCGTTCGATCGCAATCGCGCCTTATGGGGCGGCTTCATGCTGCACATTGGCGAGCGACGGCTGTACTTTGCCGGCGATTCCGGGTATGGCGACTTCTTCCGTGACGTTGGCGAGCGCTTCGGCCCGATTGACCTGAGCTTGCTGCCGATCGGCGCCTACGAACCCCGATGGTTCATGCAGCCCATTCACATGAACCCTGACGAAGCGGTGCGCGCGCACCTGGACGTGCGATCGGTGCGAAGCGTGGGCATGCACTTCGGCACTTTCCGCATGACGATCGAAGCGATCGACGCCCCCATCATTGCGCTCGAGCAGGCGCGACGCGATCACCGGGTGACGCCGGCGGCGTTCACGACACTCGACTTCGGCGCCTCCACCGTGCTCGCACGATGAAGCGGTCGACCGTCTGGGCGATCGGCTGCGGACAGCTGATCAACTGGGGCGTGCTGTACTTCGCCTTCGGCGTGCTGCTCGTGCCGCTCGAGCAGTTTTTCGGGGCGTCGCGCTCGATCGTCGCCGGCGCCTTCTCGCTCGGCCTGCTCGTGTCGGCGTTCGTTGCGCCGGCGATTGGCCGCCTTGCCGATCGAGGACGCGGCCCGCTCGTGTTGCAGATCGGCGGCTACGCCGCCGCGGTCGTGCTGGCGTCGTGGGCGGCGATGCCGACGCTCGTCACCACCTACATCGCCTGGGCGCTGCTCGGTGTGTGCATGTCGGCGATCTTGTACGAACCCGTGTTCATCATTGTCGGGCGCGCCATTGCCGAACCCGCCGGCCGCATGCGCGCGATTGCGACGGTCACCGTCCTGGGCGGACTTGCGAGTACCGCCTTCCTTCCAGGCACTGCGGCGCTCGTTGACTGGATTGGCTGGCGAGGCACCGCGGTTGCTCTTGGCGCGTTGGTCGCGACCGCAACGCTCATCGTCGCGCGGATTGCCTTCAGCCATCAGACGGCGGGCCTCGGGCCTCAGGCGGTGCCTGCCGCTCGCAGCGGCTCGCCCGTCGACCTCAATCGCCTGGTCCTCGTGTTTGGGATTTCGAGCGTCGTGAACTCCGCGATCGCATCCAATCTTGTCGCGGCCTTGATCGATGGCGGATTCACGCCGCGCAAGGCGGCGACGGTCGCAGGCCTCTTCGGCATCATGCAACTGCCGGGTCGAAGCCTGCTGACGCGCCCGGCGTTCGCGCCCGATCCAATCCGGCTCGTCGTCCTCAGCTTTGTGGTGCAGGCGATTGGGCTGGTGGCGTTGATGTGGCACAGCACGGCCACGCTGGTCGCCGGTGTGATCGTGTTTGCCGCGGGAGCCGGCGTGACGACGCTTGCGCGGCCGTATTGGGTGTTGCAGCGATACGGCGCCCAGCAGGCGGGTTATGCGAACGGCCTCATCGCTCGGGCCCAGCAGATCGCCCGCGCCTTCGGGCCCGTCTCAGCGGCGGTCCTGGCGGAGCGGTCCAGCTACGGGGCCGTCTTCATTGCATTGGATGTGTTGTTGGTGCTGGCGACACTGGTCACGGTCGGCGGCCGCGGGCAGCCCAAAGCCGTGTAGGTCGCTGGCGGATCGTCATATTTGTAAACATTTCGCCGTGACCCTTGAATTAACACACATTTAACATTAACGTTGCACCACTGTAGCGGGTCTATGAGGACCAGAGCTTTGGTGGGCATCGGAATGATCTCGGCGGCCATCCTCGGCCTTCCGTTGCCGGTGTGCGCGCAGGATTCCTCGGACGGTCCGATCGCGGTTACGAACCCCGTCCTGGCGGCCAGCATCGGGCGTCTGAGCGCCGAAAGCCGATCCTGGCGTGAGGCGGTTGGGGCGGTTGCCGGCACCGGCCGGCGGACGATCGTGGTGACGCCCGACCAGGTCAACGCCCCGGTCGAGTCCGGCACGCTCGCGCAGGTTTATCCGGTGGCGGACGACTATGGCCGCGTCAACACGGTGCTGGTGGTAGTGAACCTGCAGTTGATCCAGAAATTGTCCGGCTTACCGGTCAAGGCGGTGGATTTTGAGGACGATCTCGACCGCATCCTCGCCCACGAGGTGTACGGCCACGCCCTTCCGTATTTGTTTGTTGGGAACGTGTCAGGAAAGTGCGCGGACCCGACAGTGGGGCAGAGCGCGCTGACGTCGTGCGCCGTGCAACGCGAGAACGTCATTCGGCGCGAGATGCGTCTCGGCCAGCGTTCCGAGTACGGGCGCGAGAGCCTGGCTCTCGCGCGCCGCAATTACAGAAATTGAAGAATGGGCGAGTCCTTGATTGTCGACTGCTGGGTGATTGAAGAAGTGTGATCGCCGATTATTCGCCAATCGTCACTTCTGCAATCACCCAACAATCGTCAATCAAGGAATCACCCAATCTTCATTGTTCTTATTTGGTGATGACACCGCACGCGATGCGAGCGCCCGCGTTGCCGGCCGGATCGGTCTTCATGTCATCGGCCGCCGCGTGGATCATCAGCGCCGTGCCGCCATTGGCATAAATCGAATTCGGCTCGCTGCCCATCGTCACGTTCTTGTTGACGATGGTCGTCTTGGCGATGCCTTTCGCGTCAACCGTGAAGTTGTTCATGTCGCCGGCGTGCGACCCGTCGGGGTTCTGCATGCCGTGCTTCTTGTTCATCGGGTTGAAGTGACCGGTGGCGCTGGTGAAGTCCGGGCCTTCGCACTTGGCGACGGCGTGGAAGTGCAGCGCGTGCTCGCCCGGAGGCAGGCCGTGAACGTCGAGCGCGATCGACACGCCGCCGCCCTTCTCAGGCGAGATCATCGCCATGCCGATGGATTCACCTTTGGCGTCCTTGATGTCGACGTGCTTCATCTGAGCTGAGAGCGTTGCCGTGCCGATGAGGCAGACGGCTGCGAATACCGAAAGCGTGCGGGTCATAGGGCTCCTCTGTAAGGTTTTTATAATCGCACAATCCGCGAAAAACCTCAGGAAAACCGCTCCGGCTGAGCCTCGCCGGCGTACGTAACACGCCGTTAACCCGCCCGTCACAACACGTTGACCGTGCCTCGGTAACGTGTCTGCAGTGAGGAGTCACGAACAGATGAATCAGATCTTGAAGTGGGGACGAACCATTGCGGCGGTGGCAGTGTTGGTGTCGCTGCCCGTGCTCGCGGCGGCGCAGGGTGATGCGCACTTCAGCGGTGCAGTGCTGGATCCCTCCGGCGCCGTGGTCGCGGGCGCGACCGTCACGGTCAAGAACGAGCGCACGGGTGCGGTGAAGACGGCGACGACGGATGCGCAGGGCCGCTACGTCGTCGCGGGCTTGCCCCCGGCGTCCTATACGATTTCGGTCAAGGCGGGCAACTTCGCGCCGCTCGAATACACCAACATGCAGTTGGTGGCGGCGCAGGAATTCGCGATCGACCTGAACCTGCAGGCGGCAGGCGTGAACGAAACGATCACGGTCGTCGGCACGGCCAGCGCCCTCGACATCAGCTCCGCGCGCGTGGGCGTGAACGTCAGCGAGCGTGAAATCGGGAACCTGCCGGTCAACGGCCGCCAGATGTCGCAGCTGATGCTGCAGGCGCCGGGCTCGCAGAATGCCGGCACGGGCACGTGGAACGACGTGCGCTTCAGCGGCCAGGCGAACCAGCAGAACGTGATCCGCTTCGACGGTGTCGAGGGATCGGCGATCATCGATGCATCGCCCGGCAACCTCAACGGCCAGATTCCCTCGCCGTTCAAGCTGCAGGCGAGCCTCGAGAACGTGCAGGAGTTCCGCGTCGAGTCCAATAACTACCCGGCGGAGTTCGGCACGGGCACCGGCGGCCAGGTCAACGTGGTCACCAAGTCGGGCTCGAACAACTTCCGCGGCTCGGTGTTCGAGTACTACCGCAACGACCGCTTCGACGCGCCGAACTACTTCGACGCCACGCGCAACAACGACGGCAGCGTGATCCAGAACCTGCCGAAGTCGGCCCTCAAGCAGCACCAGTACGGCGCCTCGCTTGGCGGCCCGCTGAAGCAGGGCAAGGCGTTCTTCTTCGGCAGTTACGAGGGGTATCGCCTCGATGCCGGCGTGAACTTCGTTGAGGCGGCGCCGAGTTCGAGCGCCTGGGCGCGCGCGGTGCCCGAGATTGCGGCGCTGCGTGGCGGGTTCGTGTCGCCGTCGGCGCTGGCGCTGCCGGGGGCCTCGACGAGCGCGGACTTCGACATCTACCAGCTCCAGTCACTCGAGAAGGTGCGCGAGAATTCCGTGAGCGCCCGCCTCGATTTCAACCTGAGCAACCAGTGGCACGCGTATGGCCGCATCTTCCACGATGACGGCACGCAGGATCGCCCCGAGGGCATCAGCGGCCGCGTCGTGCGCGTCGAGAGCCGCCCGACCAACGGCGTGTTCAGCCTGCAGGGCGACGCCATCGGGCTGCAGCACGACTTCAAGATCGGCTACAACGGCCCGCCGACGCGCATCAACGGCCTGGCGCCGACGGTGAACGGCATCGACTTCAGCAAGATCACCATCAACCTGAGCGGCAGCATCGCCAACACCGGCATCGCCGGCCAGAGCAGCTCGTCGGGCATCGTGGTGCCCGGCGGCCTGGTGCGCGCCAGCAGCGCGACCAACGGCCGCGGCCAGCCGTACGATCCGTGGTCGCTCGCCTTCTCCGACACGATGTCGAAGGTGTCTGGCAGCCACCTGTTCAAGTTCGGTGCGGACGTCCGCATGATCCGCATGCAGACCGACCAGCTCGGCGGCACCACCTACACCTTCCCGAACGTCACCGCGTTCCTGGCCAACCAGCCATCCGCGATCCAGTACCTTGGCGACATCAGCGCGCCGAGCGTCTTCAATAACGGTGCGTCCGGCTTGCGTCACCTGGCGCAGGAGTACTACGTCGGCTTCGCGCAGGACGAATGGCACGTCGGCTCCGACTTCACGCTCAACTACGGCTTGCGCTACGACTACTACACGGTGATGCACGAGCAGAACAACCTGATCGTGAAGTTCAACACCGTCAACGGCACGCTCGACCCGAATACGACGCGGTTCTACAAGTCGAAGACCAACAACTTCCAGCCGCGCGTCTCGGCCACCTGGGCACCTGGCAAGACGGTGGTCCGCGGCGGCTTCGGCATGTTCGTCGGACCCGGCCAGGGCGAAGACCAGATCCAGCCGATGGAGAGCGACCGCGTCAGCACGACGCTGAGCACCGGGCCCTTCCTGGCATATCCGATCAACCAGGACCTGCTGGTCTCGAACTTCACGTCGAACCCCAACAACCGTAGC
>CAZBYY010000020.1:0-22511 GCA_964495855.1 uncultured Acidobacterium sp. | reverse complement strand
GAACACATCGTCATCAAGACGCTGGTGATGGAAGACGAGCGCAAGCAGCCGCTGATCGTGCTGATGCACGGCGACCGGGAAGTGTCTACGAAGAACCTGGCGCGCCAGATCGGTGCGAAGACCGTCACGCCGTGCGCGCCGGCGATCGCGCACAAGCATTCCGGTTATCTCGTCGGCGGGACGTCGCCGTTCGGAACCCGCAAGCCGATGCCCGTGTATCTCGAGCGGTCGATTGCGGCGCTCGACCGCATCTACATCAACGGCGGCGCCCGCGGGTTTCTCGTGTCCCTGGCACCCGCGGAGCTGATTCGGGTGCTGGAGCCAACGCTCGTCGACGCGGCGATGTAGGCCGCGGACTACAGCCGCATGCGCATCATCGGTTCGTCGGTGACGACGTAGCCCATGTCGAGATACAGCGACTTGCCGAAGGCGCTGGCGTTGAGGACGACGCGCTCGAGTCCTTCGCTGCGGCACCACTCGTGAACCGTGTTCATCAACCGTCGCGCGAGGCCATGACCGCGATGCGCCGGATCGGTGTAGACGTTGAAGATGAATCCGCAACGCGGGTCCATCGAGATGGGGCCCGGCGGCCACGGAATCACGATGAGCCCGGCGCCGGCGACGACGCTGCCGTCGTGTTCGGCCACCCAGCCGCGATACGTCTTGGCGGGTATCGCGTGGCGCAGCCAGGTCTCGCACGCGATCGTCATGTCCTCGAACACGGCAGGAATGCCCATGTCGCGAAACATCTGCTCGCGATGCTTCACCAGGTGCGGAATGTCGGCGATCGTCGCCGGCCTGATTACGTAGTCGCCTTTGCCCAACTGTCTTTCAGCGAGACCGTTCGGTTGAACACTGGCCGGCCGGCGGTCGAATCCGGGTCGGCGCAGAAGTAGCCCTGACGCTCGAACTGGTATCGCGCGCCCGCCGCCACGCCGGCGAGCGAGGGTTCGAGTTTGCAGCCGCGGAGGATGTCGAGCGAGTGCGGGTTGATGAGCGCGGTGAAATCGGTATTCGCCTTCGCGGCCGCGCCTTCCGGATCGTCGGACGTGAACAGGCGGTCGTAGAGCCGCACTTCTGCATCAACGGCATGTGCCGCTGACACCCAGTGCAGCGTCGCCTTGACCTTGCGGCCATCGGGCGCGTCGCCGCCGCGGGTGGCCGGATCGTAGGTGCCGCGCAGCTCGACGATCTCGCCGGCGTCGTTCTTGATCACCCCGGTGCACGTGACGAGGTAGGCGTTGCGCAACCGCACTTCGCGTCCCGGCGCGAGCCGGAAGAACTTCTTCGGCGGATCTTCGAGGAAGTCGTCGCGCTCGATGTAGATCTCGCGGCCGAACGGCACGTGGCGTGATCCGAGCGCGCCGTCATCAGGATGGTTGGCGACCTCGAATTGCTCGCTCTGCCCCTCGGGGTAGTTCGTCAGCACCAGTTTCAGCGGGCGCAGCACCGCCATCGCGCGCGGCGCGCGCCGGTTGAGGTCCTCGCGCACGCAGTGTTCGAGCAGGCCGACGTCGATGACGTTTTCCTTCTTGGCGACGCCGACGCGGGCGCAGAAATCGCGGATCGACTCCGGCGTGTAGCCGCGGCGCCGCAGACCCGACACCGTGGGCATGCGCGGATCGTCCCAGCCGCTGACGTGCTTCTGTTCAACCAGCTGCAGCAGCTTGCGCTTGCTCATCACCGTGTAATTCAGGTTGAGCCGCGCGAATTCGTATTGCCGCGGACGCGTCGCCGTCCCGGCCTGCTCGATCACCCAGTCGTAGAGCGGGCGGTGATCGACGTACTCGAGCGTGCAGAACGAGTGGGTGATGCCCTCGATGGCGTCCGACAGCGGGTGGGCAAAGTCGTACATCGGGTAGATGCACCAGGCCGACCCCGTGCGATGGTGATGGGCGTGCCGGATGCGGTAGAGCACCGGATCGCGCATCGTGATGTTCGGCGACGCCATGTCGATCTTCGCGCGCAACACGTGCGCGCCATCGGCAAATTCGCCGGCGCGCATGCGGCCGAAGAGATCGAGGTTCTCGTCGATGCTGCGCGTTCGATATGGAGAGTTCGTGCCGGGCTCGGTCAGCGTGCCGCGGTGTTCGCGAATCTGGTCCGCCGAAAGCGAATCGACGTAGGCGACGCCCTTCAGGATCAGGGCTTCCGCGAACTGATAGAGCTGCTCGTAGTAGTCCGACGCGAAGTACTCACGCTCGTGCCACCCAAACCCCAGCCACCGGACATCGTCCTTGATCGAGTCGACGTACTCGACGTCTTCCTTGACGGGATTGGTGTCGTCGAAGCGGAGATTGCAGTGGCCGCTGAATTCGGCGGCGACGCCGAAGTCGAGGCAGATCGCCTTGGCATGGCCGATGTGCAGGTAGCCGTTCGGCTCCGGCGGAAACCGGGTGACCACCCGGCCGCCATTCCTTCCCGCAGCGATATCGGCCGCGACGATCTCTCGAATGAAATCCTGCGCGGGAGCAGTCGCTGCTCCCGTATCTCTTTCCGACATGGGTATAACGAACTATCTTAATCCGCGGCGCAGGGCGCTCCGGCAAGAACTGCAAGAACCACCAGCGGGGTGCGGCCGCTGCGGGAGAGGCTATAGGTGGTGCCGCGTGGCACGACCGCGAACGCTCCGGCGGCGATGGTGTATTCCTTCTCGCCGAGCTTCAACCGACCCTCCCCGCCGACGACGTAGATCATGCCGTCGGCGTCGGGATGCTGGCGCCCGTTCCATGGGTCGCGGACCTGCCACAGCAGCGCCTGTTCCAGGCCGCTGCAGCCAATCAGCGACTCCTTTTGCGGCTCCCGCCCGGTGATGAAGTTCTTCTCGATGTATTCCGGGATGCCGAGGGTTTTCGGCGCGCCCGGCGGCGGCAGTTTCGGGGCGGCCGGCTCCGGCGCTTTCACGGGCGCCGGTGGCGGCGGTGGTGGTGGCGGCGGTTCCGGCGCCGGGTTCAAGGTCACTGACATTTCGGGCTGCGCCGTCCCTGCGCGCCACGAGATCTCCTTTTCGAACGTGATGAACTTGTCGTGCGTGAACCGCACGCGATACGTGCCGGCGCGCAAGCCGTCGACGCGCGTCGCGCCGCTCGAAGGACTCATCACCTCGCGGTCGACGGGACCGGTGACACTGACCTTGACGTTCTCAATCGCGCGCCCGCCCGGATCGGTGACGAACAGCAACGCGGTGGTTGTCGCCGGTGCGGCCGATTTCGGCCGTGGCGCCTGCGTGGGCGCTTGCGGCGTCGGCGCCGCTGTTGCCGGTGCCGGCGGCGTCGCGGGCGGCGCTGTCTTCGGCGGTGGCTGCGTGGTTTGCAGGAACGTCAGCAGTAGCAGAGCGACCATAGCCTCGATGCTACTGTACTCAGCGAGCACCGTGGCGGTACCGCCCGGGCAGGGAGGGGTGCAGCGTTACGATCCGCCGAGCAGCGCGAGCAGCGCCCACGGCGTGCTCTCGGTCCAGCCGCCGTCCGGCCGCTGTTGTGCGACGAGATACTTCTTGCCCGAGGCGATCGCGTCCTTGAGCTCTTCTGGACGATACGACGACCTGGCCATGCGCGGCTCGGAGTCGAGCGCGGTCAGGGCGAGGACCGCGAGCGCGGTGGTGTAGATCGCAGGCCCGCCTTCTTCGCCGAACGAACCGTTGGCCCGTTGATGATCGCGTATCACCGTCAGCGACGTGCGCCGCAGTCCCTCGGCCATCACGTCGCTGGCCCATTCGAGCGCCAGCGCCGCCGACAGCGCATCGCTGAGCGACTCGACGGTCGCGCCACGCACAAACTTGTCGATTTGCACGACCGTGAAGTTATCGGGCTGCAGGCCCGCGGCGATCAAGGCGACACGCGCCAGCCACGAGTCGAGCATCGACCCGTACGAGCCGTCAGGATGCTGCTCGGTGACGAGCAGCTTGGCCGCCGCTTCAAGATCCGTCATCGCGGCCTTGCCGTAGCGTTCTGCCGCCGCGAGCGCCACGGCGTAGTGCGCGCGCGCATCCTTGGGCCACTGCGCGGGGTCTTTGAGCACCGGCAAGACGCGATCGATCGCCGTGCCGACGTCGTAGCCCTTGCCGCTCGCGATCAGCAACGCGCGCGCAGCGTCGGGATCGTTTGAACGTGCGATATCTTTCGAGAGGAACGCGACCGCGTTCGTGATCGCTGCCGCATTCGGATCGGACTGGTTACCAGAGACCAACTTTGCCTCGCACCGAATCAATCAACTTCATTGGATCATACCCAATGCCTTGCTTGAACACGGTCTCCACCTTGCGAATGTCGCCGATTGCCGCCGCAGGGTTGCCGTTGATCACGACCAGGTCGGCCTGCTTGCCCGCCGCCAGCGTTCCGATCGTCCTGTCGCGGCCGAGGTACTTCGCCCCGTTGAGCGTCGCGATGGAGATCGCCTCGAGCGGCGTGAAGCCTTCCTCGACCAGCAACTCGACCTGCCGCTGATTCGAATAGCCGGGGATGACGCCGCCGCTGCCGGTTGGATCGGTGCCGGCCAGCAACAGCCCGCCGGCCTTCGCGAAGGCGCGCTCGAGCGCCATGCCCTTCGGGAACAGCGTCGGGTACAGCGAATCCTTGTTCTGCGCCGTGCGCGCAAACGTCTGCTCGAACTGCTCGCGCAGCTGCGGTGTCAGCACGTCGAGGCCGGGCGGCTTCGGCCGGCCGGGCGTGAAGGTCTCGAACACGGTGAGCGTCGAGGTGAGCGCGACCTTCTTGTCGATCAGCAGCTTGACGAGGTTCTTGAACGGCGCGCCGTTCTCATCGAGCGCGGCGATCGTCTTCTGGCCGACGGCCTGCCCGGGGCACTCGTCGGGCTTCTTGTCGGTGACGAAGTCGGTCGCCGGGAAGAAGCCGTGCTCGAGGTTGTCGATACCCATGTTCGCCGCTTCGGCAAAGGTCACCGAGCAGAGGTGGCCGGTGACCTTGACCTTGCGGCGATGCGCTTCGTTGATCGCCGCCGCCATCTCGCCGCGGGTGATCTGCATGTAGAGCTTCAGGGACGTGGCGCCTTCGTCGGTCCAGTACTGCACCTGCCGCCGCGCATCTTCAGGATCCTTCAGCGTGCGCATCTGGATGAAGGCGTTCGGGCCGTTCAGGTACGGTGCCGTGGCGTCGATCGAGGGGCCGGGCTTCTGGCCCGCGTCGATCAACTTCATCATGTTCAGGTCCATGAAGCCGTTGACGTTGCCGCCGGTCCTCATGGTCGTCACGCCGCCAGCGAGATAAAGGCGCGTGAAGCTTTCACCGAGCTGCCCGTACACGCCGGGGCCTGTCGGGTAGTAAAGGTGCTCGTGCACCATCACGAGCCCGGGAATGACGCTCTTGCCGGAGAGATCAATGGTCTGCGCGCCCGCGGGCACAGTCGTCGCGTCCGAACTCCCCATCGCGGCGATCGTCCCGTTGTTGATGATCAGCGTTTGATTCTCACGCGGCGCCGCGCCGGTGCCGTCGATGACGCGCGCGTGCGTCAGCGCGATGACCGGGGCGTCGATCGAGACGTAGGCCCTGACCGCCGCGGCGAGCGTGGGACGCGGTGATTGGGCAGAGACGCCGGCAATGGCACACGCCACCACCAGCAGGACACACAGTCTGCGCGGCATACGTCGCAACATCCTCCGCGCGAATTGTATGCTGGGCGCCTGAGGAAACGTCAGGGAACCAGGATGCTTTCGATGTCGACGCGCTTGCCGCGGTAGCCGCCCGGCTCATCCTTCGCCGGCAGCGACAGGAAGTACTCGATGCGCGGCTGATCGTCGGTGAGCATCGGCCCGCTGCCCACGAAGTCGCGGATCTCGTCGGGACCGGCGATGTAGATGCGCTTGAGCGTCGCGATATCCCACGGGAACTGCTCGAAGTGGACGCGGCGCGCTTCATACGAACTGCGGCTGAGCGTAAACGGCTTGAGGCTGCCGAGCATCAGCGAGCCGTCGCCCCACAACGTCGTGTACGGGAACACCGACACGAACGTGCGCATCAGCATCTTGTATTCGGTGGCGGTCTCGCCGCCGTTCCACTGCATCACCAGGCCGCCCTCGGCCAGGCGCGTGCGCGCCAGTTCGTAATACTCCTTCGAGTAGAGCGACCCGGCGCCGGCGTGGCGCGGAAGAATGATGTCTGCCGTGATGACGTCGTACTTCTTCGGCGTGACCATCATGAAATTGCGGCCGTCATCGACACGCAAGTGGGCGTTCGGGCGCGTCAGCAGGTTGAAGTTGATCTGCTTGAAGAAGTCCGAGCCGGCGACGACGGCTTGCGACAGTTCGACGATGTCGGTGTCGACGCCGAGGCGCGCAACGGCGCCGGGCGTGGCGCCGCCGCCGAGACCGATGACCAGCGCGTTGGTCGGATTCGGATGCAGCATCACCGGCAGCGCGCCGATGCGATGGTGGATGAAGGCGGTACCGGGCGAATCGTTGGCCTGGTGATTGCCGTCGAGGTACATCACGCGCATCGGCGGATTGCCAGGCCGGTCGTGGACGGCGACGGTGGTCTGCGCGCCTTCCTTCCGCCACACGAGCTTCTCGCCGCGATGGAAGCGCGCAAAGTCGATGTCGAACGGATCGACGGCGAAGAAGGCCGCGATCGCAAAGGCGAGCGGCGCGGCGGCGGCGATGTCCCACGACTTCCGCTCGCTGCTGAGCGCCAGGCCGATGCTCGACAGGGTGGCCAGCGTCGAAACGATGAGCAGGCTCGTGCGCGCGCCGAACTGCGGCAGGAGCAGGAAGCCGGCGATCACCGAGCCGGCAATGGCGCCGATCACGTTGAGCGAATAGAAGACGCCGGTGCGGCGGCTGGTTTCGTCGCCGCCACTCTCGCCGGTCCACAGGGTCAGCCCGATCGGAAACGCAATGCCGAGCAGCAACGTCGTCGGCAGCATCGCGACGAGGCTCGAGACGACGAGCGGCGCGAGATACGTGTTCAGGCCGAGGCGCGCGAACCAGGGCGTCACCGCTTCGATCGCGGTCTGCGTATTGGCGAGCAGGTTGAACGAGACCGCGGCCGTCACGGCGATCGTGGCCTGGATGATCGCGAGCACGCGCATCCAGTTCCAGCGCAGCCGCAGCAGCGGTGAGACGATCGCGCTGCCGAGCGCGATGCCGACCAGCACGCAGGCCAGCATGATGGTGAAGGCGTACGCGGTGGGACGCAGGAACATCACCAGCGCGCGGAACCAGATGATTTCGAGGGCGAGCGACAGCACGCCGGAGATGAAGAACGTCCAGAGCACCATCTGCGACGGTGCGTGCGCATCGTCGCCGGACGGGGATGCGTCCGGGGCCGCCGGCGCGTGCGGCTTGAGCGCGTACCCAGCGGCGATGGCGACGACGCCGATCAGCAGGTTCGCGGCGGCGGCGATCTGGAACGAGCGGTGCACGCCGAGTTCGGAGATGAAATAGAAGCCAGCCACCAGCGCGCCGACGATCGCGCCGGTCGTGTTGACGGCGTAGAGCAAGCCAATGCGGCTGCCGATGCGCTCGTCACGCACGACCACGGACTTGATGACGAGCGGCAGCGTCGATCCCATCAGCGACGTGGGGACGATCAACACCACGAACGCAACGACGAAGCGCGCGATCGTCATGACGGCCAGCGAATCCGGCAGCGACGGGTGCAGCGCCACCCACAGATGCTTGAGCGCCTCGATCAGCGGCGGCGTCGAGAATGCGGTGATGCCGACCAGCACTTCCGCAATGCCGAACGCGGCGAGCGGACGCGTGATGCGCTTCGCGAGCCTGCCGGACAGCATGCTGCCGAGGCCGAGACCGGCCATGAAGCTGGCGAGCACGGTGCTGGCTGCATACACGGTGACGCCAAAGACCAGCGACAGCAGCCGCAGCCACATCACCTGGTAGACGAGCGCACACGCGCCGGACCCGAAAAACAGAATCAACAGGAGCCAGAGCAGCCAGCGAGGCGGGCGCTCCGTAACAGCGGTTGCAGACACTGTCTCAACAGTGTATCGGCAACGTTGTGGAATGCGGGAGGAAATCTACGGGCGCTCGGGAGGAGCGCCTTGGCGGCGACCGGCACACGAGCTGCGTGCCGTCGCCGCCGATGGAGAGCTTACTTCGGCATCAGCACGGTATCGATGACGTGGATCACGCCATTCGACGCCGCGATGTCGGTCTTGACGACGTGCGAGTTGTCGATCATGACCTTGTCGCCGTTGACGTGCACCGACACCGAGCCGCCCTGCACCGTCTTGGCATCCTTCACCTTGACGACGTCAGCCGCCATCACCTTGCCGGCGACGACGTGGTAGGTGAGGATCGCGGTCAGCTTGGCCTTGTTTTCCGGCTTCAGCAGGTCCTCGACCGTGCCCTTCGGCAGCTTGGCAAACGCCTCGTCCGTCGGGGCGAACACGGTGAACGGTCCCGCGCCCTTCAGCGTGTCGACGAGACCGGCCGCCTTCAGCGCCGCCGCCAGCGTCTTGAACTGGCCCGCACCCACCGCGGTATCAACGATGTCCTTCGACTGCGCGTTCGCCGAGGCCACGACGGTGGCGGCGAGCGCCACAGCAGTCACGGCTTGAATCACATACTTTCTCATTGCACGACTCCTTTTGCATCGATAGACGCGCGGGTCCCGGGCGGCGGTTCGCGGGTTCCGAAGGTCGTTTGAGCCTTGTTCACAAAAAGAGAATATGTTTAACTGTCAGTTAAATGACTTCTCCGACCCTGGCGCGCGGGCTGCGGGCCTACGACGTGGGCGGCAAGCTGCGCGCGCTACGGCTGAGGAAGAAGATGCGGCTGGTCGAGCTGGCGCAGCACACCGGCCTGTCGGCGGCCATGCTGTCGAAACTGGAGCGGGGGCAGCTGTTCCCGACGCTGCCGACGCTCCTGCGAGTCGCGCTGGTGTTCGGCGTCGGGCTGGATCACTTCTTCTCGGCCGGCACGCCGCAGCGCGACCTGGGCCTGGTGCGCCGGCGCGAGCGCACCCGCTTCGCTGAACGGCTTGGCGGGCGTGACGTGGCGTGGGAGTTCGAGTGCCTCGACTTCACGGCCACCGAACGCAAGATGAACGCGTACTGGGTGCGGTTCCACAAGACGGCGCGGCCGCGCGCGCATCAGCACGACGGCGGCGAATTTCTCTACGTGTTGAAGGGGGCGCTGCACCTCGAGATCGCCGGCGACGCGCATCAGCTCGACCCCGGCGATTCGATCTACTTCGATTCGTCGCAATCACATGCCTACGTGCCGAAAGGCCACGAGGCCTGTGAAGCCATCGTTGTCACGGCGCCGTGACGTCAGCGTTCAGCGCGGTGGGAATCGCGCCGCGAGGTAGTCGAGCAGGGGATCCTTGTCGGCGTCGCTGACGGCGGCGCCCCAGCGGATCATCTTGTCCACCGATCGCGTCCAGCCGGGCTTGGTCATGCGCTGCTGCTCGATGATGTCGGCGTCGTGGCAGACGAGGCAGGCGCGCTTGTAGGTGGCTTCGGCGGCGGTGGCGAGCGCGTGCGACACGGCGGGTTGCGGCCCGAAGTGTTCGGCGAGGTAGGGCTGCAGCGTGTCGCGCTCTTGCGGCGTGATCTGCGAGCCCCAGCGCACCATCTTGTCGATCGAACGCGTCCAGCCGGTGACGGACAGTTTCTGCGACGTGATGATGTCGGACTCGTGGCAGATCACGCAGCGGGACTTCAGGATCGCTGCGCCCGGTCCGTCCGGCAGCTGTTGTGCGGAGACGACCGGCGCCGCGAGCAGCAGCGAGAGCAGGAGCGCGCGCCTCATTTCACGTCGATCCTGACAGAGTCGTATTGATTCCACAGGTAGCCCGACGGATTCCACTGCGCGACGGCCGGCTGCATGTTGCCCTTCGAGTCCGTGGCGCGCGAGAGGATCAGATACGACTGCGGCGTCGTGAGGGTGACGTCGTGCTCGAATCGCCGCCACGTGAATCGCGCCTGCTCGCCGGTGAGCCGCGCCGGCTGCCAGGTCGATCCGTTGTCGATCGAGATGTCGACCTTGGTGACGTCATTCTCGCCGGCCCAGGCAAAGCCGGCGACCGTGACCTTGCCGGCGGGCAACGCGGCGCCGTGGGCGGGCGTCGTGATCAGCGATTTCACCGCAAGCCCCTTCAGCGGTTCCATGTCCTTCGCATCGACCGCGGCACCCGGTGCGACGCGCTTGTTCGGATAGCGATAGCCGGTCACGTACCAGAAGCTGTCGGTGTCCTTTGCGAGGACGTTGAGCTCCTTGATCCACTTCACCGAGTAGGCGCCTTCCCACCCGGGGACGATCGCGCGCAGCGGCATGCCGTGTGGCAGCGGAATCGGCTGGCCGTTCATGTCCCACGCGAGGATGGTGTCCGGGTGCGTGGCCTTCTGCATCGGCACTTGCCGCACGAACGCCGGCATCGTGCCTGGCGGCCGGTCGCCGCCATGCATTTCGACGTTGATGCCGGTCGTCTTCGCGCCGGCCCTCTTCAGGATCTCGGACATGCGAACGCCGGTGAATCGCGCGGTGCCGACGGCGCCCTTCTCCCACTGGATGCCGGCCACCGACGGCTGGAAGAAGGCGCGACCATTGCCGGCGCATTCCAACGTCGTCGTTACCGTCGTCGCGGGCATTTTCTTGATCTCGTCGATCGACAGCGTCAACGGTGACCCGACTTCACCACCGACCTTGAGTTGCCACGCCGCCGCATCCACCTGCGGGACCGCCATGTGCGAGCGCACGTAGAAGTGCTCGATCGGGGTGATGAAGGAGTCGAGCAGCGCCACCGGCGTTTCGAAATCGGGCGGCCGCATCGAGCGGACGATCAGTTTCTCCTTGCCGAAGCGCTGTGCGGCCGTCTGGGCTTGGGCGAACAACTCGCCGGGCGTGAACTTGGCGACGACGCCGGTCATGGCGAGCTGCGCGATCAGGTCTCTGCGCGAAATCATGCGTGGGATTATGCCATGCAGCCGGACGGCGCGCGCTATTCTGTGTGGCACGTGCGGACCCGCTTCGCCCCGGCGCCAACCGGATACCTGCATCTCGGCCACGTGGTGAATGCGCTGTATGTGTGGGGCGCCGCGCGCGACCGTGACGGCACGGTGCTGTTACGCATCGAGGACCATGACCGGCAGCGCTCACGCGCGGAGTACGACGCGGCGATCCTCGAGGATCTCGCCTGGCTCGGCTTCGTCCACGATGGTCCCGTCGTCCGCCAAAGCGAGCGCGACGCGATCTATCGCACAGCGCTGCAGCCGCTGATCGACCGCGAGCTGGTGTTTGGCTGCACATGTTCGCGCGCGGAGATCGTGTCGGCATCCAGCATCCGGCATCCGGCACCCACGACCCGGCACTCGGTACTGGGCACTCGGCACCCGGCCGGCGGCGAAGACGCGGAGCTTCATTACCCCGGCACCTGCCGCGATCGACAGATCCCGTTGACGGACGGCGTCGGCTGGCGCGTGCGCATGGAACCGGGCGCCGAACGCTTCTTCGATGAACTGCTCGGCCCGCAGGAACAGGATCCCAGCCAGCAGTGCGGCGATCTGCTGGTGCGCGATCGTCTCGGCAACTGGACATACCAGTTCGTCGCGACCGTGGACGACCATCTGCAGCAGATCACCGATGTGATCCGCGGAAAAGATCTGCTCGCATCGACGGGTCGTCAGATTCGCCTTGCACGGCTGATCGGCCGTGCGACGCCGCCGCGCTTCTGGCATCACCCACTGGTCATGAAGTCGCCGGCGCAAAAGCTCAGCAAATCAGACGGCGACACCGGCGTCCGCGACCTCCGCGCCGCCGGCTGGACCGCTGAGCAGGTATTGGCGAAGGCCCGATCCCTAATGGCCTGACGGCCTGATGGCCCGATGGCCTGTTCTGGTAGGCTTACCGCATGAAACCTTTCCTCTTCGCGGTCCTCGCTTTGACGCTGCTCGCTCCGGCCCTGCCGATGGCCCATCCTGGTCACGAGCACAAGACGATGGGCACGATTGCGTCGGTCGACAAAGCCAAGCTCGTCGTGAAATCGACTGAAGGCAAGGACGTCACGTTCGACATCATCCCGACGACCCCCTTCAAGCGCGGGAAGGACAAGGGCGCGGCCGCCGACTTGAAGGCCGGCATGCGCGTGGTCGTGATCACCGCCGGCGCGACGGAGTCGAAGGCCAAGGAAATTCAGTACGCCGCGGCCCCGGCGACGGCCAAGCAATAAGCGCGTTTGACTCGCATGTCTGGTGTGATCACGGACGTGCTCGAGGACGTCCTCACGCTCGAAGAATTGCAGCGGGCGTGGGGCGGCACGAAAGACTCCAAAGCGCACATCTCGAAGATCAACAACGCGCAGCTGACCGTGACGCGCAACGGCGCGTCCGACTTCCAGGACCGGCAGGTCTACCTGTACGTCGATGGTGAGTTGTGGGGCAAGGTCAAGTACGGCCAGCAGATGTCGCGAGAGATCCCGCCCGGACGCCACTCGGTCCGGGCGTTCAACACGCTGTTTTCAGACACGCTCGAGATCGAGGCTTCGCCCGGCGAGCACGTGCGGTTGAAGTGCACGAACTCACTCGGGCGCGGCGGCTGGATCATGATGGTGATCTGGCAGATCGCCGCGCTGCGAGTGCGGCTCGAACGCGAGGCGTAAGGCGAACGGTAGGGGCGAACTTTTGTTCGCCCCCAACGATCACTGTCCCGGCTTCAGCCCGGGTCGTTCCACCAATTCGATGCGCGCGCCGGCCGGCCCGCGGACGTACGAGAAGTTGATCGTCGGTCCGTTCGGGAGCGGCAGCGGACGCGGTTCGGTTTCCACCTCGACGTGCTTCGCGCGGAGTCCATCGATCGTGTCCTTCAACGGACCCACCGAGCGCCAGCCAATGTGATCGATCGCGCGGCCCGTGCTCGGCTCCGCTTCGCCCTTGGTGATCAGGATCCACACGCTGCTGAACCCGTCGGCGTCGTAGCGAATCCCGTCGAGGCGACCCTTCAGCTGCGTCTTCTTGCCGCCGAACTTGTCCAGCAGCCACGCAAAGCCTTCGTCAGGATTCGGGTTGCGCAGGTGCAGATGATGCAGGCCGAGCAGATCGGGATCCTGGACGACCTCGATGCGCGTGCCCCACGGATCCTCGAGGAAGGCGAGCTTGAAGAGGCCGGGGACGTCGCGCACCGGCTGCGTCACCTTGATGCCGGCGGCCTCCCACTCCTTCATTTTCGCGTCGAGGTCGGCAACCGAGAAGCCGACGTGGTCGATCGCGCCGCCCGCGCTGGGCTTGGCGTCGGCCTTCTTCAGGAACATGAAGCGCGTGCTGCCGAACATCAGGCGATCGGGCGCCTCGGTGATGCGCTTGCCGCCAAAGTTCTTCTCGTACCAGTTGGCCGCGGCGGCGGTGTCCGGCACGTTGACGTGGATGTGATCGTAGGGGAAGGTGGCCGTCTGCGCGCTGGGGGTCACGACATACAGCGCCAGCGCCACGCCCATCACGAGATATCGCGGGAGATATCGGGAGACGTTCTGCATAGGCGGCTTATTGTATGCTGACCTACACCCATCGGGAGGACGTGCGGTTTGAGACGAGTCGGCGTGCTGTTGTTCGTGCTGGCGGCGGCGAGTGCGGTGACGTTGTCGGCGCAGGCCAGGCGGATTTTCACCAACCCCAAGCCTGAGCCGTACTTCAAGACGTTGTTCCCGAACGCCGGCGGCTTCTCCGCGTTTGGCGGCACGCCGCTGCACTACAAGGTCTACGGCGTCGATCCGAAAACCGACCCGGCCGCGCCGCCGATCGGCTTCATCTTCTGGACGACCGACGTCGTGCCGAACGACATCGGCTACCACGGCCCCGTACACTTCCTGGTCGGCATGGACACCCGCGGCATCATCCAGGGCGTGGTGATGGACTACAACTCCGAGCCGTACGGGTACTTCTCGGTCGATCCGCCGAAGTTCGTCGAGCAGTTCAAGAACAAGAGCATCCGCGATCCGTTCGTCGTTGGCCGCGACATCGCAGCGGTGTCGCGCGCGTCCATCACCATGGCGCACGCCGCGCGAGCGCTGCGCGATGCGACGCGGACGATGGCGAAGACGTTCCTCACGCCCGATCAGATCAAGCCGCAGCAATGATCTTTGCCTGGGCCCTGGCGCAGGGGCAGCCGGATCCCTGGGGATTCGACGAGACGCCGGTCGAAACCTGGGCGGACATTCTCCGCCCGCAGTATCTCGACCTGGCCTTACTGGCCGCCTTCTTCGTCCTCGCCTACGTCAGCTTCCACAGGAAGAGCGTCGCGCTGAAGTTCGTGACGTTTGCGTTCGCGATCGGCTACATGGGATTCAGCAAGAGCTACCTGATTTCCATCACCAACATCTTCAGCGTGCTCGACTGGAACTGGCCGATCGTCAAGTACAACCTGGCGTGGTACCTGTTCTTCGGCTTCACGGTGGTCTCGACGCTGCTGTGGGGCCGGCTGTACTGCGGACGCATTTGCGCGTACGGCGCGCTCACGCAGACGCTTGATGCGATTCTGCCGGCCAAGTGGCGCGTCGACGTGCCCCGGTCGATCGAGCGGCGCGCGTCGTGGATCAAGTTCGGGATCCTTGCCGGCGTGATCGCTTATTACCTCGTCACGCACGACCTGTTGATCTACCAGTACACCGAACCGTTCTGGATGTTCGGCCTCGCCGGCCGGCCGATCATGTGGACGTTGCTTGGCGTGTTGTTGACGGCGACGTTGTTCGTGCGCAACCTCTACTGCCGGTTCCTGTGCCCCGTCGGCGCCACGCTCGGCCTGCTGTCGTTTGCGGCCGTGTTCAAGATCAAGCGCTGGTCGGAGTGCAAGACGTGCAAGATCTGCCAGAAGACATGCCAGTGGGGTGCAATCGAGGGGCCGAAGATCCTGGTCACCGAGTGCGTCCGCTGCGATGACTGCGAACGGCTCTATGCCGATCAGCAGAAATGCCCGCACTGGCGAATCATCGACTACAAAAACAAAAAAATCGCCATTCTCCCGTTGCAGCCGGTTCGCTGAATCCTGAGGCCTGAAGCCCGAGCCCCGAGGCCTGATAGAATCCAAACCCGCATGGCCACCACGACCAGCAAGCCCCGGATTTCCCCCACCACGCAGATCTTGATCGGGCTCGTGCTCGGCTTGATCGCCGGCGTGCTGATCAACAACTACAACCGCGACCTCGTCGAGGTCATCCGGCCGTTCAGCGCCATCTTCATCCGCATGATCCGCATGATCATCGCGCCGCTGCTGTTCGGCACGCTGGTCGCCGGCATCGCGGGCGCGGGGCACTTCAAGGACGTCGGCCGCATGGGCCTGCGCGCGATCATCTACTTCGAGGTGGTGACGACGCTCGCGCTGTTGATCGGTTTGTTCATGGTCAACGTGATGAAGCCGGGCGTGGGCATGGTGCTGCCGATCGGCGCCAATCCCGGCATCACGGCCAAGCCGCAGACCTGGCAGGAAATCATCCTGCACACCGTGCCGACGTCCGTGATCGAAGCGATGTCGACCGGCGACGTGCTGCAGATCGTGGTGTTCAGCATCGTCTTTGCGATCGGCCTCGGCATGGTCGGCGAGAAGGGCCGCCCGATGGTCGAGTGGTGCGAATCGCTCACCGAGGCGATGTTCAAGGTCACCAACATCATCATGCTCTACGCGCCGTTTGGCGTCGGCGCCGCGATCGCGGTGACGATCGGCACGAGCGGCCTGTCGGTGCTGCAGAACCTGGCCTTCCTGGTGTTCACGCTCTACGCGGCGCTCGCGGTGTTCTACCTGGCGGTGCTCGTCCCCGTGATGGTGATGTTCCGCATCCCGATCACCGGCTTCTTCAAGGCGGTCAAGGAACCGGCGCTGATTGCCTTCTCGACCACGTCGAGCGAAGCGGCCCTGCCGCGCGCGATGGAATCGGTTGAAGCGTTCGGCGTGCCGCGCCGCATCGTGTCGTTCATCCTGCCGCTCGGCTACAGCTTCAACCTCGATGGCAGCACGTTGTATCTGTCACTCGCCGCGGTGTTCGTGGCGCAGGCGGCGGGCGTCACGCTGACGATCGGTCAGCAGGTGACGATGCTCTTGACGCTGATGCTGACGAGCAAAGGCGTGGCGGGTGTGCCGCGCGCGTCGCTGGTGATCCTGGCCGGCACGCTGGCCAGCCACAACCTGCCGCTCGAAGGCATCACGTTGATCCTCGGCGTCGACGCGCTGATGGACATGGGCCGGACGATGACGAACGTCATCGGCAATTGCCTGGCGTCGGTCGTCGTCGCGAAGTGGGAGGGCGAGTTCCGCCCCGCGACTGGACGGGCGGCGTAAACGATCGTGCCGGATGCCGGATGCCGGATGCCGGATGCCGGGTGCCGGATGCCGGGTCAGGGCGCGTCGGTCGGCATCTTCAGCAACTGGACGCGTCCTTTGAGTCCGCTCGATACGAGCACCTGATTCGCTGCCGAGACGATCACGCCTTCCACGTCCGGCAGCTTCTCGATCAGCGCCATGCCCTCGGTGGGTCCGAGAATGAACACGCCTTTTGCGAGGGCGTCGGCCACGACGGCGCGATTGGTGACCAGCGTCACGCTGCGGCAGCCGCGCGCCGGTTCGCCGCGGTCCGGATCGAGGATGTGGTGATACCGAACGCCGTCCTTGACGAACGCCCGCTCGTAATCGCCTGATGTGCTGAAAGTGCCGTCGCTGATCTCGATCGTGGCAAACGGATCATGGCTGCCGCGGGGATCGGCGATGCCCAGCTTCCACGGCTTGCCGCCGTTCGTGCCGGCGACGTAGAGGTCGCCGCCGAACTGGATCATGAAATCGCGAAGGCCGCGTTGCTTCAGCAGCGCGACGGCGCGATCGACGGCGTAGCCCTTGCCGATGCCGCCGAGGTGAATGCGCATGCCGGGCCTGCGGATGAACGCGGTGCCTGCCGCGCGATCGACAATGACGTCCTCGTAGTTGACGAGTGGTAGCCGCCGTTCGATGGCCGCGCGATCGGGAATGCTGTTGTCCTGGTCGTGATCGAACTTCCAGATGTCGGCGAGCGCGCCGAAGGTGATGTCGAACTTGCCGCCGGTCTGCGCGCTGATGTCGTGCGCGATCGAGAGCACGTCGATCGTCTCGCCGCTGACCTTCACCGGCGCCTTGCCGGCGGCGGCGTTGATGCGAGACGCGTCGCTGTCGTCCTTCCACACGCTGAGCAGCGCATCGAGCCGGTCGAACTCCCTGAACACGTGCTCGAAGGCCTCGCTCGCTGCTGATTCGCTTTCGCTCCATGCGCTCACTTCGACCAGCGAGCCCATCGTCATATGCGAGCGCTTGAAGAGTTGTGGCGCTGGTGGCGGGGAAGGCGGGGCCGAGCAGGCGACAGCGACCAGCAATGCCAGTATGCTGGGAAGGTGCCAGAGCCGGCGCAGCTCGTCCTTACCCGCGATCATCCGCAAGACGTTCAAGACCGAGTCGTCCACATCTGGATTGACGGCGAGAAACTCGACCGGCCGTTGAAATACGGCAAGACGCTCACGCAGGAACTCACGCCCGGGCATCACACGCTCAAGGCACACAATACGTTGTTTGGAACCACCGTCGAATTCGATGCGGCGCCGGGAGAGACGATTCGGTACCGCTGCGAAAACGGACTGACGCCAGGCGGCATCGTGATGGTGTTGTTCATGGGCGTGGCCTACCTCAAGGTCAGACTGCAGCGCGTCTAACGAGCGCTACCGGCCGAAAATAATCCGCTCGCGATGGAGCAGGCCGGCGACAGCGCGCAGGATCACGAGCGACAGCACGAGGTTGATGGCGCCGATGATGGCGAACTCGGCCGGGCTGATTGCCTTGCTGCCGAGGACGTCCGTCAACAGCGTCTGCTGGCCGACCCACGGCACGAAATGCATCCACGGCTTCGTCGCCGTCGTGTTCATCGTCGCCATCATGCCCGGAACCATCTGCGCCATCATCAGGAAGCTCAGGTAGCTTTGCGCCTCCTTGAACGACTTCGCGAACGTGGCCACGTACATCTGCACCGAGACGATGAACGGGCAGAGCGGCAGGATCGTGATGAGAAACTGCGTGACCTGCAGCGAGTCGATGCGGAAACGGATGCCGAGGTCCTGCAGCGGGATGTACTTGAACAGCGCGTAGAGCAGCGTGCCCGACACCATCACGCTGAGCATGCCGGTGAGCGTGCCCGCGATCCACTTGCCGGTGGCGATCGACAGCCGCGGCGCCGGATTCACGAGGAGGGCCTCGAGCGATCCGCGTTCGCGCTCGCCTGCGGTTGAATCGGTGGAGATCGACATCGCCCCGGTGAACGCGGCAATCATGATGAACAGCGGGATGAAGCCGAGGATCTGCGCGGCGCGCTGTTGCGCGCTCGACACCTCGACCTCCTCGATGTTGATGGCGTTGACCACGACGGGGCTGATGCCACGCGCGATCAGGCGCAGGCTGCCGATCTGGTTGCCATAGGCCTGCAACAACGCGCGGATGCGCTGCACCTTCGGCCGCGCATTCTGGCTGGAGCTGTCGTTCAACATCCGGATCTGCGCCGGCCGCGAGCTGCTGAAGTTCTGGATGAAGGTGTCGGGAATGACGAGGACGACATCTTCCTGGCGCGAGCGGACCGCTTCCTGCGGGTCGGCCGGGCCGTCGACGACGGTGACGCCGACCTGCTGCTTCAACCAGTCCACGAGCGCCGGCGCATTCTTCGCGCCCACGATCGGGATCGTCACGTCCTCGACCTGGCGCTGGCGGCTGGCCAGCTGCGTGAACATGATGCCGATGATCGCCGGCGCGAGCAGCGAACTGACGAGCACGGTGATGATCGAGCGGCGATCGCGCGACCAGTCCGTCAATTCCTTGCGGACGACCACGAGCGACTGGGCGATCACTCCCGCTCTCATGATGCGCTCTCCGCGTCGGCCTCGAGACCACTGAGCGCGACGAACGCGTCTTCGAGGTTGTCCCGCCCCGTGAGCCGCCGCAGGTCGTCCGGCGACCCCGAGGCGACGATCCTGCCGCGCGCGATCACCACGATCGTGTCGCAGAGCGCGGACACTTCCTGCATGACGTGACTCGAGAACAGCACCGCGTGCCCCTCGTTCTTCAGCCGGCGGATGATCTCGCGGACGGCACGCGTGCTCATCACGTCGAGCCCGTTGGTGGGCTCGTCGAGCAGGACGTTCTTCGGATCGTGGACGATCGCCCGGGCGAGCGCGGTCTTGGTGCGCTCGCCGTGCGAGAAGCCGGCGACGCGGCGATCGGCAATCGCCGTCATGTCCAGCATCTTCAGCAGGTGATCGGTGCGGGCGCGCAGGTCGCTGCCGGTGATGCCTTGCAGCTGGCCGAAGTACTCGATGTGTTCACGCGCGGTGAGCCGCGGATAGAGGCCCGACTGATCGGGCAGCACGCCGAGCGCGAAGCGCGCGCCCTGCGGATCGGCCACGGCGTCAATGCCGTCCACGGTGATCGTGCCGTCGTCGGGCCGCATCAGCGTGTAGAGCATGCGCAGCGTTGTCGTCTTGCCGGCGCCGTTCGGGCCAAGCAGGCCCGTGACGTGGCCGTCGGGCGCGTCGAACGTGACGTCGTTGACGGCGTGCACGTCGCCAAAACGCTTGTGGACGCCCTCGACGCGAGTCATCGGGCACCTGCGGCCGGGGCCGTCGCTCGAGTGGGATCGGGACCTGCAGGGCTCAGGAAGAATGCCGGCCGCTGCAGGCGCGCGGCGCAGCTCGTGTCGAGATCCTGCACCGAGCCCTTTTCGATGAAGTCCTTCATGATGCGCTGACCGCATCCGGTGCTGCCGGCCGTGTGACCGCTGCCGGGGATGATGACGTGCTTCGAGTTGGACAAGGTCTTCGCGACCTGCTCGCCCCACGTGGGCGGCGTGACGGGGTCGATGCCGCCGGACAGCACCAACGTCGGAATCGCGCTCGTCACCGGCTCGTAGTACGACGCGTCCACCTTGCCGCGCGGCCAGAAGCTGCAGGCGCGCGATTGAATCGACATCACGTACTTGCCGAACAGCGTCGACTTCGATTCGCGATTCAGGTCCTCCGGCGTGTTGCGCGGCGCATCCTCGGCGCAGATCACCGACAGTTGCATGCCGATGCTCATGTTCGGCTCGCCGCCACCGCCGTCGGCGATGGAGCCGAGCGCGAGCAGGCTCTGGAAATCGTTGCGCTCGCCTGCTGCGACGATGGCCGGGACGAGCGTGGTGGCCGCGGGAACGTAGAGCGAGAACACGACGATGTCGGCGAGCAGGCGCGCGTCGATCTTCATGTCGCTCGGCTGGCCCGTCCGCGGGTTTGTCACTTTCACCGTTGGCGGGTTCTTTTCAAGGCGCGCCATCAGCGTCTGCATTCGCTCGCCGAGATTCGGATACGCCTTGTTGCAGCCGGCATCGGCGGCGCAGTCCTTGACCAGAAGATCGAAGGCGCGCTGCGCATCGCGCGGGAAGTAGAGCGGCAACCGCATGTCGGTCGGCGCCACGCCGTCGAGAATCGCGGCCCTGACGCGATCGCCGTGCTGGCGCATGTAGACGAGGCCGGCCCGCGTGCCGTACGAACCGCCGTAAAGATTGATCTTCTCGTAGCCTAAAAACGCCCGCACATCATCCAGATCGTCCATCGCGATGGTCGTGGTGTATTGGGTGAGGTCGGCGTCGTATTTCGACATGCACGCCTTCAGGCGCGCGAGCGTGTCGTCGGGGGACTCGATCGCGGTCTCGAGCGAGTCGTCTCCGGACTCGTGCTGATCGCAGTTGAGCGGATTCGACTTGCCGGTACCGCGTTGATCGACGAGGACGATGTCGCGATCGTTCTGGACGCGGCGGAACATCTCGCGGACGGCGCGCGAAAGCCTGGCGGCGCCCTGGCCGGGACCACCGGCGAGGAAGAAGAGCGGATCCGGCTGGGCATCGGCGCGCAGCGCGGGAAGCACGACGATGTTCAGGTCGATCTGGCGGCCGTGTTTGCTTTCACGATTCTCGAAGACCTTGAGCGTGCCGCAGTAGGCATCCGCGGGGGCGTCGTCAGCGGTGCAGGGCTTGAGTCGATCCGTGGCGGAGAGCGTCGGTGTCTGGCTGCAGCCGGCAAGAAACGATGTTGCAAGGACGGCAATCAGCGTACGCCGAAGCATCCCGACAGTATAGGGTCTACGGTTTCCAGTCGGGAAGGCGATCGTTGCCAGGACCCGTGGTCAGCTTCTGCAACGCGCGCGAGCCGTCGGCCGCGATGACGGCGAGGTCCCAGTCCTCGCCCTCGTGATGCTGCGGGCTCACCGAGAGGGCGATCCATTTGCCGTCGCGCGACCACTCCGGGTAATACGCCCAGCGTTTCGGATCGGCGGCGAGTTCGCGCGATCCGCGACCATCGACGTTGCGTACCTGGATCGACGACGGCTCTTTCGCGAGCGTGACGTTGGCAATGCGCTGTCCATCGGGGGAGAAGGCGGGCCAGCGGGTGCCGCCGGACTGATCGAGTGCGCGGATGGCGCCGGTCTGCAGGTCGAGCACGTGAATCTGGAACTCCCAGAATTGCAGCCGCTGCAGCGTTTGCGCCGCGTAGGTGAGGTAGCGCCCGTCGGGCGACACGTTCGGCATGATGGCGCGGCCGACCACATGGCGCGTGAGCCGCTCGACGCGCCGATCAGCCAGCCACACGCGGTAGATGTCTTCGCGACTTTCGCGATCGGAACTGATCACCACGCTCTTGCCGTCCGGCATCCAGGCCGGGTCGTGATCGTTCGACGCAGACTCGGTCAGCCGCGTGATGTTCGACCCGTCGGCGTTCATCACGTAGATCTGCCACTTGCCGGTGCCGGCCCGCGTCGACTTGAACGCGATGCGCGTTCCGTCCGGCGACCAGCGGGGGGCCGCATCGTGATGATTTGCGCCGGAGGTGAGGGCCTTGACCGCGCCGCTGGCGAGATCGAGCGTGAAGATGTGGTTGCGGCGGTCGCGGTTGTCGGGACCGCCGATGTCCGACTGGAACACGAGCGTCCCGGTCAGCGCGCCGGGGAACGGCCTCACTGACGCGGGAACGCCGGGTGATTGCCCGAGCAGCGTGGCGCTCCATGCGAGCGCGGCCGCCAGGCACCCTCCAGACCACTTCATGAATGGTTAGACGTGCGCCGCCTGCGGTTCGGTCCTGCGAATCGCGAGGTTCGCCAGGCCGCCGATCACGCCCGCGGCCAGCACCGTCCACACGACCGACGGCGACCAGCTCAGGCTGAGGAGCGCGTCGACCGAATACGCGCCGTTGCCGATCAGCGCGATGGCGGCTGCCGGCACCAGGTACAGCAGCGGCACCTCGACGCCGTTGGTCTGCGCAAACAGGCCGTGCCCGAGGTGTACGGTCGCGATCGCCACGATCATCACCGAGACGATCAGCGCCGGTCCGAGCGGGCCGAGCAGCCCGACGGCGAGCAGCAGGCCGCCGGCGAATTCCGTCAGCCCCGCGGCTGCCGCGAAGACGCGGCCCGGGCGGAAGCCGAGCGATTCAAAGAAGCCGCCGGTGCCTGCGAGCCCGTACCCGCCGAACCAGCCGAACAACTTCTGCGACCCGTGCGCCGCCATCAACAATCCCAACACCAACCG
>CAZBYY010000019.1:0-23004 GCA_964495855.1 uncultured Acidobacterium sp. | reverse complement strand
GGCCTTCGTCAAATCGCGGCCGGGATCGATGTCGCGAAGCGCCCACGGGTAGTCGTTGTGCCCGTCGATGAGCGGCGTCTGCTTGTGGATCGCGACGGCGCGTGCCTTGAAATCCTGCGCGTCGGCAACAGAGACGAGCGCGGTCACGGCGATCAGGACGGCGAGCTGTTTCATGCCGCACAGCCTATCAGAGACGCCGGGAGTTTCCGACGGCCTCAACCTATAATCGAGAGAATGCCTCGCATGCACGACGTAGAGAGACTCAGCGGGCTGGCCAGCCGGTTTGCGGCATTCGTGGCGGAGCGCCATCCCTTTGCGTTGCCGTATGCGCTGGAGGCGTTCGAGAAAGCGGGGCTGGCGGCGATCAAGGGTCGTGATGCGACGAAGATCGATGCCGCACGGCCTGCGCTCCGGAGGGCCCTCGCGAAGCTGCTGTACGAACGTGTCGCGGCGCCGGAAGGGATCGGCGACACCACGCCGGGCACCGCGGCCAGCAAGCGGCTCGAGCAGGCCCGCGCCGAAGTCGCGGATGCCTGCGATGGCTTCGTCCGCCGGGCGGCGATCGAGGCTTCGCTCAGCAAGGATGAACGGCTCGAGATCCTGAAAGGCATGTGCCTGACGCGCAGCGTCGACAACCGGCTCAAGCAGTTCTTCATGGGCGGCGAAGTGCGATGGGGCGACATGGCGTTCCAGGGCAAGGGCTTCCGCTCGCTGGGACAAGAGGCGATTTACGCCGGCGCGATCCGCCTCAAGCGCGGCGCCGCCTACAAGACGGCGGACGGCGCGTGGAACGGCGACGTGCTGGCGCCGGTGATTCGCGATCTCGGCATGACGCTCGCGATGCGTCACGACGAGGAAGCCGTGGCGATGATCCTGCGCGCGCAGATGGGCAAGGCCGGGCCGCCGATGTCCGGCAAGGACCTGCACACCGGGGATTTTGCGTGGGGCGTGTTGCCCGCAGCTGCGCCGTTGGCCGTGGGCTCGCTCTCCATGGCCGGCATGGCGATGGCGTTCAAGCAGCAGCACGCCGAGCGCGTTGCGCTGTCCTTCATCGGCGAAGGCGGTTCGTCGCTTGGTGAATGGCACGAGGCGATCAATGCGTGCGCCGCTGCAAAGCTGCCGGCGATCTTCTGCCTGCAGAACAATCAGACGGCGCTGTCGACGCCGGTTCGCGACAACTCGGCCACGCGCGTGTTTGCCGACAAGGCGGCCGGGTACGGCATTCCCGGAATCACGATCGACGGCACCGATCCCGATGAAGTCGCGGCCGCGTTCACGTGGGCGGCCGAGCGGGCGCGTGCGGGCGATGGCCCGACGTTGATCGAAGTGATCGCGATGCGGATGTGCGGTCACGCGCATCACGACGACATGCTGTATCTCGGCAAGGACCAGCCGCCGTCGTGGGAGTACCACACGCTGCACGACACCGGCTATGCCAATCGCGAGCTCTACGAGTTCTGGGCCAAGCGGGATCCGATTCCGATGTACGCGCGCCGCCTCGAAGACGAGGGGCTGATCTCCGCGACGCATCTCGACGACCTGAAGAAGTGGGCCGACGACCTCGTCGATCGCGCGGCCCACCTCGTGATCAGCGAGCCGTGGCCGGAGCCGGCGCTTGCCGGTGTCGGCGTGTTAGAGGGCGAAGCGCCGCGCGTCAAGGTCGAGTGGCTGGAGCCTGCGCGCCGCCTGTCGCAGCCGGTTACCGCGGACCTGCCGCCGCTCGAACCGGGACTGCCGTTCGACAAGAAAGGCAACACGTTCCTCGAAGCGGTCATGCTCGGCGTCGGCGACGCGCTGAAGGCCGACCCGCGCGTGTTCGTTTACGGCGAGGATGTCGGCGGCCAGTACGGCAACGCGTTTCTGCTGCTGCGTCCGCTGCTGAAAGACCACGGCGATCGCATCCGCAATTCGCCGCTCGCCGAGAGCGCGGTGCTCGGAGTGTGCGTCGGCGCGGCGCTGGCGGGACTGCGCCCGATCGGCGAGATGCAGTTCAACGATTTCGTCGCGACGGGCTTCAATCAACTCGTCAACAACGCCGCGAAGATTCGCTACCGTTGGGGCGGGTCGGTGCCGATGGTGGTGCGCATGCCGTGGGGCGGGTTGCGGCACGCCGGTCCGTATCACAGCCAGAATACCGAGCCCTGGTTCTATCGCACGCCGGGATTGAAGATCGTCGTGCCGTCGACGCCGGAAGATGCGCGCGCCTTGATGGCGGCTGCCGTTGCCGATCCGGATCCGGTGTTGTATTACGAGCACATCGCGCTCTATCGCGATCCCCGCGTCAAGCAGGTCCTTCCCGCCGAGGCTCCGGCGCCAGCGCCGATCGGTAAAGCCGCGCTGCGGCGTGCCGGGAGCGACCTCGTCATGATTTCTTACGGCGCCTACGTGCATCACTGCCTGCGCGTGGCCGATGCGCTGTCGGCGGAAGGCGTCGAGGCCGCGGTGCTCGACTTGCGCAGCTTGCAGCCGCTCGACAAGGATGCCGTGCTGGCAGTCACGCGTCACTGCAACCGCGTGCTGATCGTGCACGAGGATTCCAGGACCGGCGGCATCGGCGAAAGCCTCGCCGCGATCATCCAGGAAGAAGCGTTCGAAGCGCTCGATGCGCCGGTGCGCGTGCTCGGAGCGCTGGACGCCCCGGTGCCGTATTCGCCGCCGCTCGAAGAGTTCTTCCTCGTCAGCGAGGAAGAAATCCTCCGCGCCGCGCGACTGTTGAGGCAGTACTAAACTCGTCTCGTTGTAAGATGACAAACCGGAGGCTGAAGATGCGTCGTTTCCTTACGTCCGCAATCGTCATGGGCGTCGTGGCGATCAGTTCAACAACGCTGTCGGCTGACGTCCGCTCCGACCAGCGCGTCAAGTTCCAGCTCGGCGGCGCCATCGGCAAGATCGTCAACATGTTCGGCGGCAAGGGCGCGCGCGAAGGCGTGACGACCATGGTCGCCGTCAAGGGCAACCGCAAGGCCACCGTGTCGGACACGACGGGTCAGATCATCGACCTGTCGGAGCAGAAGGTCTACGACCTCGACATGAAGAAGAAGACCTACAAGGTCACGACCTTCGCCGAGCTGCGCAAGCAGATGGAAGACGCGAAGAAGGACGCCGAGAAGGCGGCGAAGAACGAGCGCGCCAGCGAGCCGGAGAAGAAGGACCCGAACGCGAAGGAATACGAAGTCGATTTCGACATCAAGAACACGAGTGAAACGAAGAGCATCAACGGCTTCGACACCAAGAAGTCGGTGATGACGATCACCGTTCGGGAAAAGGGCAAGACGCTGAACGAATCCGGCGGCCTCCAGATGACGACCGACATGTGGCTCGCAGCGAGCGCGCCGTCGAACAAGGACCTGGCCGACTTCGATCGCAAGTACGCCGAAGCGATCTACGGCCCGATGGTCGTTGGCGCATCGGCACAGGACATGGCGATGGCCATGGCGATGTATCCGCAGATCAAGCCGGCGCTCGACAAGATGCGCGCGGAAGGGTCAAAGCTCGAGGGCACGCCGATCCTGACCGAAATGCAGATGGAATCGGTGCCTCCCGGCACCGCGAACCAGAAGTCGGAAGCGATGCCCGCGCCTGCACCAGAGGAGCCGAAGAAGAAGGGGCTCGGCGGCATGCTCGGCGGTCTGAAAAAGATGGCCGAGGAAGCGCAGAAGAAAGACAGCGGCAACGCCGCGCCGCAGCGCGCGACGATCATGACGACGTCGGTCGAGATGCTCAAACTGACGACGAGTGTCGACGCGGCGTCGGTGGCGATCCCGGCGGACTTCAAAGAGCAGAAGTGACCGCGCCGTCCGGCGAGTTCGTGCGCGTCGGGCGCATCGGTGACGTTGCGCCCGGCGCGGGCAAGATGGTCGTCGTCGGCACGCGGCACGTCGCGCTGTTCCGCCTCGGCGACGAGTTCTTCGCGCTCGACAACCTCTGCCTGCATCGCGGCGGGCCGATCTGCGACGGCCCCATCCACCAGGGCGTCGTCACATGTCCGTGGCACGGATGGTCGTACGACATTCGCACGGGCACGATGGTCCAGGATCCGCGTGTGGGTCTCTCCAAACACCTCGTGCAGATCACGGCAGGCGAGATCTACGTCTGCCTCAGTGACTGACTGGCCTGATGGCCCGATGGCCCGATGGCCTGTATACTGCGTTCTCTGGAGGCAGCAATGTTCCGAAAGATTGCGATGACCGTGGTGCTCGCGGTCGTGCTCAGTGCCGGCGCGTTCGCGCAGGCGAGCGTGGCCGGCGGGTGGGACCTGTCGATCAACGGCCCTGAAGGCCCGATCAGCGCCACGTGCACGTTGAAGCAGGACGGCGACAAGGTGAGCGGCACGCTCGAAAGCCCGCAGGGCACCGTCAACCTTGCCGGTGAAATCAAGGGCAAGAACCTGACGATGAACTTTTCGCTCCAGACGCCTCAGGGCGCGCTGGACATCAAGGTCACCGGCGAAGTCGACGGCGCCAGCATGAAGGGCATGATCGACTTCGGCATGGGCCAGGCGGATTTCACCGGAAAGAAGAAGTAGTCGGCCCCTCGACTACTTCCGCGCTGCCGGAGTCAGCGTGGTTTCCTTCTTCTCTCCCGCACGCATGTAGATCACCTTGGCGGGCTGGCCGATCTTCAGCAACTCCAACGCGTACGTGTAGTCGTAGACGTTGGTGATCGACTGGCCTGCAATCTCCACGATCACATCGCCCTTCTGGAGGCCCGCTTGTTCAGCGGGCCCGCCGCCGATCACGCCGCCGAGCAGCAATCCCTTCACCTCGGACGCATAGTCCGGGATCGTGCCGGTGAAAATGCGCAGGCCCGTTCGTCCGCCGCTATCCTGCTTTTGTTCGACTTTCGTAAACTGCGGCGCGTCGGGTGAATCCATCAGCCGCTTGACGATCGACGTGGCGAGCTCGGCGACGCGATCGAGATCCTCGTAGTTGATCTTGTCGGCGGTGTCGCTCGGCTTGTGATAGTCCTGGTGCGCGCCGGTGAAGAAGGTCAGGCACGGCACGCTCGCGGTGTTGAAACTCTCGACGTCGGTCGGCTGGTACGGATCCTCCTGGAGCACCAGGTCGAATCCCGCGGCGATGTTCGCTTGCTCGAGCATCTTCGGCCACACGGTGCTCGTCCCGGTCGCCTGCACGGTCAGCTTGTTGTCCGCGACGCGGCCAATCATGTCGAAATTCAAGTACGCCTGGAGTTGATCGAGCGGCACCGGCGGCTTGGTGACGAAGGCGTTCGATCCGAGCAGGCCCAGTTCTTCGCCCGACCAGAAGCCGATGAGCAGGTTTCGCTTGCGCGTCTGCTTCGACATCGCAGACGTGATGGCGAGCACCGCGGACGTGCCTGACGCGTTGTCGTCGGCGCCATGATGGATCTGCGTCAATTGGTCCTTGTCGGCGAGCGAGTTGCCGACCTGGCCGCGGCCAAGGTGATCGTAGTGCGCGCCGATTGCCACCCACGGCTTCACCACGCCCGTCACCGAACCGCCGGCCGGCAGGTAGGCGACGATGTTGGTGCCGGTCTGCTGCTCGCGAATGATCTTGGCGCTGATCTGCGCGCGCAGCTTCATCGCGAATCCGGCCACGTGCGGGTTGCCGCTATCGAGCTCTTTTTGCACCTCGTCGAGCGACTTGCCCGACGCCTTCATGCCGCCGTCACCGCTGACGCTCACGGCGACGAGGCCGGATCCGGCGATCGCGGTGTCGAAACTCATCGGCACGAGCTCGCCGGCGTTCGGCGACCGCGGCCCGGTGATCACGATCATGCCCTTCGCGCCACGCTGGCGCGCGGCCTGCGCCTTGTAGCGAAGGTCCGCGTAGCGTGACAGGATGCCGCGCGTCTTCTGATCGGCGTCTTCGGGGAAATAGCGGAGCACGAGCACGATCTTGTCCTTGACGTCGAGCCCCTGGTAGCTGTCGTAGCCGAAGTTCTGCGAGTCGGGGACGACGAGGCCGTAGCCGGCAAACACCACGTCGCCTTCGGCGGTGCCGCTATCCGAGAAGGAGAGGGCGCGGGCTTGCGGCTTCTCGCTGCCGATCGTCACCGTCGTGCCGCCGTCTTTCGACCCGGCCGTGAACGAGAACGGCATGCGGAAATCGGTCATGCCGGGGAGGGGCTTTGCGCCCATGCGCTGCAGCTCGCCGATCAAGTACTCGCCGGCGAGCTTCTCGCCGCTCGATCCGGTGAGTCGTCCGTCGAACTTGTCGGACGCGAGCGTTTCGACGTGCTTGCGCGTCGCCGAGGTCGTCGCGGTTTGTGCGAATGCGTGGACGCTGACCAACAAGCCCAATGCGGCAATCGCGAGACGCTGCTGTCTGAGAACCATAAGTCGTGTGCTCCGTGTCTCCGTGTCTCTCGTGGCCTATTTCTTCAGCGGCTGGCGAGGCGGCGCTGCTTTGAGCGCCGCCATGGCGGCTTCATGATTCCACTGCGCCAGGTAGATCTGTCCCGCAGCGCCCTGTCCGCCGGCGCGGCTCGACGTCCACGCCAGCTGCGTGCCGTCCGGTGATGGTACGGGCAACCCGTCGAATCCGTCCGAGTAGGTGATGCGCACGGGTTCCTTCAGTCCGTCCTTGTCGACCATGAACACTTCGAAGTTCTCGAAGCCGAGCTTGTTCGAGGCAAACAGGTAGTACTCGCCCGACGGATGTTCGTACGGCGCCCAGCTCATCGAGCCGAAATCGGTGATCTGTTTGCGATCGGTGCCGTCGGGCTTCATCGTGTAGACGTTGGCGATCAGTCCGTTCTCTTCGAAGTGGCGCCACAGGATGCGGCCGTCCTTGGTAAAGAAGGTGCCGCCGTCGTATCCGGGCCAGTTGGTCAGGCGCTTCTGGTCGGACCCATCGGCCTTCATGATGTAGACCTCGCCGAAGTACGACGGATCGGTTTCGAGCTGCTTCTGTTCGGCGGTGGTCAGCGTGCGGTTGTAGGCATCGCGCATCGACGAGAACGCGATCCACTGGCCGTCAGGTGAGTAGCCGGCCTCGGCGTCATACCCCTTCGCGGTCGTCAGTTGCTTCATCGCGCCGGTCTTCTCGTCGTAAGAGAAGATGTCCATCGACGGATCGTAGTCCCACGAGTAGCGGCGTTCCTTCCCGGACGCGCGAAAGTCGAGCTCCTCTTGCTGGTACTGCTTCGATTTCGGATCCAGGTGCGTCGACGCGAACTCGAGCTCGGTGCTGTTCGGCCGGAAGAACGCGCAGGTCGTCTTGCCGAAGCCCGGCGAAATGCGCTTCGTCTCGCCGGTCGCCATGTCGAGGATGTAGATCTGGTAGAACGGGTTGCCCGGTTCGCGTTCGCTCTGGAACACCAGCCGCTTGCCGTCGGGCGCCCAGTAGCCCTCGCCGGCTCGCTTGCCTTCGACGGTCAGCCGCCGGACGCGGCTGAGGAAGGCGCGTTCACCCGCGCCGGCTCCTTGCGCGGCGGCGCTTTGCGCGCGCACGACAAAGGGTGCGGACCAGAGGACGACAGCCGCGGAAAGGGCGGCGAAGATTCGGATGCGCATCCGCCAATTGTACGCGCGTTGCCGTGGCGCGATTGCGCACGGCCGCGCCCTATTTCAAGGCGAAATTGGCGACCGTCGGCTTGCCGGCAACGACGGTGATCTTTTGCGGCGTTCCCTTCAAGGCCTCGTGCCACACGCGCAACTCGTAGGTTCCCGGGGGCACGTTGTCGATGCGGAACGATCCGTCGGCGCTGCTGATCGCGGCGGCCTCGTCGGTGATCACGATCCATCCGCGCATCCAGTTGTGGATGTTGCAATTCAGCCGCACGGGGCCGGTGGCGCCGATCGGCTTGGTGATGTTGATGCCGGGAATCGGCAACGCGACGTTGAAGAGCGTCGCGCCGTTTGGCGTCTGCGCCTGCGTCGTGTGGAGGATTGCGTCCGCGCTCGTCGTCCGCACCGTGGCGTGTGGTTTCGCCAGCTGCACGCGCGGGCCGAAGCGGCATTTCTCGTTCGTGACGGACGGTTCCGCCGACGGCAGCCGCTTCAATCCCGCAACCGAAATCACGGCGTTGGCGAGATGTCCCTGTGGATCGACGACGATGGCCTCGTCGGCGAGTTCGTTGCCGCACACCTTCTGGTCGATCGTGACCCGAATGGGGGAGGCGCCCTTGGCCGCCGTCGAAATCGTCCCTGAAATACTCCCGGTCTGCGCGGCTGCGGCAGAAGCAGTGAACAACAAGAAGAGCAGCGGAAAGGCCACGGTCACCTTATTATCTACGTAGGCAGATGAGTCGGATACTTTTGCTCGCATTGACCCTGTGGCAGGCGCAGGGCGTCGCATTGAGTGGGACCGTCACGCGCGCCGGCAGCGCGCTTCCGATGCAGGGCGCGCTGGTCCAGCTCGAAGAATTGCGCCTCGAGACGCAGACCGGCGCCGACGGCACTTATCGCTTCGACAACGTGCCCCCGGGCGTCTACCACGTGACGGTCATCGCGGAAGGATTCATCACGCGCCGCACGCAGGTGCGCGTGGCGAACGAGGCGAAGACGCACGACGTGACCGTTGAGTACGACCTGCACTTCGCGGAAGTGCTGTCGGTCAGCCCGACGGCCCGACCGCAGTTCGAGTCGTACCAGCCGACCTCGGTCCTCGAGGGTCAGGAACTCGCCAAGAATCTCGAAGCGACGCTGGGGGCGACGTTGTCTGAATCACCAGGTGTCGCCACGCGGGCGTTTGGCGCCGCCCCTGCCCGCCCGGTGATCCGAGGCCTCGACGGCGACCGCATCGCGGTGCTCGAAGACGGCCAGCGAATGGGCGATCTGTCGAGCCAGTCCGGCGATCACGCCGTGCCGACCAATCCTGCCGCTGCGCGCAAGATCGAAGTCGTGCGCGGTCCGGCGACGTTGTTGTACGGCGCCAATGCCATCGGCGGCCTCGTGAACGTCATCACCGATTCGATCCCCGCCGAGAAGTTGACCGGCACGAGCGGCAACTTCACCTTCAACTTCGGCTCCAATGCCGCTGTTGGCGGCGCCGCGGGCGATGTGCACGTGGGCAACGGCACGTTTGCGGTCCACGTGGGGGGCGCGGGCACCCGAGCGGGCGAATACCGGACGCCGCTCGGCGGCGTCAGCAACTCGCAGATGCGCATGGCCATGGGGCAGATCGGCGTGTCACGCACCTTCGAGAAGCAGTACATCGGCGCCAGTTACGGGTACGACGATTCGAAGTACGGCATCCCGTTTGTGGAGAACGGTGAAGTCCAGCTGACGCCGACGCGCCATTCGATCAGCGTGCGCGCCGGCGGCCAGGACCTCGGCGGATGGGTGCAGTCCTATCGCGCCACGTTCGGCGTGCGCCGCTACGAGCACTCCGAGCTCCACGGCGATTCGGTCGAAGCGACCTTCCACAACGATACCGTCGAAGGCGAAGCGCTCGTGTCCCACAAGCGGATGGGCCGCCTCGTCGGCAGCGTGGGCAGCTGGTTCATGACCCGCGGATTCGATTCGGTTGGTCATGACGCCCCGACGCCTCGGGTGGAGCAGCGGGCGGCCGCTGCGTTTATTTACGAAGAGCTCGAATTGTCGCGCGCCACCTTCCAGGCGGGAGGCCGGTTCGATCACGCCCACTACCAGCCTACGGTGTCGCGCAGCAGGACCTTCAACGAGTGGTCAGGTTCTGCCGGCGTCGTCGTCAAGCCCATCGCGAGGAAGGACAACGTCGCGATCGCGACGAACGTGGCCCGCGCGTCGCGCTATCCGTCGCTCGAGGAGCTGTTTTACTTCGGACCGCACCCCGGCAACCTGTCGTTCGAGATCGGCAATGGCGACCTGTACGCCGAGCGTGCGATTGGCCTCGACTTGTCGTTGCGCGCGCGCACGCAGGTCTTCGAAGGCGAGGTCACCCTGTTCCGCAACGCGATCGACAACTACATCTTCCGGCAGCCGACAGGGCTCGTGGAGAACGGGTTGATCGTGGTGCGCAACATCGAGGCTGACAGCCTGTTGCTGGGCGTTGAAGCGCAGGGCTCCGCGCGGCTCACCGATTCGCTGACCGCGGAGCTGACCTACGACTGGGTGAAGGGCGAGCTTGTGGCCGACGGCACGCCGCTGCCGCGCATTCCACCGTTCCGTGTGATCACCGGACTTCGCTATCAGCGCAACGCCCTGCAGTTTGGCGGCAGCGCGCAGATCGTGTCGAAGCAGACACGCGTATTCGGCCAGGAGAAGCCGACCGACGGTTACGCGACGGCGCGGTTCTTCGCCTCGTACTCCTTCCATCGCCGCGGCGTGCTCAATACGGTCACCGCGCGCCTCGACAACGCCACCGACACGCTCTACCGCAATCACCTCAACTACCTCAAAGAGGTGCTGCCCGAACAGGGCCGGAGCTTCAAGATCGTCTACTCACTCGGATTCTGAACGGCGGGCCTTTGATGTTTCGATCAGCTGCATGCCTTGCGCTCGTCTGTGCCCTTTCGCTGACGGGCGCGGCGCAAAGCCGCATTCCGACGCCCGAATCGATCGTCGGCTTCATGCCTGGAGCCGAGCACAAACTGGCGACTTACGACCAGACGATCGACTACTTCAAGAAGCTCGACGCGGCGAGCGACTACATGCAGCTCGTCGACGCCGGCACGTCGACCCAGGGCCGCACGTATTACTTCGCCCTGATCTCGACGCCGGCCAACCTCAAGAAGGTCGATCGCTACCGCGAGATCGCGCGGCGGCTGTCGCGCCCCGAAGGCCTCACCGAGGCACAGGCGCTCGCGCTCGCCAAAGAAGGCAAGCCGCTCGTTCACATCGACGGAGGATTGCATTCCACCGAGGTGTCGGGGCCGCAGCACACGCTGCAACTCGCCTACGACCTGCTCGCCAAGCAAAATGATCCGCAGATCGCGCGCATCCTCGACAACGTGGTGTTGATGCTCTGGCCGACCATCAATCCTGACGGCCACCAGATGGTCGCCGACTGGTACATGAAGAACGCCGGTACCGCCAACGAGACCCTGCCGCGCCTCTACCAGGAATACGTCGGCCACGACAACAATCGTGACGCCTACATGCTCAACATGATCGAGTCGCGCGTCATGGAGCATGCGTGGCGCCAGTGGGAGCCGCAGATCATCTACGTGCAGCACCAGTCGTCGCCGTTCCCCACCCGCATCTGGCTGCCGCCGTTTGCGGAACCGATCGCAACGCATGCGCCGTACCTGATGTCGCGCGAAGTGAACACGATCGGCATGCAGATCGCGCAGGGCCTCGAGGAACGCAACATGGTCGGCGCCACGCACATGGGCAGCGGCTACGACGCGTGGTATGCCG
The DNA here is from genome assembly GCA_964495855.1 of uncultured Acidobacterium sp. Taxonomy (GTDB): domain Bacteria; phylum Acidobacteriota; class Vicinamibacteria; order Vicinamibacterales; family UBA2999; genus 12-FULL-67-14b. Next base: position 11,738 of record CAZBYY010000019.1, on the reverse strand, counting down.
GCTACATCGACTACGCGCCGATGTTCAAGAACATCGCCTCGTTCTGGACCGAAACGCAGCTCGCCGGCCTCGCCAACACGCGCGAATACACCTTGCAGAGCTACCCGCAGGAATATCGCGACCTGCGCCCGCAGGCGCTGTATGCGAGCCCGTGGCCGCCGGGCAAGTGGTCGTTGCGCGATGCAGTCGAATACATGGAAGTCGCGTCGCTGTCGGTGCTCGACTACGCCGCCAAGTACAAGGAGAACGTGCTGCTGAATCGGTATCGATCCGGCCAGCGGCAGATCGAGCAGCATCGCAAGAACGGGCCGTACGCGTACTTCGTCCCGCAAGCGCAACGCGACACGCCCACCGCCGTTGAACTGTTGCGGCGCCTCGCCTTCGCGGGCGTTCGCGTCTCGCAGTTGACGGCGCCGGTGACCGCAGAAGGCGAGACCTTCCCGGCAGGCACGTGGGTGATTCCCACCGACCAGGAATTCATCGCGCTCGCTCGCGAAGTGCTCGACAAGCAGGAGTATCCGGACCTGCGTGAGTTCGACGGCGGGCCGCCGGAGCAGCCATACGACGCGGCCGGATGGACGCTGCCAATGACGATGGGCGTGCGAGTCGTGACGGCAACCAGGCCGTTGAGCGATGCCGACAGGAAGAGCATGAAGGTGCTCGCGCCGGACGCCCCGTTTGTCATCAAGCCGACGCCGTACAACGCATCGAAGACAGATGCGGTCGTCTTCGACAGCGTGCCCGGCATCGGCTTCGAGACGAGCCCGATGGCGGCCGCGATCGTGCCGCCGCTGAAGCCGCTGACGGGCGCGGGCGCGCACCTCGCGGTCAATCCCGCCGAGACGAATGCGTTTCGAGCGATCAACGCCGCCTGGAAGGCGAACGCGTCGGTGAGTCGCGCGGGCGATCGATACGTGATCAGCGGGTTGAACGACACCGCCATGAACGATCTCGTCCGCTCGCTGGCGATCACGGGCGAGCGAGTGGCCGCGGCCGGAGACGCGATGCGAAAGCCGCGCATCGCGCTGTTCGAGCCGCCCAACAGCATGGATGCCGGATGGACGAAGTGGGTCCTTGAGCGCTATGGCTTCGAGTTCACGAGTCTGACGACGCCGGACATCACGGGGAACCTCAAGGAAAAGATCGACGTGCTCGTCATCGGCGATGAAGCGCGCGGCATTCTTCCGGGCGGGGGATTCGGTCGCGCTCCAGCACCTACACCTGATGACGATGTGCGCATCAAGGCGCTCGATGCGTTCGTTCGATCGGGCGGTACTTTGGTTGCCATGGGCCGCGGTGCGGTGGCCGCAATCGATCAACTCAAGTTACCGGTAAAGAACGTGCTCGCCGGCCTCACGCGCCAGCAGTTCTTTGCAAACGGATCCGTGCTGCGCGTGGCGATCGATCCGCAACAGCGCGTGATGTCCGGCATGCCGGCCGAGGCCGATGTGTTCGTGCTCGGGAGTCCCGCTTTCGAAGCCGGCGTGGGTTTCGATGGCGCCGTGCTGGCCACCTATCCGAACGAGGGTGCCTTGCTGCGCTCGGGGTACCTGCTCGGCGATACCTATCTCCGCGGCAAGGCCGCGGCCATGGACCTCAAGCACGGCGACGGACGCATCGTGCTGCTCGGGTTCCGTCCGCAGTGGCGAGGGCAGCCGTTCGGCTCTTTCCGGATGTTGTTCAACGCGATCTTGCGGTAACGCATCCGTCGACTTCTGGGAGAGGGACATCCCGCCGGGTCTTCGCGCGCTCGCGGTGTGAAGCCCGCCGATTTGATGCCGTCGTTACCGACAGGTGATGACGGCGTCACCGTCCATTTATCCGCACGCGATAGCGTGTCGGCGAGGTTTTATGCGCCTTGCTGCCACGCTCCTGTTGACTCTTGTCGTATCGCTTACATCAGCCACTTCGTTCGCGCAAACCATCGGACCCACCTCGGGATCAGTCAATGGCGCTGTCGTTGACGAAATCGGAGCGGTGATACCTGGCGTCACCGTGACCGCGTCCGGTGCCGCGCAAATGGGTGCTCGGTCGGTTGTAACCGACGAGCATGGAATGTACCGCTTCACCAATCTGGCGCCTGGCGACTATCGTCTGGTCTACGAACTAGCAGGGTTCCAGACGTTGTCACGCGAAGGTATCCGGGTGTCGGTTGGCTTCACAGCAACGGTAAACGTTCGACTCGGCTTGCAGTCACTTCAGGAGACGGTGACAGTGGCCGGTGCTTCGCCCGTGGTTGACACGACATCCACGCGCCTTCAGACCAACTACACCGCCGAACAGCTTGCGGCGCTGCCGAACGCGCGCGACATCTGGGCGATCATGGCGGCATCGCCAGGCGTCCGGCAGGCGGTCGTTGACGTCGGCGGCGCGTCGGCAGGCAGCCAGTCGCAGTTTGTGGCCTATGGCACACGAGCCCAGAACCAGCCGATGATCGAGGGGATGCTGATGTCGCAGATCGGATCGGCCGGCGGTTCGGTGACGTTTTACTACGACTACGGCTCCTTCCAGGAAGTCTCGGTTAACGCCGCCGGCAATTCCGCCGACATGGCGATGCCGGGAGTGCAGTTCCAATTCGTTTCCAAGTCCGGCGGCAACGCGCTTCGCGGCTCGGCGCTGACCAACTACGAGAATGAACACCTGCAGTCGACCAATATCGACGCCGGGTTGTTGGCACGCGGTGTTGCAAGCCAGCAGGATAACCGCCTTCACCAGTTCTATGACCGCAACGCCGACGCGGGAGGACCGCTCAAGCGCGACCGCCTGTGGTGGTATTCGTCGTTTCGCGACGAACGTTCACAGGCGCGCTATGCCAATTTTCCGGTACGACCCTTCGAAACACGCTTGACGAACTACACGGGCAAGATCACGCAGCAGTTGACGCCGAGCGACAAGCTGATCGCCTACGGCCAGGCTGGCAAGAAGTTGCAGCCGTATCGGCAGGACACGGCCACGATTGGCGGCCCCGGGGGTTCGCGAAGCTTCGGGCTCTTCGACAACGAGAACGCCACGGCCAACCAGGACTACATCGGCTGGGTATGGAAGGGTGAATACGATCGGGTGTTCACCAGCAACACCCTCGCTGAAATCCGCGCCGGCCGTGTCGGTTACACGTGGGACTCCGGCGTCTACTCCGATGAGATTCGTCGTGAGGACATCGGCTCGCGGCTCGTCACGGGCGGCAACGTCAAGTGGATCGAGAACGTCAATCGCAACCAGGTCCTTGGCACGCTGAGCACCTTCCGATCCGGATGGGCTGGCACGCACAATATGAAGGTCGGCTTCGAACTGTATCGTGACACCTCGGAGCGCGACCAGACCGGCTATCCGAAGAACCTCCTGCTTGAATTCAACAATGGCGCTGCCGTCGCCGTGCGCCAATACATCCCATCGTTTGCGATCAACAGGCTGTTTGCAGGCGGTTTGTATGTCACGGACACGTGGAGCGCCGGCTCGCGGGTGACCGTCAACGCCGGCGTCCGACTCGATCACTATCGCTCGTATCTGCCCGCGCAATCTCGACGCGCCAGTGAATTCGCCGATGCGGCGAATTTCGCAGCGGTCGACAACGTGATCACGTGGAACCTGCCGGCGCCGAGATTCGGTATTACCTTCAAGCTTGACGAAGCCGGCAAGACGGTTCTCAAGGCCAACGCCGGACGTTACTGGTGGAATCCTGACGTGAACGTGGCGTCGTCAGTCAACGCAAATGTCGCCACCGGTTATGAGCGCTACGCCTGGACCGATCCGAACCGCGATCGGAACTACGATCTCTCGGAGCAGGGGCGGTTACTGTCGCGTGTGGGCGGCGCCGGCCTCTCGCTCGATCCAAATCTGAAGAACGCGTATACCGACGAGCTTGCCAGCTGGCTGGACCGAGAATTGATGCCGAATTTTTCCCTGCGGACCGGCGTCGTGTGGCGGGGCCAGCGCCAGCAGCGGCAGACGCAGAACATTGCCCAGCCGTATGCTGCCTTCAACGTGCCCGTGCAGGTTCGCGATCCGGGGCCTGATGGCGTGCTGAACACCGGCGATGACGGCGCAATGCTGTCGCTGTTCAACCTGGATCCGGCCTACCTGGGCCAGGTTCGCAATCTCGTCACCAACGTCGATGGCGACAATGACTATTACACCTGGGAAGTGACGGCCAACCGTCGCATGGCGTCACGGTGGTCTCTGCTTGCGTCCTATTCGATCACCTGGAATCAGGAACATGCGTCGTCGCCTGGAGCCGCCGCCAACGCGGTGCGCTCGGCGAACGCGCCGGCCAATCCGAACGACATCGTCAATGCGTCGAGTGATGGCCGCTACCATTTTGCGCTGTGGAATGCGAAGGTTCACGCGGTCATTCCCGGTCCGTGGCAATTTCAGTTCTCACCGCTGCTGCGAGCCCAGTCGGGTCAGCCATTCGGGCGCACCTTTGTGGCGAGCATGAATTACGGCACGCAGCGGGTCCTCGCAGAGCCACTTGGCACTCGCCAGCAGGATGTTGTGGCGATCGCCGACTTGAGGGTCGAGAGGCTGTTCACGCTCGGGGGCCCGCGCCGTCTGAGCGCACAACTCGACTTCTATAATCTCTTCAACGCGAATCCCGTGGATTTCTTGAGCTGGGCGTCCGGCTCCGGCTATCTGCGGCCGTCCAGCGTGATTCCGCCGCGGATCGTCCGATTTGGAGTGAAGCTCGATTGGTAAAGTCGACTCGGAACGTGTTCGTTGCGGCCCTGATCCTGGCAGTGTTCGGTTCAGCGCCGAGCGCGCAATTCGCCGGGCACACGCAGCTTGTGATTGTCGTTGATGGACTGCGTCCCGATTATGTGACGCCTGATGTGATGCCGAGGCTTTCCGGCCTTGGCCGCCGCGGCATCGTGTTCACCGCGCACCATTCTGTGTTTCCCACGGTGACGCGCGTCAACGCGGCGACGTTTGTGACCGGGGCCTACCCGGAGAAGCACGGACTGCTCGGCAACACGATCTATCTCCCGGCAGTGGATGCGAATAAGGGCCTCGACACCGGTGATCGCGCCACGATGGAGCGGGTTGCTGCGGTGGACGGGCGACTCCTGCTGGCACCGTCACTCGGCGAAATCCTGACGCGGGCGGGTAAACGACTGCTGGTGACCAGCAGCGGCTCCAGCGGATCGGCGCTGATCTTGAACCCTATCGATGGCCAGGGATCCACCATCCATCCCGACTTTATCCGACCAGGCACGCTCGCTGAGCGAGCCCGCGCCATCCTCGGCCCGGCGCCAGAGAAGGCGATGCCGAACGACTCGCAGAATCAGTACGCCGTCGACGCATACCTGAAGGTCGGCATCGATGATCTTCGTCCCGACGTCACCTTCGTGTGGCTCAGCGATCCAGACGGTACCGCGCATACCAAAGGGATCGGCGCTGTCATGTCTCGACAATCCCTGTCGCTTGTCGATGCCGCGATCGGTCGCATCGAGGACACCCTGCGGGAGCGGGGCTTGCTCGATCGCACGAACATCATCGTCACGTCGGACCACGGTTTCTCGACGCATACCGGGGAGCTGCGTCTGGCACAACTCGTCGCGCCGTTTGCGCGGAAGATGCCGGACGGGTCGAGTGACGTGGTCGTCGCGGAAGGCGCGATCTACGTGCGCTCCGCTGAGGATCGTGCCGCCAGAGCGGCGGCTATCGTGGCCGCCCTCCAGCATCGGCCGGAGGTCGGCGCGATCTTCACGATGCCAGCGACTGCCGGCGCCGGAGAGGGTGTCGCTCCCGGAACCCTCTCGTACGACATCGCGCGCTCGAACAACGCGCGAGCCGGCGCCATTCTGGTGTCGGCAAACTGGACCGACGGGGCGAACGCCAATGGATTTCCGGGCACAACCTCCCAGACCGGTGTCGCCGGCCACGGGACGTCCAGCCCGTTTGATATTCACAACACGTTGATCGCCGCCGGACCGGACTTTCGTCAGGGGGTGACGAGCGACGTTCCGACCGGCAATGTCGACATCGCGCCGACGTTACTGAGGCTGCTGGAACTTCCGGTTCCCGCGTCAATGCAGGGACGTGTCATCGTCGAAGGACTACGCGGCGGAGATGGGATCCGACTGTCAGTCCGGCATCGGGAGGTTCGCGCCGCGACGCCGGATGCACGCTACCGCGTCACCGCATTCCTGTCCGTGGTCGACGGTCACGAGTATCTCGACCGCACCGAAGTCGTCCGCCCCTAGCGGCGGGTCAGTCGCGAAACGTCTTCTTGGCTCGAGCGGCGCGTTGCAGACGCGCTGCCGCTGCGTTGTCGATGAAGTTCGGATACGGACGCCCCGCCTTTTCGGCGCGTGCCTTCGCGATCGCCTTGTACTCCTGTGTGAGACGCATGCGTGGCGCACTCTTGGGGCGAGGGCGTTTCCACGGCGGTGCCGGTTCATCCCCGGGTGACCGTGGCTTCATGATCTGACCCGCGCCGTGACCACCAACGGCACCCAGCGATATTCACCGGCGCCGGGGGCAGTGGCATTGCGGGCCGCAAGGAACGTGAGCGCCGGGACTGCCGCGCTCCAAAGGATGCCGAGGCTGATCACGCTTGGCCAGACACGCGGATCGAGCTGCACCACGCCGAGGCCACTCGCACCCATGAACGCCAGCGGACCGCCGAGCGCGCCAAAGATGACCGCGCGCCCAGGCGTGAGCCAGCGAAGGCTGAACCGCAGCGTCGCCGCGAACTGCATCCAGAGAAGCGCAAGCCAGAGCGGGGGAAACGGCGGGGTGATGGTGCTTCCCTGAAAGCGCAGGGTTCCCAGCGCGATCTGGATCATGTCCACAGCAGCGCCTATGATGAGGGCCGAGATGGCCAGCGTGATCTCGTCTCGGCGCCTGCGGGCCAGCACGATGTGTGTGGCCTCGGTGAGCGCGCCGATCAGCAGGCCGAGGCCGGCGTGTCCTGACGCCGCACCCAGTACGCAGGCGAACCAGCCGATCTGGTAAAGGCCGTAATTGATGCTGCCAGACATCCCCCTGTTATGACGCCGTGCTCGGCGTGAGCGGTTCGTCCCGCGTATACTTTCCCGATGCGCAGAGTGTCAGTGGCCCTCATCTTCGTCGCGCTCTTCATTTCGCATCCCCGGGCGCAGGGTGCCGCATGGCTTGATCCGTATCGTCCGACCGTCGCGAAGCTGATGGCCGCAGCACAGGCTGACCAATTTGCATGGGATCGCGTGGCCGAGCTCACCGATACCTACGGGCAGCGCCTGAGCGGCTCCGACAACCTGGCTCGCGCGATCGCGTGGGCACAAGAGACGATGAAGAAGGACGGTCTCGAGAACGTCCACACCGAGAAGGTGATGGTCCCGCGGTGGGTGCGCGGCGCCGAGAGCCTCGAAATCACCAACCCGCCGCATCACACCGTGCCCTTGCTCGGACTCGGCGGCAGCATCGCAACGCCGCCCACGGGCATTGAAGCGGAGGTGATGGTCGTCGCCAACGCCGATGAGCTCACCAGGCGCGCAGCGGAAGCCAAGGGGAAGATCGTCCTCTTCAACGTGCCGTTCACCAACTACGGCGAGACCGTGGCGTATCGATCGGGCGGCGCGTCGATGGCGGCCAAGGTCGGAGGCGTCGCCGCGCTGGTGCGCGCCGTCGGCCCGATGGGATTGCGCACACCGCATACCGGAGGCATGAACTACGCCGAAGGCGTCGCGAAGATTCCGACGGCGGCGATTCCCGCAGAAGACGCCAATCGCATCCAGCGCCTCGTCAACCGCGGCATCCGCGTTCGGATGCGCCTGAAGATGGAGGCCAGGTTCGAGCCCGACGTCGAATCCTTCAACGTCGTCGGTGAGATCAAGGGCAGCGAGCGGCCGGAGGAAATCGTGCTGGTCGGCGGCCACTTCGATTCCTGGGATCCGGGCGCGGGTGCCTCTGACGATGCGGTCGGCTGCGTCGTCACTTGGGAAGCGGCGCGCTTGATGAAGAAGCTCAACATCCGGCCGAAGCGCACCGTGAGGGTCGTGCTCTTCACGAACGAAGAGAACGGCACGCGCGGCGGCAACGGCTATCGAGATGCGCATGCGGCCGAGGCCGCCAATCACATCCTCGCCGTCGAATCGGACGACGGCGTGTTTGCGCCGGCGCGCTTGAGCTTCACCGGCTCCGACGCGGCGCGCACGATGATCGCCGACATCACGTCGTTGCTGACGCCGCTGGGCCTATTGCCGCTGCAGCCTGGCGGTGGCGGCGCGGACATCGGCCCGATCTCGCAGGCCGGCCGCGTGCCGATGCTGTCGTTCGACGGCGACTCGACGAAGTACTTTACGATTCACCACACGCCGGCCGACACCGTCGACCGTATCGATCCGAAGGAAGTGTCCACCGCGGCAGCCTCGCTCGCCGCAGTCGTGTATGTCGTGGCCGACATGCCAAAGCCGTTACCCCGATGAAAATCATTCTTGCTGTCATGCTTGCAGCCGTCGCGCTGCAGAAGGACCCCACCGCGTCGGACACGTCAGCCGCGCTCGTCAGCGGCGGCGTGGCCGTCTACGCGACGCTGAGCAACCCGACGATGTACGACGCCTACGTGCAGTCCGGTACGTCCGCCGCCGGCAAAGTGGAATTGCGCGACGCCGATCCGTCGACGCCGCTCGGCAAGCCGACGAGCAACATCACGATTCCGTCGTTCGGTTCGGTTGAATTGAAGGCGGGCGGGCCGTTCGTGCTGGTGACGGGATTGAAGAGCCAGCCGAAGGCCGGCGATACGATTACGCTGACGTTGAATACCGACGGCGGCGCCGCGATTGCGATCGCCGCCGTCGTGAAGTGACTAGCCCTTCTTGATCGCGTAACCGGTTTCGGTCTTCTCGCGATACTTCGTGTGGCAGGTCTGGCAGGTGCCGCCGAGTTCCTTCATGTGACCGGCAGCCTCGTCGGCGTTGTTCGCCTTGGCAGCCTTGGCCACGCCTTCGGCGTGCATCGCGGCAGCCGCTGACCAGTCGGCGGCTTCCTTGTTGTTGCGGGCCTTCCAGAACTGCTCTGAGTCCTTGAACAGCGCCACCAGCTTCTCGGCTTCGGCCGCCTGTTCGGCGCCGGTCGCCTTGCGCAGCGCACCGTTCGATGCGCCGACCGCCTTCATCACCTTGCTGAAATCTTCATCGGTCTTCGCCTGGGCCGACACGATGGCCATTGAGCCGGCGCCGACGAGCGCCGCCAATCCGACGGCCATGAGAAAACGAGAAACGCGCATGGAACCTCCACTAAAGTCGATAAAGGGCGCGAACCCCTGCGCCCGGACAGCAGAGGATACCATGTGGGATACTGGCCACCAATTTCGGCCGGATTCCCCTTTTCCCTGAAGGACGTGATGAAACATCCGTTTTTCGCCCTGGCTGCCTGTGCGCTTGTCGCAACCGTGTCGCTCCAGGGGCAGGCCGCGAAGCGGTCGCTGACCCTCGACGACCATTCGCGCATCGCTTCCGTCGCCGACCCGCAGCGTTCCCCCGACGGTGCCTGGGTGGCCTACACGGTCACGACCATCGACGCCGAGAAGGACAAGCGCAACACCGACATCTGGATGGTGAAGTGGGATGGCAGCGAGACGCTGCAGCTCACGTCATCCCAGGATGGCGAGTCGACACCGCGATGGAGCCCGGACAACAAGTACCTCGCCTTCATCGCATCGCGCGGCTCCGAAGATGAAAAGAAGAAGGGCGGGCAGATCTGGCTGCTGAATCGTGCCGGCGGAGAAGCGCAGCGCGTGAGCGACGTGAAGGGCGGCGTCAGTGACATCCAGTGGTCGCCGGACTCCACGCGGATCGCGTTTACGCACCAGGACGAAGATCCGCGCGATGAGCCGGAAAAGATGGACGGCTGGAAACGCAAGACCACGCCGCCGATCGTCATCGACCGCTACCACTTCAAGCAGGATCGCGAGGGGTATCTCGGTAACCAGTACACGCACATTGGCGTCTTCGACCTCGCGGCGAAGACCCACAAGATGATCACGGCGGGCCGCACGGACGACGTGTCGCCGGCGTGGTCGCCGGACGGCAAGCTGATCGCGTTTCGGAGCAAGCGCAGCCAGCCCGATCCCGATCGCACCTCGAACGAGGATCTGTTCGTCGTTGATGCCGCTGGCGCAACGGAGCCGAGGCCGCTCACCAAGACGGAGTTTGGCGAAAGCGGTCGTCCGTCGTGGAGTCCCGATGGCAGCCGCATCGCCGTGCTGCTCGGCGACAACGATACCAACGGCGCCTACGACATGAACAAGCTGATCGTCGTCCCTGCCAATCCGCCCGCGAACATCGGGCCGACGACGCGGCCGACGATCTACATGCCGCAACTCGACCGCGCGGTGTCGAACATTGCGTGGTCGGCCGATGGGCAGAACATCAACTTCCTGCTTCAGGACGATCGCACCAATCACGTCGCGTCGGTCCCTGCCGAGAACCCGAACGGCACTATTCAGCGCAAGACGTCCGGCCGCAGCGTGATTTCGGCAATGAGCCAGGGCAAGGACGGCAACTTCGCGGTGATCGCGGGCGAACCGGCGAAGTTCAACGAGATCTACGCGCTTGACGGCGGCAATCTCCGTCAGCTCTCGCATCACAACGACAAGCTGCAGTCCGAATTGCAGCTGGCGACGACTGAGGATTTCTTGTCGAAGAGCAAGGACGGCACCGAGGTCCACGGACTGATCGTGAAGCCGGCCGGCTACAAGGCGGGTACGAAATACCCGACGATCCTCTACATCCACGGCGGCCCGAACGGCCAGGATCAGCATTCGTTTTCGTTCGACCGGGAGTTCTTTGCGGCCAACGGTTACGTCGTGCTTGCGATCAACTATCGAGGCAGCGCAGGACGCGGCAACGCCTACCAGAAAGCGATTCACGCCAACTGGGGCGAGCTCGAATCGCAGGACTTGATCGGCGCCGTGGACGAAGCCATCCGCCAGGGCATTGCCGATCCCGAGCGGCTCGGCATCGGCGGATGGAGCTACGGCGGCATTTCGACCGACAACGTCATTGCCCGGGATACGCGCTTCAAAGCCGCGGTCAGCGGCGCCGGCGTCGCGCTGGTGATGTCGCTCTACGGCGTCGACCAGTACATCCTCCAGTACGACAACGAACTCGGCCAGCCGTGGAAGAGCGCCAACGCGGACAAGTGGCTGAGGAGCTCATACCCGTTCTTCAACGTCGACAAAATCAAGACGCCGACCCTGTTCATGGGCGGCGAAAAGGACTTCAACGTGCCGATCGCCGGCGGCGAGCAGATGTATCAGGCCCTCAAGAGCCTGGGCGTTGACACGCAGCTTGTGATCTATCCCGGTCAGTTCCACGGCCTCACGATCCCGAGCTACGAGCGCGACCGGTTGCAGCGGTTTCTCAACTGGTACAACAAGTACCTGAAGGCGAGCCACGCGACGCAGCAATGAGGGTCGTCGCGAGCCTCGTCGCCGTCGCCCTCGCCGCCGCGGCCGCGCAAACGTCGGACATGCGGACGCGAGCCGAGATCTCCAACTACGAGGAGACCAGCAGCTACGCCGACGTGACGCGGGTCATCGACGGCCTCGCTGCGACCAGTCCGCTGGTACACGCCGAGAGTTTTGGCACGTCCGAAGAAGGGCGCGCGCTTCCCCTTGTTGTCATTTCGGATCCCAAGGTCACTACGCCCGACGCGGCACGTCGGCTCCGGCGACCGATCGTGTTCGTGCAGGCGAATATCCACGCCGGCGAAGTCGAAGGCAAGGAGGCGATGCTCGCCGTCGCACGCCGGCTTGT
>CAZBYY010000018.1:0-23974 GCA_964495855.1 uncultured Acidobacterium sp. | reverse complement strand
GCCGGCCGCTACAACCGCTTCAGTTTTTCGACGAGCGTCGTTCGTTTGAGGCCGAGGAGTCTGGCCGCGGCGCCCTTGTTCTGATCGGTGCGCGCGAGGGCGCGGTCGATCAGGTCTTTCTCAATTTGCGAGACGAGGGCCGGCAAGTCCAGGCCTTCAGCAGGGAGATCCAGCGACGGGCGCACGTTGGGCTCGGTCTTGGCCTGCACGTCGGCCGGCAAATCGGTCGCATCAAGCTGCGTTCGCGCTCCGCTCATCGCAATCGCGCGCTCGATCGCATTCTCCAACTGGCGCACGTTGCCCGGCCACGCATAGGCCATCAACCGCCGCATCGCATCCTGCGACACGGTCACTTCGCGATCGGGCGCGAACTTCTTGATGAACGTCTGCACGAGCAGCGGAATGTCCTCGACACGCTCGCGCAGCGGTGCGAGGTGCACCTGGACGACGTTCAGGCGGTAGTAGAGATCTTCGCGGAACGTGCCCTCCTTCACCATCTTCGCAAGATCGGCATTCGTGGCAGCGACGATGCGCACGTCGACCCTGATGGTGCGGTTGTCGCCAATACGCTCGAACTCGCGTTCCTGGAGGACGCGCAGCATCTTCATCTGCAACGCCATCGGCATGGTGCCGACTTCATCGAGAAACAACGTGCCGCCATCCGCCTGCTCGAGTCGGCCGGCGCGCTGCGCGACGGCGCCGGTAAACGCGCCGCGCGCATGGCCGAACAACTCCGCATCGAGCAGCGTCTCGGGAATGGCGCTGACGTTGATGGCAACGAAGCGGCCGCGTTGACGCGGGCTCGTTTGATGAATGGCGCGCGCGACCATTTCCTTGCCGGTGCCGGTCTCGCCCGTGATCAACACCGTTGCCGTTGAAGGCGCAACGGTCTCGATCAACTGAAAGAGCGCGCGCATCGGCGCGCTCTTGCCCACCATCGACCCCAAGCCAAATCGCTCGTCGAGCTGTTGATGCAGGTAGGCGTTTTCGCTCGACAGTCGCCGCTGCTCGAGCGCCTTGTTGAGGACGTGCATCAACTCGTCGAACTGGAACGGCTTGGCAATGAAGTCCGACGCGCCAAGCTTGATCATCTCGACGGCGTCTTTCACGGTGCCGTAGCCGGTGACGACAATCGCGATGATCGACGGGTAGCGATCGATCGCTGCCTTGATCACTTCACGTCCTTCGTTCGCGGACGCTTCCGAAGGCACGCCGCCTTTGCCAGGCAGTCGGAGGTCAGAGACGATGACATCGAAGGCAAAGCCCTCGAGCGCCTTGAGCGCCGACTCGCGGTCGGCGGCTTCTGTGACGACAAAACCTTCGTCGGACAGACGTTCGGCCACCACGCTCCGCAGCGCCTCCTCATCGTCTACCAAGAGAAGATGTCGTTTAGATTCATGCATTTATGAGGTCAGCCTTCGCCCTTCTGGCTTCGGCGCGACAGCCGCGACGACGCGTCGTGTCAAATCATTGACGCGCTTTACGCGGCTGTCAAGGGCTGCATGCCTAATCCCACAACGGCTTGCACCGATACATGCCTTTGGAGGCAAAACCCAGTGGAACGGCAAACAGTCAGCATCATGAAGGCGTGCGAAATGGTCGGCGTGAGCCGCCGCACGATCTACAACTGGATCGCAGCGAACAAGGTCGAGTACCTGCGAACGGCCGGCGGCAGCATCCGCATTTTCGTCGATACGCTGTGGCGCGAGCCGGACGGCACCAAGCACCCGACGGACCACACGGCGGCGTAACTGACACGGGAAGTTGGCAGTTGGCGGTTGGCAGTTGACGGTTGCCAGTGAAGTTGCCAGTTGTCCAGTGGCAGTTGCAGTTACCGTCGTAGTCGATCGGATGTTGCCCCGATGCACACCAACTCGAAAGAGCTGCTGCACAAGCTCAATAATCAACTCGGCGTGATCCTCGCGCACGCCGAGTTGCTCGAGACGAAGGCGCAAGACGCGTCGCAGAAGGCGCGCGCGTCACAGGTGGTGAACGCCGCGCTCCAGGCGATGGCGGTGTCGCGCGAGCTGCGCGAGAGCGTGGGTGATAAGTAACCCGTAGGCCTCGGGTCTCAGGCATCAGGCCTCAGGGGCATCAGGTCATCAGGCCGTCACTCGGCCCTCATTTCCATCTGAGCTTCATTTCTTGGACTCGCTTACCTAAGCGTGATCGAGCGTACGAAAATAATTCTTAACGTCAACACATTGACATCCGCGGGCTCTTCAGCGCCAATACATTGACGAAAGAAAAGTGCAATGCCATGATAATTCGCGAAGGCGCTCGCGGGAAGTAACGTGTAAGTGTCTGCAGAATATGCCAGTTAACTCGTAAAGCCGAGCCAGATGCACGCGACTGACCATAGCTTTACAGCTCTGGCATCGCAGTTGCCTTAGGGCAGTCAACATGAAGACTGCCGCGTCTGCCAAGGCGAGCCAGGCACTGGCCGCCGAAACGAACCGTGTGGAAGCCGGATTGCCGTTTGTCGAGGCGCTTGCCCGACGGATGGCGTCGACGATGCCGCACTCGATCGACATCAGCGACCTGGTGCAGGACGGCGTGATCGGGTTGATCGACGCGGCGCATCGGTTCGACGATTCGCGCGGGATCAAGTTCGAGACGTTTGCGGAGCGGCGCATTCGCGGCGCGATGATCGATGCGCTGCGCAAGGACGCGTGGCCGCGCGGCGTGCGGCGCGTGCGGCGTGAGCTCGAAGCGGCGCGAGAAAAGCTGCGCGCATCACTCGGTCACGAACCGTCACTCGCCGATCTTGCCGCGGCCATCGGCTCGGACGAGAAGCGGCTCGGCAAGACGATCGTGCGCATCAACACGATCGAATCGACGTCGCCGTTCTCGAACGTCGAGCACGTGGACGAAACACAGTTGCCGGCGGTGCTGGTGCCGGCCGAGCCGGAACGCCCCGACATGCAGTACGAGCGCGACGAAGTGAAGGCGCGCGTGCGCAACGCGATCGCGACGCTTCCGGTGCGCGAGCAACGCGTGATCGCGCTCTACTACTACAGCGAAGTGACGATGAAAGACATCGGCGCCGAGCTCGGCGTGAACGAATCGCGCGTGTCGCAACTGCACGCGAGGGCGATTCGCCGCTTGCGCGAAGCGCTCGGTGCGGAGATCACGCCGGTTGCCGCGTCGGAAGCCTTACGCGAGGCGATCGCCGCGATGGAAGCGCGTCCCAGAATGGCGAAGGCTTCGCTGCCGGACCCGCAGTCGGATACTCGCGTGTCGCAGGCGGCGCAGAAGAGGGCGGAGCTGGTGCTCGTGAAGGCCGGCAATCGCGTGCCGGATGCTCGGGTGCCGGATGCCGGTGCCGGATGCCCGGACGATCAGGACAAGGTGTCGCGCGCGGCGCGGAGCAAGTCGCCCAGCCTGAAAGGCTTGGAGAGCCAGCGGCAGCCGGTTTCTTCGAGGAAGCGTTCCGCATCGGTGCCGGCGACATCACCGGTCACGAAAATAACGCGACGCGCGAGCGCGGGAGTTGCCGCGGCCATCGCCCGGTAGAACTGCATGCCGTCGATGCGCGGCATCTTGAGATCGCAGACGATCAGATCGTAACGGGCCTCGGCGAGGCGGGTCAGGCCCTCCTCGCCATCACCGGCGCGATCGACGGTGAATCCCGCATCGCCGAGCGCTTCGGACACGGCCACTGCGAGCGCAGGCTCATCTTCCACCACCAGCACGCGTAATCCCTTGAAGGCGTCGAGCGAGATCGGCTGCTGCGGCGTCTTGGCCGGCGGCGCGTTCAAGTGCTGACCGGTGACCGGCAGCTCGATGAAGAACGACGTGTTTGACGGCGCCGACTCGACCCAGATGCGGCCGCCGTGTTCCTGCACGATCGCGTAGGCGACGGTCAGCCCGAGGCCGGTGCCCTGGCCCACTTCCTTCGTCGTGAAAAACGGATCGAAGATCTTGCTCAGCCTCTCTTCCGGAATCCCCGGCCCATCGTCATTGACCTCGAGCGTGACGGAACCGCGATCGGAATCGTGCGCCGTGCGGATGACGATCGTGCCCTTGCCGTTGGCGCCGATGCACGCCTGCTCCGCATTGATCAACAGGTTGAGCAGCACCTGCTTGATCTGGTGGCCGTCGGCAAACAGTTCAGGCAGGCCGGTGGCCATGGCTTCGACGACCCTGATGTTCGAGACCTTCTGTTCGTAGGCACGCAAGGCGAGCGTTTCGAGGACCACCTGGTTGAGATCGACCATCGCACGCGTGGTCTGCCTCTTTCGGGCGAAGGTCAGCAGGTTGCGAACGATGCGGGCGGCGCGTTCGGATTCGGCGAGGATGACTTCGAGTCCCTGCTTCGTCTTGTCGTCGACGTTGCGCTCGGACAGGCGCTCGGCCCAGGACAGGATCGTGGCGAGGGGATTGTTCAATTCGTGCGCGACGCCAGAGATCGTCTGCCCAAGCGCGGCCATCTTCTCGGCCTGCAGCATCTGGTATCGCCCATCGCGGTTTTGATCCTCGCGCTTCTTCCTGTCGGAGACGTCGCGAATGATGGCCTCGATGTGAACGACCGCTGATTGCGACTGGTCCGGGCGCAGCGGTCGATGACTTGCCGAGGCGGAGACCTCGATCCAGATCGGCGTGCCGTCAACGCGACGAACGCGCATCAAGTGCGCGGTGACGGATCCATCACGATCAAGCCGCTCGATGAACGCCTGGCGCGCGTGCGGATCGACGAAGCGCGACGGATCGAACGGCAAGACGACCGACTCGGCTGCGTCAGGCGGATATCCGAAGATCTGCTTGAGGTGCGGATTGGCGGCGAGCGTTGACGTGGAGTTGGCGGCGAGCGTGCCGGCGTAGAGGCCCTCGCGGACGGACTGGAACAGCCTCGCGAAAGCCAGAGCGCGCTCGTCCACTCGGCTGTCGTTCTACGAACGTTCTACGTTCGTGCTACGGACGCTCAACGTTGGCGCGGGCCTCATTTTTTCCCGGGAGGCGGAGGCGTTGGCGTGCGGGTATCGCCGTGCGTGGGGCCGTAGGTGCGTTCGACGGCGGCGCGGATCGTCATGACGTCGGCGCCCGACGAATACATCTGCATTGCCTGTCGCGCGACGTCGATGCAGATCGTGCAGCCGAAGCCGTGCGTATCCCACTCGAGGACGTTGCCCTTCGGATCGCGGCGCGCGACGAAGCACGACTCGTTGGCCTTGTGTCCCTGGCTGCCGCATCCGCAGTAGCACGGCACGTACTTCAGCACCTCGGGATGCTGCGCCGCGAAGTCGTAGGTGGCTTTGACGACGTCCATCGGGCGGACGGGGGCGAAGCCGACGTTCGGCAACGGCGGCGTATTGACGCGCTGCCTGACGGGGCCCTGATTCGCTGCAACCACGACGGTGGCGATCAGGCCAAGTCCGGCCAATCCGAGCAGGAATGAGAAGGATTTCGCCTTCGGATTCATGCCCTCAATTTACACCACCGGCGTTAGGATGGCGCTAAGAGTCATGAGGATTTTCGGCCGTCAAGACGTGCTGCTCATCACAGCCTTAGCGACGGCACTCATCATCGTCTTTTCGTCGTCCATCTCGCGGCTGCTCGACTACGTGCGCGAGATCGAACGGCAGAGCGGGCTGACGCTGCTGCCGGCCCTGCTGGTGCTCACCGGCGCCTTCCTGTTCCATCTCTATCGGCGCAATCAAGAGCAGCAGGCGAAGGCGCATGCGGCTGAACTGGCGACCAAGGAAGCCGAGCACCGCGCCGAGGAACTCGAGCGCCTCGTCGCCTTCGGCCAGGCACTCGGGCGCGCGCTCGATTTCGACAGCATCCGCGTCGCGGTGACGCAGCACCTGCCGATCGTGGCGGGCACGGATCGCTCGTGGGTGCTCGTGCAGGAAGGTTCGGAGTGGCGGGCGCTGTCGGGCGACACGCGCGGCGCTGAAGACGTGATCAAGTGGGGCGACCTCGCGCAACAACTGCTCGCCAACGACGCGGACAAGACACCGAACGCGCTCAGCGAGCGCGCGATCGGATTCCCGCTCCTCGTCGGCGGCCAGGCCCTCGGCGTGCTCGGCGTTCGTCCGACCGGAGGGCTGCTGCAACCGCACCAGCGACACATCATCGAGGCGGCGGCTGCGCTGCTTGCCGTATCGGTCAAGAACGCGCAACTGTTCCGCGAAGTCAGGGAGAACAGCGTCAAGGATGCGCTCACCGGCTGCTTCACGCGCGGCCACTCGATCGAGATGATCGATGCGGAGTTGCGGCGCGCCCGCCGCAGCCAGACGCCGGTGTCGCTCATCATGTTCGACCTCGATCACTTCAAGGACGTCAACGATCGATTCGGCCACTTGTGCGGCGATGCCGTGCTTGCCGCCGTCGGCAAGCGGATGAAGGAAGTGCTGCGCGGATCGGACCTGAAGTGCCGTTATGGCGGTGAGGAGTTCCTGGTACTGCTGCCGGAGACGCCGCTGCACGGCGCGCGCCGCGTCGCCGAAACGCTCCGGCGCGAGATCGCGGAGCGGCCGATCCACTGGTCAGGCGAAGCGCTCACGGTGACCG
The DNA here is from genome assembly GCA_964495855.1 of uncultured Acidobacterium sp. Taxonomy (GTDB): domain Bacteria; phylum Acidobacteriota; class Vicinamibacteria; order Vicinamibacterales; family UBA2999; genus 12-FULL-67-14b. The sequence goes on along the minus strand of CAZBYY010000018.1, from coordinate 17,458 downwards.
CGAGCTTCGGCCTCGCGCAAACGATGCCGGGCGAGGTGAACGTTCAAGCCGTCGTCGCGCGCGCCGACGTCGCGCTGTATCGCGCCAAAGACGATGGGCGCAACTGCGTGCGAATTGCTGCCGAGAGCCCGACGCTCGTTACCGATGAGGGGTTACGGCATAACCGATAGGCGTCGTTCTGCGAATGTTCGACGGCGGTTCTACGTACGGCGGCTCACGATCCAGGTTCCAAGCAACACAAGCGCGGCCGCGATGAGGGTGCGCGCCGACATGGGTTCGTGGAGGAAGAGCGTGCCCAGCGCGACCGCGATCATCGGGTTGATGTACGCGTAGAGCGAGACGAGCTGCAGCGGCAGGTGCTGGATGGCGTAGATGTAGGCGGAGTAGGCGACGAGCGATCCGGCGATGCTCAAGTACAACATCGCAGTGAGCGTGCGCGGGGTGAAGGCCAGATGCGCCCAGTCGCCGTGGGCCGTGGCGGCGGCGAGCAGCATCGAGCCGCTGAACACCATTTGCAGCGCCGTCGATCGAAACGGATCGCCGCCAAGCTTGTGACGCTTGGCGAATGACGTGCCGATCACCCAGCCCACACACGCCAGCTGAATCGCGATCACGCCGATGATGAACTGCGTGCCGCCGGCGCCGCCATGCGTGAGCTCGGGCCACACGAGCACGACGATGCCGGAGAAGCCCAGCAGGAGGCCGAGGAGCGATCGCGTCGAGAAGCGCTCGCCGCCAGGCAGCATGCCCTCGAGCGCGGCGGACCAGAACGGCGTCGTGGCAATGAGCACTGCGGTGAGGCCGCTCGGAACGAATTGCTCGGCGTAAACCACAAGGCCGTTGCCCATCACGTTCATCAGAAACCCAAGCAGCGCGAGCGGCGCCCACGCGCGTGGGCCCGGAAGGCCACGGCCGCTTCCGATCATCACCGCTGACAGGACGAGACCTGCCGCCATCCATCGCAAGCCGGCCACGAGCAGCACGGGCACACTCTCGAGCGCAACCGCGATGGCGAGATACGTGGTGCCCCAGACGATGCAAACGGTGGCGAAGGCGAGGTAGGCGGCCGACTTGCCGCGAACCACAGAAGGCACGGGCGTCATTCAGCCTCGTGATCCGGGCAGGACGAGATCCTTCGGAATCGTGATCCGCGGATCCTCCTTCACGGTTTCGAGGACGATGGTCGTGCGCGTGGAGGTGACGTTGGGCACGGCGCCGATCTGCTGCCGGAGAATCTGTCCGAGATGCTCGGCATCGCGGGCACGCACTTTCAGCAGGAAGCAGTCGTCGCCGGCGACGTGATGCACCTCGAGCACTTCGGGGATGCGCGACAGTTCGGAAGCCGAGGGCATGTCAGGACCGTAGTCGCTGCTGCGCACGGCGACGAAGGCCAGCATCCCGCGATCGATGACGTGGGGATCGATCAGCGCGACGTAATCCTTGATGATGCCTTTGGATTCGAGCTTGCGGAGACGTTCGAGCACCGCCGACGGGGCCAGGCCGACGGCCTTGGCGAGCTCAGCTTGTGTGGTTCTGGCGTTGTACTGAAGAATATCCAGAATTGAGCCGTCAATTTCGTCGATTATTCGATCGAAAGGCATTTTGAGCGAATTATATCAAACCGGCCTGAAATGCTATTTGGGCGGGATCCCGCCCTTGTAGAGGACCCGGCCTAAGCGCTTATTCCAGCCCGTGAATTCATCATCCGACGGGTCCTCCGCGATGGCGCGGCGCACCTGGTTCAGTTTCGCGTCGAGCTCGTCTACCGAGGCCAGGATGAACGCTTCGACCGTCTTCGGTTCGACGGGCGACCCATACTCGTGCACGCCGTGGTGCGAGGCGACGAGATGCTCGATCTGCGAGCGCAGTTCATCAGGAAAGTCGGAGATGCCGTTGATCGCTTCGCGCACCATCACGATGCCGAGAGCGATGTGGCCGACGAGGTTGCCGTCGCGTGTGTAGCGGCCCTGGCCGGCGTCGTAGGCCAGCTCCTGCAACTTACCAATGTCGTGGAGGATCACGCCTGCCAGCACGAGATCTTCGTCTGCGCCGTAGGCGCGTGAGACGAGCTTGCCGACCTCGGCCATCTTGGTGATGTGCTCGAGGAAGCCGCCGCGATACGCGTGGTGGATTTGCTGCGCCGCCGGCCATTCGCGCAACTGCGATTCGTGATCGGCGACGATGCGATTGAGCAGCACGCGAACGTGAGGGTTCTTCACCTCACGCAGGTGCGCCTGCAGCTCCTGCCACATGTCGTCGATGGGGCGCGGCGCGCTGAGGATCGCGTCCTCCTCGCGGAATCCCTCGAGGCGATCCTGATCGGGATTCACGCGGCGGATCGACGACAGCACCAATTGGATCTGCCCGGCGTAGACGCTTCCGCGTCCTTCGACGCGCACGAATTCGCCTGCGTCGAATTGATCCTTGTAGCGATCGACGTCGCCCATCACCTTGGCGACGACCTGCGCAGATGCGTCCTGGAGCGACAGAAACAGGAACTCGCTTCCGCTCCGGCCGGCGCGCAGTTCCTTGTAGGTGCAGAGGAAGAAGCCGAACCCGGAATCGTTTGCGGACAGCGATGCGAGCCTGGGTAGCCTGTTCACTCCGAGCCCAGTGCGAACGTCATGGTGCCGTGGATGACGACCTTGCCGTTCACGGTGGCCTTGCCGCTCAACACGCCCATGCGGCTGCGCAAGCGCTTGACGGTGGCCTCGACGATGACGACATCGCCGGGGTAGACGGGGCCGCGAAACCGCACGCGCTCCATGCCGCGGAAGAAGATCAGCTGGTCCTTGTTCTCGGGCTTGGCGAGTATCAAGATCGCGCCAACTTGCGCGACGGCCTCGGTGAGGATCGTTGGCGGCAGCGACGCGCGCCCGTTTGCCGGCCTCGACAAATACGGCTCGTTGGACGAGACGCTCTTCACGCCGACGATCCGCTGATCGGGCTCAAACTCGGTGATCCTGTCGACGAGGAGAAACGGATAGCGGTGCGGCAGAATCCGTTCTATCGCGCCGTAATCGAGCGGGAGGGTCAGGTCCATTTGACGGGTCGTATCTGAGTATACTTCGGCGCCTATGCGGCTCCTTCCACGGCACACGCTTCGGGTTCGTCGCTTCGTCATTCTCGCCTTCCTGCTCATCGCTGCATCGGCGGCGTCGGCCCAAACCACGCGGCCTGCGACATTCGACGACGTGATGAACATCAAGGGCCTGCAGGGCTTCACCGTCTCGCCGGACGGCAAGACGGTCATCTACGGCGTCCGCGAATGGGTTGACGAACAGGGCCGCAAGGAATCGCGCACGCACATCTGGCGCGTGCCGTCGGACGGCGGCGCGCCGGCGACGCAGATCACCTTCGGCGACAAGGGCGAGAGCCAGCCGCAGTTTTCGCCGGACGGCAAGTACATCAGCTTCGTCTCGTCGCGCGGCGCGGCGGATGCGAAAGCGCAGATCTACCTGATGTCGATCGACGGCGGCGAATCGTGGAAGCTCACGGATGCGCAGGAAAACGTCAGCGCCTATTCGTGGGCGCCCGACAGCAGGCGCGTGGCGTACGTCGCGACCGATCCGCGCAGCGCGCAAGAAGAAGCCGACATCAAGAAGCGAGACGACGAGCGCGTGTTCGAGGGGGATTTCCGCTATCAACACGCCTGGGTCATTGACGTGAGCAGCAAGCAGGCGACGCGTGTCACGCAGGGAACGGCGTTCACGGTGCAGGGCGCCCCGTCGTGGTCGCCAGACGGCAAGCGGTTTGTCTTTACCGGGGCCGTGACGCCGATGCTCCGCGATTACCGCCGGGACATCTACATTGCCACGCCCGGTCAACCGGGCGTCGACAAGATCTCCACCAACTTCGGCGGCGACGGATCGGCAAAGTGGTCGCCCGATGGCAAGACGATCGCGTGGCTCACGGAGCCGAGTAGTGCCGCGCCGCTTCCGGATCAGACCTCGATCGGCGCCATCACGCAGCCGCATCTTGTCCTCTACGATGTGAGCGCCCGAACGATCAAGGACGTGTCGTCGTCTTTCGATCTCGAGCCCGGACCGCCGACGTTCACCAATGAAGGACAGCGCGTGTTGTTCACGGCCGGCAAGCGCGCCTACACGGAAGTGTTCGCGTACGACCTGACGTCAGGTTCGTATACGCAGCTGACGCAAAAGAAGACGATCTCGAACACGGCGGTCAGCAAGGACGGCAAGGTGATCGTCTTTGCGATGGACGCGCCTGATTCGGCGACCGAGCTCTACTCCACCGATCCATCGTTTGCGAATCCGCGGCGGCTGACGAACATCAATCCGCAGCTTGCCGGCATTCAACAGGGCGAGACCGAGGTCGTCACCTGGAAGAGCGCCGACGGCGTCGAGGTTGAAGGGGTGTTGCTGAAGCCTGTCGGTTACGCCGCCGGGACGCGGTATCCGATGCTGGTGGTCGCGCACGGCGGGCCGGCGGGCGCGTACGTGAATGGGTTCCGCCTTGGCGGGCTCGAAGGCGGCCAGGTGTGGGCGGCGAACGGGTGGGCCGTCTTCTATCCCAATCCGCGCGGCAGCACGAACTACGGCGAACAGGTGTTGCGCGCGAACGTGAACGACTGGGGCGGCGGCGACTTCAAGGACATCATGAGCGGCGTTGACGCGCTCGTGTCGCGCGGCATTGCCGATCCCGACAAGCTCGCGCACATCGGCTGGAGCTATGGCGGCTACATGACCGCGTGGACCATCACGCAAACGTCCCGCTACAAGGCGGCAATGGTCGGCGCCGGCCTCACCAACATGTGGAGCATGTACGGCACGAACGACATCCCGAGCGTGTTGATCTCGTACTTCGGCGGCATTCCGAATGCGAAGACGCTGCCGCTCTACCTCGATCGATCGGCGATGAGCCACATCGACAAGGTGACGACGCCGACGTTGATCCTCCACGGCGCCAACGACGAGCGCGTGCCGACGGGGCAGGCCTACGAGCTGTATCGCGGGCTCAAGGATCGCGGCAAGACGACGGAGCTCGTGTTCTACCCGCGTGAAGGCCACGGGTTTACGGAGTATTACCACCAGCGGGATCGAATGCAGCGGATTTACGACTGGGTGACGAAGTACACTTTAGGTACCGGTGGAACCTCGAAAGCCCAATAGCTCTTCGGACGCTGAGCTCCTGGCCATCTTCGCCGAACTCGCCCGCGAGGTGAGTTCGGTGCTGGATCTCGATGCGCTCCTGCAGAAGATTCCTCACCTCATCTCGCAGCTCACGGCGTTCACCGTGTTCTCGGTGTATCTGCTCGACAAGAAGCGCGAGGAGCTGTGGATCGCCTATGCGATCGGCTACCCCGAGGAGATCGTCAAGCACTTCACGTTGAAGGTCGGCCAGGGTGCGGTGGGCCGGGCCGTCGCCGAGCAGCGCACGATCCTGATCGACGATGTCGATTCGGATCCCAACTATCTTGCGGTCGTGCCGGGGGCGAAGTCGGCGCTGTCGGTCCCGCTGCGTCACAAGAACGAAGTGATCGGCGCGCTGAACCTGTTGAGCGACCAGCCGGCCGCGTTCAGCGAACGCGACGAAACGATCCTGCGGCAGTTCGGCGCCCACGTGGCGCAGGCGATTGCGACCGCGCGGCTGTTCGAATCGGAGCGCGAATACGCGGAGACGCTCGAAACGCTGGCGGAGATCGGCCGCGAGATGAGCGCGATCCTCGAAACCGGCGAGCTGCTTACACGGGTGGCGCAGCTCATCAAGCGCGTCATCGACTATCGCATTTTCGGCATCGCGCTGCTTGACGAAGAGACGCAGATGCTCGAGCTCAAGGTGACGATCAAGTACGGCGACGACCCGCGGATCGCCAAGCCGATCAAGCTCGGCGAGGGGCTCACCGGGTACGCCGCGCTTCACAAGCAGGTCGTGCTGGTGCCCGACGTCACCAAGGATTCGCGGTACATCGACGCGGTCCCCGGCGTGCGTTCGGAGCTCGTCGTGCCGCTGCTGCTCAAAGACCGCTGCCTCGGCGTGTTCGACCTCGAAAGCCCCGAACCGAACGCCTTCAACGAGAAGCACGTGAAGCTGTTGACGCTGCTCGCATCGGAAGCCGCGGTGGCGATCGAGAATGCGCGGCTGGTCGAATCGATTCGCGCCAACGAGGCGCGCTTCGAGAAGGAGCTGCGTTTCGCGCAGCGCGTGCAGATGGCGCTGCTGCCGCAGGAGCTGCCGAAGCGGTTGCGCGGCGTGGACGTGGCCTGGCACTTCGACCCGGCTCGAGAGCTGGGCGGCGACCTGTGCGATTTCCTGTCGCCAGAAGCGAACACGCTCGTGGTCGCGCTCGGCGACGTGTCGGGCAAGGGCGTGCCGGCGGCGCTCTACAGCGCGGCGATCGGCGAGATGGTGCGCGGCCGTACGTTCCGGCGGCGCCTCGAGAAAAAGAGCAGCACGCCGGCGGAGGTACTCGCGGGCATGAACCGCATCCTCCACGAGCGCAATCTCGAGGAGTACTACTGCACGCTCTGCTACGCGATGTTCGAGTTCAAGAAGCAGGTGGTGACGTTTGCGAATTCCGGGCTGCCGTTTCCCGTGAGGTTTGCCGACGGCAAGGCGCAGCAGATCGACATGCCCGGCGTGCCGCTCGGTTCCTTCGGCAGCTCCACCTACGATGACTTCCAGTTCCCGCTCGCCGCGGGCGACGTCTACGTCCTGTGTTCGGACGGGATCTTCGAGGCCTTCAACGACTCAGGCCAGGAATTCGGCGCGCAGCGGGTGATCGACGTGATCGAACGGACGCACATGCGGCCGTCGAAGGAGATCGTGCAGGAAGTGATTGGAGCCGTTCAGCGGTTCTGCGGTGAGGCGCCGCAATCCGACGACCGCACGGTCGTCGTCGTGAAGATCAATCAGTTAGGAAATCCGAAATCTGAGAATGTGGCGAATCCTTGATTGACGACTGTTGGGCGATTCGCGAATTGGCGAATTCGTCAATCACCCAACAATCAAGAAATCAAGGAATCTACAATCGCCGAATTATTTAGTGAGTCTGGGCGTGCGGGTGGTGCGCGTCGGCGTCGTTGAAATCGAAGTCGTCGCCGTGCCCGTGGTGGTCATCCACGTGGGTTGCCGCGGTCAGGTAGATCGCGCCGAGCGTCAGGAAGATGAAGGCCTGCAGCGGCCCGACGATCAAGCCCAGGAACTGAATCGGCAGCGGCGCGAGGAACGGCACGATGCTGGCGATGATCAGCACGACCAGGTGCTCGCCGAAGATGTTGCCGAACAGACGCAGCGTGAGCGACAACACACGCGACAGGTGGCTGATGATTTCGATGACGAAGATCATCGGCGCAAGCGCGATCGGCACGCCCGGCATCACCGCGAAGTGCTTGATGTAGGCGATCGGCCCACTCGCCATGATGCCCTGCGCGTGATAGTAGAGCCACAGCGTCAGCGCGAGCGCGAGCGGCACGTTGATGTTGCTCGTCGGCGAGCCCAGGCCGGGGATCTGGCCCATCAAGTTACCGAGCAGGATGAAGACGAAGATCGTGCCGAGCAGCGGCAGGAACTTGCGGCCCTTCGCGCCCATGTTGCCTTCGAGGACGCCGACGAGGAACGAGACGATGTCTTCGAGAACGATCTGGAGCTTGCCGGGGTTGTCGACGCTCAGCTGCGAGCGGACGGCGAGGCCGATGAAGAGGATGAAGAGCGTGATGAGCGCGACGAACACCATGTGATCCGGCACATGGATCCCCATCGGTCCAAAGAGCAGATTGACGATATGGACGAGTGGGGACGGATGTTCAATAGCTTCCACAGCCGGACATTGTACTAGTTTTCACAAGCTCCGGCCAACGGGCGAACCAACGAACCGACAACAGGCTTGTTTACAAGTACTTAATCGACTTTTCGCGCAGGTGGAGGCCGAAGGAACGGCCGCCGATAAGGGCGAATTCCTGGACCTCACCGCGGACCCGCACGCGGGCGTTTTTGCCGGGGATGCGGGCGTGGTCGGAGATCACAAGCAGTTCCGACGTGCCGTCGCTGACGCGGAACACCTTGAACGGGACCATGGGGATGCCGAAGGAGGTGGTGACGACGCCTTCGACGGTAACGGTCTTGTCGTGGAACTTGCCCGGGTTCCGTTGAACTTCTGAGATGGAGCGTTCGCCGAGTGAGGCGCAGGCGCTCAGGGTGGATGCGAGCAGAACAGAAAGAAAGAGTTTCTTCATGGCCGTTCTTCTACGAACGGGCTGCGACAAGCCGTGAATCTTGCGGCCGGAAGGCGGCGATGCCAGCGCCTGCCTGATAGTTCGCCCTCCGGTGACCTGCCGCAGCCTGTCACTCGAGATATCAAGGGTTGTGCCATCGGCCTTCGCCAAGGCTACGGCCGACAAGTCCCGTGTTTTCGATGATTCGGTGAGCGGCTGTCCACGTCAGCGGACGACAGGCTCAGTAGACGCCGAGGTATCTGTCCATTTCCCAGGGCGAGACGTGACGAATGTATTCGTCCCACTCTTCGCGCTTCGCTTCGAGGAAGTGATTGAAGATGTGGTCGCCGAGCGTTTCCCTGACGAGCGCATCCTTCTCGAACTCATCCAGCGCTTCGCTGAGGTTGGCGGGCAGGTCGTCGATACGCAAGTGCCGGCGCTCGCGGTGGCTCATCTTGTAGATGTTCTTGTTCACCGGCGGACCGGGATCGATCTGCCGATCAATTCCGTCCAGTCCCGCGCGCAGCATCACCGCCAGCGCCAGGTAGGGATTGCATGACGGATCGGGCATGCGCATTTCGATGCGCGTCGAGGTGCCGCGAGCCGCGGGCACGCGCACGAGCGGACTGCGATTCTTCTCCGACCAGGCGATCGCCGTCGGCGCTTCGTAGCCGGGCACGAGGCGTTTGTACGAATTCACGAGCGGATTGGTGATTGCGCAGAATCCCTTGGCGTGCTGCAGCAGTCCGCCGACGTAGTTCATGCACGTCTGGCTCAATTGAATGTCGTTCGACGCATCGAAGAACGCGTTCTTGCCGTCCCTGAACAGCGATTGATGCGTGTGCATGCCGGAGCCATTCACGCCGAAGATCGGCTTCGGCATGAACGTCGCGTGCAGGTTGTTGTTCAACGCGACGTTCTTGACGATGAAGCGGCACGTGCTCACGTTGTCCGCCGTCGTCAACACGTCGTCATAGTGAAAATCGATCTCGTGCTGGCCGGGCGCCACTTCATGATGCGCGGCTTCGATGTGCATGCCCATCTGCTCGAGGGCGACGACGATTTCTCGCCGCACATCCTCGCCGAGATCAACCGGCGCGAGATCGAAGTAGCTGGCGCGATCGTGCGTTTCCGTCGTCGGCTTGCCGTCGCGGCGCAGGAACAGGAAGAACTCCGTTTCCGGGCCGGCCATGGCGGTGAATCCCCGCTCGGCCGCCTGGGCGATCACTTTCTTCAGCGTCGTTCTCGGGCAGCCCGCGAAAGGACTGCCGTCGGGATTGGCGATGTCGCAGATCAGGCGGCCGACGCGCGCGCCGGTTGGATCCGCCCAGGGGAACACCTGGAACGTCGACAGGTCCGGCTTGAGATACATGTCGGACTCTTCGATGCGAACGAAGCCTTCGATCGACGAGCCGTCGAACATGATCCTGCCGTCGAGGGCCTCGCCGAACTGGCGGTCGGGCACTTCTACGTTTTTGATGACGCCGAGGATGTCGGTGAACTGCAGGCGCAGAAACTTGACGCGGTCCTTTTCAGCCCGGGCGAGGATCGCCTTCTTCTCTGCAGCCGTATCCGCCATGTTCGTGATTGTAATGAAAGCCAGGGGCGAGCGGCCCAACTCGCAGCGAGGTCCTGACGTCAAAGCCCATTGGAAAGAAGGAGCTGTGACATGAAGAACCTCAAGTTTGGCGTGTTTTTCCTTGGACTCATCGGTACGGTGGCGGCCTTGGTTGCCGGGGTCAGCGCCCAGGGCGACAGGCGCCCGTCGGCCCGCGAACGAGGACCCGCCCCGGAGGCCTTTGCTTTCGTTGCCGGAGGCTCCCAACTCGGCGTGAGGGTCAGCGACCTGGATGCGAAGGCGCCCGCCGGCGGCGTTCACATCGACGAGGTCACTGCCGGCAGCCCTGCCGAGAAGGCGGGCCTCAAGAAGGGCGACATCGTCGTTGAGTTCGACGGCGAGAAGGTCCGCAGCGCGCGTCAGTTCACGCGGCTCGTGCAGGAGACGCCGGATGGCCGCTCCGTCACGATCGCGCTGATGCGGGACGGCAAGCGCCAGACGCTGAATGCGACGCCGGAATCGCGGATGGCCTGGGACGGTGTCGGCGCGGATGTCGAGCGCGCGTTGCGCAACGCAGAGCGCGGCCTGCGCAATTTCCACTTCGACCTGCCACCGCAGGCCTTCGACTTTCGCAACGACGACCGCCGAGGGCTGCGTGAAGGGCCGCGACGGTTTGAATACCGATCGCCGGACCTGCCGATGCCCCGCATGAACGGCGCGCGAGGACGGCTGGGCGTGACCGTGCAGTCGATGACGCGTGACCTGGAGGATTACTTCGGCGCACGCAACGGCGGCGCGCTGGTATCGAGCGTGGCGCCGGAATCAGCAGCGGCGAAGGCGGGCATCAAGGCGGGCGACGTGATCACGTCGATCAACGGCCACAGCGTCGAGGATTCGGACGACCTGATGCGCGAGGTCCGCAACGCCGACGGCGACGCGACGATCGTGGTGTTGCGCGACAAAAAGGAGATGACGCTGAAGGCAGTTCTCGAACGGGCGCGCTGACGGGCCTCATCCGCGCCGCCACCGCTTTACGGGCGCGTTTGTGTCGTGAGCAAGCGCGTCACCTGCTCGGTGAGCGCTGCGGCTTCGATGGGCTTCGTCAAGTAGACGTTGGCTCCCAGCCGCAGCGCTTGCAGTTCGGAAGCGGATCGATCGGCGCCGGACACGACAATGACCGGGAGCGTGGCGCCCTTGTGCATGTGCTTCAAGCGCGCCAGGACCTCGAAGCCGTCGATGTTCGGCATCAGCAGGTCGAGCACGAGGAGATCCACCTGGTCGCGTTCGACCGCGGCCAGCGCCTCTGCGCCGTCGCGCGCGGGAATCACGCGATGCCCGCCACGTGTCAGCGACGCCGTCAGCACGCCACGCAAATCCGCATCGTCTTCAGCGACGAGGATGGTGGCGCCCCGCCGCCCGGCGAGTGCCAGGCTGATCTCGCGCAGCAGGCGATCGTGGCCATCGCCCTTGGCGACGACCGAAACGTCGAGCGGCAGCTTCGAGGCGTCCTTTGCATCCGCGGCGCCGGACACGACCACGATTGGAATGTTCGCGAGGCCTTCCTCGCCGCGCAGGCGTTCAATGAACGACCAGCCATCGACACCCGGCATCAACAGGTCGACGGTGATCACGTCCGGGAGCGACGTGCGCGCGATGTGCAGCGCCGATGCCGCATCACGCGCGTCGAGCACGACGTAGCCGGCGTGCGTCAGTTGCTTTCTCACCAGCGCCCGGAAATCGTCATCGTCATCGACGACCAGCACGCGGCGTACCACGAGCCGGGCCGACCCGTCGTCGTTTGCCACGACGGGGGCGAGCGCTGCGGCCTCCTGCCCGGTGGCGACGGGCAGCGTGAACGAGAACCGCGTGCCTTTGCCCAGCTCGCTGTCGACGAAGATGCGGCCGCCGTGCTGCTCGACGAGGGCCTTGGTGATTGCGAGGCCCAGCCCCGTGCCGCCCTTGCGCCGTGAAGAGGAGCTGTCGACTTGATGAAATTTTCTGAACAGGCGGCTGAGATTTTCAGGCGCGATGCCTTCGCCCTGATCCGACACGGCGATTGTCACCATGTTGTCGGAACCGGTGACGGCGACGGTGATCTGTGAATCTGCCGGCGCGAACTTGACGGCGTTCGAGAGCAGATTGACGAGCGCCTGGACGATGCGATCGGGATCGACCATCACCGGCTTGATCGAGGCGGGCAGCTTGACGTCGAGCGTGACACGCGCGTTGCGCGCCGGGCCGGCGACGACGTCGATCGACTGCCGGATCAATTCGGACACCTGTACCGCGGTCCGGCGGAGCGTGAGGTTGCCCGATTCGATCTTCGAGACATCGAGGATGTCGTTGATGATGCGGACGAGGCGCTCGCAGTTGTTCAGGGCGATCTGCAGGAGCATGCGGTGCTCCGGATCGGGAACCGATTTGGCGTCATCGAGCACGAGCTGCACGGATCCGCGGATCGAGGTCAGCGGCGTCCGCAGCTCGTGGCTGACGATCGACACGAACTCGTCCTTCATGCGATCCACTTCGCGCATGTTGGTGACGTCCTGGAACGCGACCACGGCGCCGGACACGTGGCCGAGTTCATTGCGCAGCGGCGCGCCGGTGGCGAGGATCGGAAAGACGCGCCCGTCCGGATGGTGGATCTCGAGCTCTTCGTTCTTGACGACCTCACCATTGAGCGCGCGCGTGGAGATCCAGCGCTCCTTTGGGATCGCGGTGCCGTCGGGCGCGATGCGCTTGAATCGGTCCCAGTAGTTCGCACGCAACGCGGGGTTCTGCGGCTCGATGCCCATCACTTCGGTCGCGGCGCGATTGCGCAACCGAACGCTGCCATCGACGTTGAAGATCATCAGCGCCGCCGGGACCGTTTCGAGCGTCGCCAGCAGATCGGCATGCGCCGCCTCGACGCGGCGCCGCGACTCGGAGGCGACCGCGGCCATTTCGCGCGACTCTGCGAGGGCGGTCGCCAGTTCGCGCTCGCGCAGCTGGATTGCCTGCACCATCTTTGCGAAGGAGTTGATCAGGATGCCGATTTCGTCGGAGCGCAGGGTCTGGTGCGCGGCGGTGAGGTCGCCCTCTTCGATGCGATGCGCGGACTCGGTCAGCTCCGTCAGTGGATCGAGCAATTGCTTCTTCGCGGCCCAGGTGACGTAGCCGATCGCGAACAGGCTCAGCAGTGAATAGCTGCCGACGATGTAGAAGAACAGCAGCCGGCGCTGCAGCATGAGCTGCTTCTTGCTGTCGGCGATCCCGCGCTCCCGCGTATCGAAGTCCTTGAGCACCACTTCGACGTCGGAGAACGAAGGCTCGACGACGTCGACACCAGGTTGTGCCGCTGCCGACTGCACGACGCGACGCCAGTCGCCGGTCCAGCGATCGATCGTGTCGCGAAGCCGCTCGAGCCTGGCGGATTGATCGGTGTCGGTTTCGAGCTGCGTCAGCTGCCGGAGGTAATCGTCGATCTCGCTTTGGTGGTGGTCCAGGAACGCGGTTCCCTGCGACGCGCGGGTGAGCACGGCGTCGTGGCGCTCATGTTGCGTTTCGACGAGCGTGCGCCAAAGCGAGCTGTGGATCGTGAGGATCGACGCGACGCGTTCGCGTTCGGCATCCATGCTCGCCGCGACGACGTTGAGGGAGACGGCGATGAACACGATCGCGCCCACCGCAAGGATGCCAATCATCCACAGGGCGATGAACGCGCGCGTCCTGAGCATTACTTTGCGGCTTTAGCGACGATGTCCTTGACGTGCTGGCCGAGGGTGAGCGCGTCGAACGGCTTGGTGACGTACCCGGCGGCACCGAGTCTGAGGCCGCGCTGGATTTCGGCCTCCTGGGACTTCGCCGTGAGAAACACGACGGGGATCGACGCGGTTGACGGATCGGCTTTCAACCGCCGGCAGGTTTCCGGCCCATCGAGCTCAGGCATCATCCAGTCGAGGAGGATGACGTCCGGGGCCTGTTCCCTGACGGCGTCGAGCGCCTCCTGGCCGTTGCCGACGACCTTCACGCTGAAGCCGGCACGCTTCAAGGCCAGTCGCGCGACGAGCTGAATGTCGAGGTCGTCTTCTGCGAGAACGACGTTCATGGGAAGTCCAGATTCTAGCTCGGGTTGGTCCTGGCGGGACTAGACCGCGGCCCGATGTTGGGTCGCTTCCGGCAGCGAATCTTCGACGGGTGAGGCGAGGGTTGCCAGCTGGGCGGCGACGATCGCTGCCAGCGCGACGGTGGCGTCGTCGACGTGCTGCCCGGTCTTGAATTCGATGGAGACCACGCCTGACGGACCGGAGGGGCCACACATCGCCACCGCGAGGGCCGCCGGTGTGGTGTCGGTGGCTGCGCTGATCTTCGGCGTGTTCTCGCGGAACGCGGCTGCGGTGAGGTTGGCCGCATCCCTGGGGATCCGGCCGATGCGTGACAGCACCTTCGAATCGAACCCGTGCGTGGCGACGGCCGACAAGGTCGTCGCATCATTGGATGCGACCCAGAGGATCAGACCGCTCGCCTCCAGAACGTCGGTGATGCGCCTGAGCGCATCGTCGAGGGACACCGGATCGGCGATTGCAGACAGGTCCGCGCAGATCTCAGAGATGCGCCGGACTGATTCCAATGGAACCGAGGCTGGCATCGCGGCTGGCGCCGGTGCAGGTGGCGGGGCCGCTGCATCGAGCGAGTCGAAGGTCGGCGGCACCTCGGCATTTACCGGCGCCGGACCCTCGGCAACCACAGCCGGGACCGGAGCAACTGGAATCGGCTTGGAGAGCGTTTCCTTGAGTTCGTTTCGCCATTGCGCCGGGTCTTTGGTGGCCGCTTTCTGCGGGACCGGTGTGAGCAGGAGCGCGACGGCGATCCACACGGCCAGCAGCCCGGCTGCGAACGTGATTTGCTCCTGCCGGACGGCGGCGATTCGACGGTCGCCGTCCGCCTTCATGCGCGCGCGCGCATCGTCGACCTGGCTCGATGCGGCGGCCAGGATATCGCGGATTTCCGTGAAGATGACGTCGGCGGCGAGTTCGTGTTCGCCGCGGCTGACGTACGTGCGGGCGCGACGTTCGGCCGCAGTGAGCTGATCGACGCCGTCCAGAGACTCGGCGAGCGAACCCCCCGAGGCCGCCGCCTTGGCGTCAAGAGATTTCAGGTTGTCGCGGAGGGCATCGATGGTGCCTTGCGCGCGCTTGGCCCAGAACGGGAGGCTCTGGCCGGGTGCGACATACGCGTGGAGCGAGCTGCGCAGATCGGTGAGCGCCTGTTCGACATCGGCGGCGACGGCATCGGTTGCGAGGGTGTATCGACGGGTGGCCTCGAGCGCGTGTTCGTCCTGAACAACGCGATAGCCAATCCCAGCGGTTGCCAGCAGGCCGAGTACCAGAATGCCGATGCGAAGCGGCGTCCTGTGCATCGGGAGCCAGTATCCAGTAGCCCGATACCTGATGGGAAGAAAAAAATGCAGTTATGTGAACTGTGCTAGGTGCTGGTGCCAGGTGCCAGGTGCTAGGTGCTGAGTGCCGATGCCGGGAGCCGATTAGAACGTCGGCAAGTACGGCGACAGCCACTGCGCGATGATCGTGAAGCGGTTGGTGAAGATGAGCACGCCGATCACGATCATGAGCACGCCTGAGGTGACTTCGATGGCGTGGTAGTGGCGACGGATTTTCGAGAAGGCGACGAAGAACTGATTGATGGCGAGCGCGGTGAGCAGGAACGGGATGGCGAGGCCCATCGAGTAGACGGACAGGAGCAGGATGCCCTGGTTCACCGAGTTCTGTTGCGCGGCCACGGCGAGGATGGCGGCGAGGATGGGGCCGATGCACGGTGTCCACCCGAAGGCGAACGAGATGCCGACGATCATCGCGCCGATGACGCCGGCAGGCTTGGCGTTGGTCTGAACGCGCTTTTCCTGCAGCAGCCATTCGATCTTGAAGATCCCGATGGTATGCAGGCCGAAGATGATGAGCAGGACGCCGGCGATCTTGCCGAACACCGTGAGCCGCTGCATCAGGAACTGGCCGAGGAACGTGGCCGAAGCGCCGAGCGAGACGAAGACGAGCGAGAAGCCGAGGATGAAGAACAGCGAGGTGACGAGGACCTGGCGCTTGGCGGCCGCGCTGAAGCCTGTCATTGCGACGGTGCCGCCGCCTGCGGTTGCCGGCATGCCGCGCATTTCCTCCAGCGACACGCCGGAGATGAACGACAGGTAGCCCGGGATCAACGGCAACACGCAGGGGGAGACGAAGCTGAGGACCCCTGCGACGAACGCGCCAAAGAGAGAGACGTTTTCCATGTCAGGCCATCGAGCCATCAGGCCACCGGGCCGTCAGGCATTCCATCACTCAGATGATCGAGAGATCTCTTCCGTTACGAGGCGCAGCGGAATCACGGTCGGCTGCGACATCTGCTCCATCTGCACGTTGTGCCCCTTCACCGGCGGGAGGTCCTGGAACATGGTGTCCCACTTCCAGCGCTCCATCGGGTTGCTGGTCTTCAGCCAGTGCTCCGCGGTCACCGGGCGGTTGAAGACCTGGTCGGCGAGGCCGGCGTAGGCGGCGTTGCCCGACAGGTGCGACGCCAGGTCCACACGCACCTGCTGCGACGCGGTGTAGGTGTAGGGCAGGCCCAGGGCCGCGGCCACGCTCGTGAGGATCTGCCAGTCTTCCACCGACTCGCCGGGCGCGTTGATCGCCTTGGACGCGGCCTGCGCCACGCCCTGATCATTGGTGTAGGTTGCGTCCTTCTCGACCCACGCGGCGCCGGGGAGGACGACGTCGGCGATCCTCGCGAGATCGTTCTGCAAGACGCCTTCGTAAATGATGACCGGGACGTGGCCGCTCTTGCGAGCATCGACGATCCACGACACGTCGCCGAGCGAGCCGTCGGGGCCGGGATCGAGGATGTAGAGCACCGAGACGCGATCCTGATCGATCGCGGCGCGCAACGCCGTTAGATCGGCATCGCCGGCGCTCGTGCTGGTTGCCGCGAGGCCGAGATCGCGCGCGCCATTGACGTTCGGCGCATCGACGGCCGGCACGCGGAACTTGGTATTGGCGGGCTGCGCCTTTTCCGTGCGGCGCCACGCCACGTGCACGTGCGACGCTCCGCCGTCGCCCTTCAGGTCCTCGGCGAGCCGCTTGAGCAGGTACATCTCTTCGAGCGATGCGTGCGCGGATGCGAGCATGCGGACCGACGCAGGATCCTTGCGGCCGGCGGCGTTCAAGAGATCGCGCACGCGCGTCAGCGCATCCTTCCAGGTGGCCTGCTGCTGCACGCCTTCCTTGGTATTGATCAGCGGTTTGCGCAGGCGCTGCTCGCCTTCGACCCACAGGTACTGGAAGCGGCCGATGTCGCACATCCAGTAGTCGTTCACTTGCGGGTTGTAGCGCGGGGTCATGCGCGCGAGGCGCGCGCCCTTGGCCCATTCGGGCTTCGCCTTCAGCCACGACGTCGTGCTGCAGCCCTTCGAGCAGAGCGTGCAGATCGTGTCGACGGCGTGCGGGTTGTCCCACGGCCGCGACCGGAAGCGGTACTGCTTGGTCGTGATTGCGCCGACCGGGCACACGTCCATCAGGTTGCCCGAGAGCAGCGAATGCACGCCTTGATCGTTGAACGTCGCGATCTCGCTGCCGTTGCCGCGATTGATCGTGCCGATCTGCGCGTCGCCGTCGACTTCCGCCATGAAGCGGCTGCAGCGCGTGCACAGGATGCAGCGATTGCGGTTCAGCATCAGCGTCGG
>CAZBYY010000017.1:0-23986 GCA_964495855.1 uncultured Acidobacterium sp. | reverse complement strand
GCGTTGTCAACATCAGCATCAGTTCTGAACGGAGATGCAGGTATGCGGCCTCCGCTGGAGTGAAGCCGAGGTCGAGGAAGACATTGCCGCTCGACGCTTCCACGGTCGCTCGCGAACTAATGCGTCTTGGACTGCCGGTGCGCAACGGCTTGGCGGTACCGCCGCCGGCCGGCTTCGATGTCCCGTGACGACGTTGTCCGCGTGCGTTTCTCGAACGCGTAGAGGACGTAGATGGCTTCAGCGAACTTCGCGACATAGAACACCCTGAACTCTCCGCCGGCGTGCACCCTGAGTTCGATCACGCCTGGTCCAACGTCCGGCATCGAATTATACAAGATTGGATATAAAGGATGCCTCGGTAACGGAGATTCTTCGCTCGAACAGCTCGGCGCGGTAATCGCAACGAGTGTCTCTCGACCGTTTTCGGCTCAGGCGCTTCAGCGGATTGCCGTCCTGCCTCCTGCTCGGGACGCGGGAAACCGCATCTCGTTCGCCCGATTGCGCGGCTTCGCTGAGACGCGCGATTCCGACTTCTGCCTTTCTTGCCCGGAATCGCGCGTGCAATCGGTCTCACTCGACGCGGTTTCGGCCGTTTCTGCGTCCGCGTCCCTCAAAGTCGGCAAGCCGGCAACGCGCTTCCGCGGATGTGACAGCCACTCGTTGCACCGCGCCTCACGCCGTATGATTACGGCCATGATTCGACGCCTTATCGGTTCATTGCTTATGGTGTTCGCTGCGTCAGCGGTTCTGGTCCAGGCGCAGCAGCCCTCCGCTGCGGCCCCGCCGACAACCGACGCGGACATCAAGAAGTGGATGATCTCGCTCTCCAACTGGGGGCGCTGGGGAAAAGACGATGGGAAGGGGACGTTGAATCTGATCACGCCTGCGGTGAGGAAGTCGGCGCTGGCGTTGGTGCGTGAGGGGACGGCGGTGTCGCTCGCGCATACCGTCGACAAGGTGCCGGCGCCCGACAGTCCGCAGCCGATTGGTCAGAAGATGACGCTCGACGCGGCCGGCCATGCCATGGACCTGTATTCCATCTGGTATCACGGCTCGGTGATCACGCACATCGACTCGCTGTGCCACTACTCCTTCGAGGGCAAGATCTACAACGGCTTCGATCGCTCGAAGATCGCCGAAGGCGTGGGCTGTCCGGACAACGGCGTCGAGAAGCAGAAGGACGGCATCATGACGCGCGGCATCCTGGTCGATCTGCCGTTGCTCAAAGGTGTGCCGTATCTCCCAGAGGGCACGCCGGTGACGGTGGCGGATCTCGAGGCGTGGGAGAAGTTCGCCAACGTGAAGATCCGCGCCGGCGACGCAGTCTTCCTGCGCACGGGCCGCTGGGCGCAGCGCGCCGAGAAGGGCGCGTGGAACGTCGCCCGAAGTGCGGCGGGCTGGCACGCCTCGGTGATGCCGTGGCTCAAGCAGCGCGACGTGGCGCTGCTCGGCAACGACGCCGTCAACGACGTGCAGCCGTCGATGATCGACGGCAACGCGCGGCCGATTCACCAGCTCGCGATCGTCGCGATGGGCCTGCCGCTGGTAGATGTGATGGATCTGGAAGCGGTGGCGCAGGTCGCCTCGCGCCTGAAGCGATGGGAGTTCCTGGTGACGGCGGCACCGGTGCCGGTGTTAGGTGGGACGGGTTTTCCGTTGAATCCGATCGCGACGTTTTAGTTCACCCGGCTACTTGCGACTGGTCAGATGTTGAACGGCGTCCTTCAGCAGGGTGATCTGCTCGTCGTGTTTTCTGTCACCCGCGTCGAAACGTCGATGCATGTCTTCGCGCAACACTTCGTTTGCCTCGAGACCGAACTTCATCAAGCCCCGAAGCTCCTCATCGCCCGCGCGTGACGCATCGAAGCCTTCCTTCATCTTCCGCTTGAGCGCCTCGAACTGCTTATCCACGCCGGAGAACTTCTCATCCATCCTTGCGGCGAGTTCATCGATCGTCATAGCATCGACGACTCTAGCAGGTCATCGCCACGATCGCCAGAGAGCAAAATCTGCGTACTCGGTTTGGTCAACTACCCCGCCGCGACCTTTGCCTGTCTGAAGAAGTCCGCCGGCATCGGCCGCTGCAAACGCAACGTGAACTGAATCGGTCGCTCATGTTGATGCGACACGTATTCGGCCGGTCCAAGCAACGTATACGGCATCGTCTGGCCGTCGAGCCTCTTCTGCTGCCTCACGAATAGAAGGATCTGCCCGCCGTGATCGCGATGATGGATGTAGCGCTGACCCGTCCGCGATGCCACCGTCGTTGTTGACTGCGATTCCCAATGGAACAGCGTCGGCGAGATCGCGTAGTCCTTGTAGAGCGTGCTCTTGGAATATTCGCGCTCGGACTTCTTTAGCGTGACAAAGAACAGGTCCGTGTTTGTCGCCTCGTCGAAGTAAACACCTTCGCGATGCTGATAGAACTCGCCCGGGGTGATTCGGCCGATTGCCGAGAAGACGTCGATCAGCGAATGCCGCGCGTGCACTGAAAGCGGGATGGGTCCGTCGAGTGGATACGTCAGATGTGCAGCGTTCTCTTCCAAAAGATCGAGCAACTCGCCGAGCTCAGCCAATAGGGCGGGATGCGCCTGGATCAGTGTGAGCGCTTCGGCGAGCGAGGCCGGCATCTTCTGCTGCCAAATGGTCGCAACCAGGCTAGCGACGATGCGCCCGAGATTCTCGTCGACGGGCTGATCGGGTGCCCAGGCCAACCAGCGGCGGTAGCCCTTGAGACGAATCGGGTCGTCGATATGTAGCATTCTTCCAAGCGCAGAGGCGATGAGATCTTCTTGTGGGCCGACCTGCGGCATCTGTGCTCCGGCCAACCGAAGCAGCTGCGACCAGCAGCCGTTCTTGTAGACGTCCGCGACGTCAAGACCGGTCTCCTGCAGAAATTGCGAGAGGCCGGGAGGCTGATGGCGAAATCGATCCGACGCCATCAACGTTCTGAGCTCGCGGACCATTGCCGGCCGCGCTGACGGAATGGCGCTCTTGAGGTTTTCGAGCACGATCTTCGACGCAACCTTGTCCAGCTGCATCGAGCAGCCGGCGGGAAGGAACGGAAATCCAAGCTCGATCTGTTTTTCGACTTCCGATCGCGTGCCGCCAGTGACCGCCCTGTAGCGCAGATCGAAGCGGAACTTGCGGTTGGCCTGGCCGATGAAGTCGAGCACCGTCACGCAGTCTTTCGATTCGTTCCGGCGCAGGCCTCGACCTAGCTGCTGCATGAACACTAGCGCGCTCTCGGTCGGCCGGAGAAACAGCAGCGTCTCGACTTCCGGTAGATCGACGCCCTCGTTGAACAGGTCGACGGCAAACAGCGCTCGAATTCGGCCGGCGCGCAAGTCAGCGATCGCATCACCGCGAGTGTTGGTATCGGTCTCCGCGGACACGGCCCGAGACGGTAAACCCGCCTCGCTGAACTTCCTCGCCATGAACTCGGCGTGCGCGATGCTCACGCAGAATCCCAGCGCCCGCATCGATCGCACATCGCGGTGCTTCGCTTCCAACTGCGCCAACACCAGCCTCACGCGCGCATCGTCTGCGGTGTAGATGTTTTCGAGCTCGCCGACGTCGTAGCCCTTCCGTGACCAGCCGACATGACTCAGGTCGCTGTTGTCGTGGAGGCCGAAATACTGAAACGGGCAGAGCAGTCCGCGTTCGAGCGCGTCCCACAGTCGCAACTCCGCGGCGATGTGCCCGTCGAAGTAATGAAGAATGTCGCCCGCGTCCGTACGTTCGGGCGTCGCGGTAAGTCCCAGCAGCACCTTGGGTCGCAGCCGGTCCAGCACCTTGCGATACGTTGGCGCCGCCGCGTGATGGAATTCGTCGACGATGACGATGTCGAAGGCGGCGGGGTCGAGGCGATCGACGTCGACCTGGGCGAGCGATTGGATTGACGCGAACACGTGTCGCCATTCATCGGGACGATGGCCATCGACATACAGCTCGCCAAAGCTGCCGTCGCGAAGCACCTGCCGGAATGCGCCGAGGCTCTGTTTGAGTATTTCCTGTCGATGCGCGACGAACAGCAGCCGCGGATCGCCCATCGAGGCGCGCAGGCGCTTGAATTCGAGTGCCGCCACGATGGTCTTGCCGGTGCCAGTTGCAGCAACCACGAGATTCTTGTAGCGATGATGTCTCTCGCGCTCGACCGCGAGCTTCTCGAGAATCTCCTTTTGGTGTTGCCAGGGCTCGACATCCAGAAACATCAACGGCGCATCGAGGGTCTCGGCGCGGTCAGCGGCTATGGCCTTGTCGAATCGCTCTCCGTCGCGCCCAGGTTCATACGCTTCGTATTCGGGACCCTGCCAGTAGTTTTCGAACGTCGCGTCGAATTTCTCGAGGATGTCTGGTGAATTAACCTGCGACAGGCGCACGTTCCACTCAACGCCGTCGATGAGCGCTGACTTCGAGAGATTCGACGAGCCGATGTAGGCTGTCGAATAACCGGTGGCGCGGCGAAACATCCAGGCCTTGGCGTGAAGGCGGGTTGATTGCGTGTCGTAGGACACCTTCACGTGCGCGCCGAGGTTCACGAGCCAATCGAGCGCTTTTCGTTCCGTGGAGCCCGTGTAGACGGTCGTGATGATTCGCAGGGGTCTGCCCGATCGGCAGTGCGCAACGAGTTGGTCTTCAAGCACCCGCAGGCCATGCCACCGAACGAAGGCGCAGAGCAGGTCGATCGAGTCCGCCGACGGAATCTCATGGGCCAGTGCGTGGGCGAGAGCAGGCTCTCCCCGCGCGTTGACCAGCAAGTCTGAGTCGGAGAGCGGAACCAGCGGCCCGATGATCGGGGCGTCGTTGGCTGGAATCCCAGTGACGGCCTGAATGGATTGCAGGAGTTGTGGCGGATCAGCCACGACCTCGTCTGCCTGACCCAAAAGGGTGAGCAACTCGTTCGTGATCTCCCGCTGCTTCGCGGTTCGGTCGTGAGCTGGCAACTCACGGAGCGCTCGGCTGACGGCGTCGCCAATGTGTCTCGCCAGAGTCGCGTGCGCCTCTGCCGTGTCGATCGGCCCCTGTTGAATCCTGGTTCGCTCGGGGTCGAAGCGTAATAGCTTCGACCTCAGGCTTACGGTGATGAGTCGTTCGTAGAGGCCAGCCGGCAGATCAGACATCGACGCCGCGTCAGGTTACCTCAAGAAACCGCAGCGCGATAGCGATGCCTGTCCTCTAGACGCGAGCGAGCATCCGCATCACAATGCTCGTTGCGCGATATGTCTGAAGGACTTGCGGTTCGCGTCGTCGGTATCGATTGTGCGACAGAACACTCCAAGGTCGGAATAGCCGCAGGGCTGTACTCAGACCGCGTTCTCACAGTAACCGATGTAGCGCTATGTTCGAAGGAGCGCGACGCGGCGTCGATAGCGGCCGACTGGTTGTTGAATTGCGAATCTGCCGTGATTGGGATCGATGCGCCCCTCGGCTGGCCAAAGTCGCTCGGCCACAGTCTGATATCGCACGATGCAGGGAAGTCGCTCGAAGCCGAAGCGAACAGTATGTTTCGACGCGAAACTGACCGACGCATCCACTCACAGACCGGCAAAACGCCGCTCGACGTTGGTGCCGATCGAATTGCTCGAACCGCTCACGCCGCACTGCAAATGCTTTCAAGACTGAGGGAGCGAACCGGGAAGG
Source organism: uncultured Acidobacterium sp. (assembly GCA_964495855.1). Taxonomy (GTDB): domain Bacteria; phylum Acidobacteriota; class Vicinamibacteria; order Vicinamibacterales; family UBA2999; genus 12-FULL-67-14b. Next base: position 18,343 of record CAZBYY010000017.1, on the reverse strand, counting down.
ATATTCCACTCGCGTGGGACAGCAAGATCGAGTGTCCGTCGGCAATTGAAGTGTATCCAGCGGCGACACTACACATGCTCTCTTTGCCGTCGCGCATCTATAAGAAGCCCGATCAGGTCGCGGAGCGAGACGCCATCATAAAAGGCCTGTCTCAGATCATCGAGCTGCCGAAGGATCTGTCGTCCATGCGCCAAAGCGCGGATGCCCTCGACGCCGTCGTTTGCTTACTAGCTGTGAAGGATTTCCTGGATGGAGCCGCCGTTGGCCCCAAGGACCTGGAACTAGCGAAGAAGGAAGGGTGGATTTGGGTCAGACGGGGCATCACTGAGGCCAAATCTCAATAAGCTCATCCATTTCGGTACGCATTTCCTGCGATTTGTTGAGATAAAGTGCGGCATTGTCCGTCTATCCAGGTAGCGGCCAGTCGGCTCCCCGCGCTTTGATAGCCGCCAGCACCAAATGAATAAGAAGGAACTCACGGAAGCGGATATCCGCACGAAGTTCATTACGCCGGCAATTCTTGGCCCGGACGGCAAGAAATGGGACGTGATGACCCAGCTTCGTGAGGAGGTCTACTTCACGAAGGGCCGGGTGATTGTTCGCGGCAAAACCGTCAGTCGAGGAAAAGCCAAGAAGATCGACTATCTCCTCTTCTACAAGCCCAATCTCCCGATTGCCATCGTCGAGGCCAAAGATAACAACCATTCGGTCGGAGCAGGCATGCAGCAAGCACTGGAATATGCCGAGTGCCTCGACCTTTGCGCGACAGATCGTCGCCGTCGACGAGCTCCATCACGATCGCGGAGATGTCCGCATCGCGCTCGAGGCCGTAGACGTGCGCGATGTTGGGATGATTCAGCGATGCAAGGATCGTGGCCTCGCGCTCGAATCGCGCAAGCTGCTCGCGGTCGGCGGAGACAAACGCCGGTAGCACCTTGATCGCGACGTCGCGGGAAAGCCGCGAATCGCGGCCGCGATAGACCTCGCCCATTCCGCCGGCGCCAAGAACGCCGGCGATCTCATACGCGCCGATCCGCGTGCCTGGAGTGAGGGACACGAAGCAGCGCAATTATAGCGTTCAGACCGCGCGGCCCGGGATCCTACCGACGCCTGGTCCGACGCCGCCGTGGTGTCGCCAGCCTGTCGAGGCGGTCGGCGATATCGCGGAAGCCCTTAGTGATCTTGTCGTCCTGCACCTTGAACGCTGATTCAAGTCGACCAAGACGCGTGTCGACCTTGTCGAACCGGGCGTCGACCTGGTCGAACCGGGCATCGACCTTGGCGAAACGCTGTCCAATCTCGTAGAACTCCCGGGCGACCGTTTGCTCGAGCCGTCCAAGCTGAGTGTCCACATCGTCGAAGCGAGTTCCCACCTTGTGGAACTCGGTCGCGACAGTTTTTTCGAGATCCGCCAGCTGCTTATCGAGCTTCATGACGTCGTCGGCCATCGTAACATCGTCCGCCTTCGCGCTTGAGCGCCTCGGCGAGACAGGTCCTCCGCTGCCATATCCTGCGAAGCAAGGGCCAAATGAAAATTGGAGATTTGCCGAATGATCTCGCGGCTCGCCGATTCCGATCTCGCAGATCTTGCGTACGCTCCGGCAAAGCGAGAGTCAGTTTCTGAGAGGCAGGACCGACGGCACGAAGGCGCGGACGCTGACGAGGACTTCCGTGCTGAGCGTTCGAGCGAGCCGACTCGGGTTAGTTGACCGGAAAATCGGGCGAGTCGTGGGGCCGCGAGGGGAGGAGTCGCGGCCCCGGTATTCATGATCCTTACTCAGCAGCAGGGCGCCGACGCCTTCGCCTCCTTCTTCGACACCTTCATCGCCACCATGCCGAACAGCGCGCCGAGCAGGATGCCCGCGGCAAAGCCGGCACCGACGCTCGCCAGCGGCGCCTCCTTGATCCGGCCCGTCGCATTGTCGCGCAGGTCCTCGAACTGATGCTTGCCCCGCTCAATCGCACGCTTGGCTTCCTCGACCGCATCCAGCACACGCGCCTTCGCGTCGATCCGGGGTTCGTCCACTGTCATCGTCGCCATGACTGTTACTCCTTTGTGCATGCTTCACCGAGGCGCGGTGCAACGAGTGTCTCTCGGCGATTTCGTTGAACGAGCCGACTCTGGGCTTGTGACGTTGTCGTTGATGGTTTCGTTGTTGCCGCGTCCGCCATGCGCGTCATCGGACACGTATTCAAATCACCAGATGCAACGGTTGCGCCAGATGGATTCAGGTGGAGACCAGAGATTCCTGTGGTGAAGATGGGGAGGATTTCTGGGTGGCCGTTCTGATCGCGCGGAAAAACACGCCCAGGTCGTCTCCGCAGGTTGTCGGCGCGGGCGCGGACGAGGGCTTTCGTGCTGAGCGTTCGAGCGAGCCGACGCGGGTTCGTTGACCGGAAACTCGAAGCGAGGTCAGGACTGGGCGCGATAGCGCCTCGAGCGGAGTGGCACCACGAGGTGTTCTCCGCCTTCGCTAAAGCTCTGGCGGACCCGCCGAAGCGAGCTGCGCCAGACTCGCGAAGGCGGGCCGGCGAGACGAGAGCGAAGCACGGAAGTCCTCGTCCGCGACCATGCGCGCCGACCGGCAACGGCTAAGCTGTAGCGAGTGATCCCTCTCCTCGCCCTGCTCCTCTCCATCCAGACGCCCGCGACCGGCCGCATCACCGGGCATATCGTCGAGGCACGCACGGGCCAGCCGCTCGCGGCGGTGTTGATCAAGGTCCAGGATTCCACCCTGCAAGGGCTTTCGGATGCCGACGGCGCATTTGCGATCGAGGGCGTCGCGCCCGGCAGGCGCGTGCTCGTCGTGTCTGCGGTCGGATACGGGTTGTTGAAGCGCGATGTCGACGTGACCGCCAACGACGTTGTTGATGTGACCATCACCGTCGCGGAGGGCGCGAGCACGTATGTCGAGAACGTCACCGTGGGAGCGCCGCCGTTTCGGACCGCGGAGCCAGGCGTTGCGTCGCAACAAGTGCTCGGCAGCCGCGACCTGCTGACGCTGCGCGGCGTGATCGCCGACGATCCGTTCCGCGCCGTGCAGGCGATGCCGACGGTCGCGACCGGCGACGACTTCAACGCCGAATTCGCCGTGCGCGGGCACGGGCCGCGCTACATCGGTGTGTCGATCGACGGCGTCGACAGCCCGCTCCTGATCCACACGGTGCGCGCGGTGCGCGACACCGGATCGCTCGCGCTGATCAACAGCGACATTCTCGAGTCCGCAACGCTGCTGTCGGGCGCGTATCCGCAGCGACTCGGCCAGCACCTCGGCGCGCGCGTCGACTTCACGACGCGCGACCCGGCACGCGACCGGCTGAAGGCGCGCATGATGCTCAGCGGCACTGCGGCGACCACCGTGTGGGAAGGGCCGCTCGCGAGCGGCGATCGCGCCGGCTGGATGATCGCCGTGCGCCGCAGCTACATCGACTGGTTGCTGCACCGCATCGATCCATCCATCGAAGGCACGTTCGGATTCCTCGATGGGCAAGCGAAGGTCGTCTTCAATCCGACGACGCGCAACACCATCACCGCGATGATGATCGGCGGACGATCGAAGCTGCAGGAAACCGATCCCAATCGAGGACTGAACTCACTCGACCAGGGCCTCGACAACACCATCGTCGGCAGCCTGCGCTGGCAGTTCACGCCGACCGATCGCCTGGTGTTCACAAACCAGGCCTACGTGGCGCGGAGCCGCTACCAGAATCGCGTCAAGGACGGCCGCGCGCGACAGGAAGGACTCGATGACGACGTCACGATGCGATCGACGATGCAGTACGCGTTGACGACTCCGGGGAAAGAGGGCAGCGGCCACTTCGTCGACATCGGCGCGCAGGCGCAGTTGTTGCGCGGCACGCGGATCGATCGCACGTTCTCGACGCGGACGACGAGGATCAACCAGGATGTCGACGGCAACTGGTCGCAACAAGCAGGGTGGATCAATTACCACTGGGTGACCGCGAGCGGCATCAGCATTCAACCGGGCGTCAGGCTGGAACGCCTTGGCGATGTGGAATGTGCCGGGTGTCCGCAGATTCTGCGATCCGTGACGGCATCGCCGTGGCTTTTGACCGAATGGCCACTCGGAAAAGGAAGCAGGTTCCTTTTCAACGTCGGACGCTTTTCGCAGACGGCCGGGTTCGACCAGATCGTCGGTGCGGCGGCAAGCGGCATCAGACCCGAGCGCGCGCAGACCGCTGATGCGGGCATTGTCCGCGACATCGGCGACCGCTGGCGGGTGAGGATGAACGGCTACTACCGTCGCGATGATCGCGCGTTGCGGCGTGAATCGTCGGAGGCACGCGTCAATGCGAATCCGCCGTACCAGTTGATCGCCGCGGCATCACCGGCGTGGACCAACGCGCTCACCGGCGATGCACACGGGGCAGAGCTGACCGTCGAGCGCCGTGTGCTCAACGGCGTGTCCGGATGGATCTCGTACGCCTACGGCGATGCGCGCATGCACGATGCGCGCACAGGCGAGACCTACGCGGCTGATTACGACCAGCGCCACATGGTCAATGCCTATGCGACGTATCGATCGTCGAGCCAGCTGGGCCTCTCGGCGCGATTCCGGTACGGCTCAAACTTTCCCGTGAGCGGCTACTTCCAGCCGCGCGGCGAGGATTACTTCATCGGGCCGGCGAAGAACGAGGTGCGACTGCCGACCTATGCGCGCCTGGACCTGCGCGCGGATCGCACGTTTACCAAGAGCCGGAGCCGCATCACGCTGTTCATCGAGGTGATCAACGCGATGAATCGGCGCAATATGGGGCCGGGCGACTACGGTTTCGATGGGGCCACGCTGAAGACGACCCGCCTGATGGAGAAAATGTTCCCGATCTTGCCGTCAGCAGGGGTTTTGCTGGAGTTTTAAGGCCCGGTAAGCGCCGGACCCGTGGCCGGCGTAAGGGAGTCAGGCAGATGCAGAAGGCCATCGGCAAGCTGGCGCCCTATTTCTACGTGCTGCTGCGCGTGGCCGTCGGAGTGTCGTTCGCGCAGCACGGCGCGCAAAAGCTCTTCGGCGTGCTCGGCATGAAGCAGGCGGTGCCGCTCACCTCGCAATTGGGCGCGGCCGGCATCATCGAATTCGTCGGCGGGATCATGGTGGCGCTCGGCTTGTTCACGAGCCCGGTGGCGTTTGTCGCAAGCGGCGAGATGGCCTACGCGTACTTCACCCGCCACTTCCCACACGGCGCGTGGCCGATCCAGAACGGCGGGGAGCTCGCCGTGCTCTATTGCTTCACGTTCCTCTACATTTTCGCGATCGGCGGCGGCAAACTCAGTCTCGATTCCGTCCGCTAGGCTTGTATACTCCCTTTCCGGGAGTTGCCATGTTGCGATGCCTGACGGTCGTCACCTGCCTGTTCGTTTTCTCACACACTGCCTTCGCGCAAATTGATACCGGCGTCATCGTCGGCCGCGTCATCGACGAGAGCGGCGCGGTGCTGCCCGGCGTCACGGTCACCACGACGCAGCAAGGCACCGCGGTTGCGGCGAGCGCGATCACCAACGATCGCGGCGAATTCATTTTTCCGGGCCTGCGCGTCGGCGTCTACGATGTGGCCGCGGAGCTGCAAGGCTTCAAGCGTGCCCTGCGAAAAGACGTGCGCGTCAACGTGCAGTCGCGCGCGCAGGTTGATCTGCAGATGAGCGTCGGCACGCTCTCCGAGCAGGTCGTCGTCACCGGCCGGGCGGAGTTGCTGCAAACGCAGTCCGCCGACATCGGCAACGTGGTCGAGGCGAGGCAGGTGCAGGACCTGCCGCTGCTCGGACGGCGGTATTCGGAGCTTGCGTACCTGACGCCGGGCGTCGTCCAGGCCCCCGCCGGCATCACGAGCCGCGGTGAAGACACGTTCTTCAACGCCAACGGCAACTACGCGACGTGGAACAACTACACGCTCGACGGCGCGGACAACAACTCGTTTTCGACCAACCTGCAGGAGCGCAGCCCGCAGGTGGTGGCGCCGCCGGTGGATGCGCTGCAGGAATTCAAGGTGCAGACGCGCACCTACTCAGCGGAGTTCGGCAAGGCGGCGGGCGCGGTGATCAACGCGTCGATCAAGCAGGGCTCGAACCAGTTTCACGGCTCGGGTTTCGGCTTCTTCCGCGATGAATCGCTGAACGCGAACACGTGGGACAACAACCGCGCCGGCCGGCCGAAGGGGCCGTTCAACCAGGCGATCCTCGGCGGCACGTTCGGCGGCCCGATCGTCGAGAACAAGACGTTCTTCTTCGGCGATTACCAGTCGTCGCGGACCGAGCGCGCGCTGTCGCAGACGGCGACCGTGCCGACGGCGCGGATGCGCAACGGCGATTTGAGCGAGCTCACCGGCACCATGGTGGCGAGCAACGCCTTCGTGCCCGCCGGCTGCGTGGATGCGGTCAACAAGACGATCCAGCGCTCGTGCTTCGATCCAATCGCGGCGCGGTTGATCAATCTCTACCCGATGCCGAACGTGCCCGGCACGGGCTTCTTCAACAACAACTTCATCTCGAACGGCATCCTCAACAACGACGTAGACCAGTTCGACGTGCGCGTCGACCACAACCTCGGCAAGGGCAGCGATCGCGTGTTTGCGCGCTACAGCTTCCAGAACACCAACCGCCATGAACCGCCGCTGCTCGACGATCCGGTTGCGTCAGGCGACTTTGCCAGCGATTACCTGAATCGCGGCCAGAGCGCGGTCGGCGGCTGGTCGCGCGTCTTCGGCAGCAACGTCTTCAACGAGCTGCGCGCATCGTTCAACAAGGTGCGTTCGGATGTCGTGCATCCGGCGTTCGGCATCGATTCCAATTCGCAGTACGGCATCAAGGGCGTGCCGAAGGATCCGCGCTTCTACGGCGGCTTGCCGCACATGCCGATTGCGCGCTTCGCGCGCATTGGCGGCCCGTTCTTCCGGCCGCAGTTCCAGAACTCGCAGGTCTACCAGGTGCTGAACAACCTGTCGTGGCAGAAGGGCACGCACGCGATGAAGTTCGGCTTCGAGTTCCGCAAGGACACGCTGCACTACATCGACCTGCGCTCGCTCAACGGCGAGTTGAATTTCCCGGACGGCCGCTACACGGGCTTCGGCCTCGGTGACTTCCTGCTCGGCCTGTCGAGCGCGCAGCGGTTGACGCTCTTCCACGAGCCGAACCTGTACGCCAACGGCTGGCAGTTCTACGCGCAGGACAGCTGGCGCGCGCGTGACAACATCACGCTCAGCTACGGCGTGCGCTACGAGATGTTCACGCCGCTGATCGACCGGAATAACCTGCTGACGAACATCGATCCGGCCACCGGCCAGCCGTTCTATGCGAAGGACGGCAGCGTGTTCGACCGCGCGCTGGTGCATCCCGATCGCAACGACATCGCGCCGCGCGTCGGCATCACCTGGAGCGTGTCGCCGCGGGTGGTCATTCGCGGCGGCTACGGCATCTTCTATCAGCAGACGGATCGCTACGGCAGCGAAAGCCAGCTCGGGTTGAACCTGCCGCAGCTCGTCGATGCCTCGATCACGTCGAACTCGGGCGCGGAAGCGCCGGCGTTCACCTTCGCGCAGGGCTTCACGCCGCTCAACGCGCAGACGATCAACCCGTCGATCGTGCAGTGGCGCATCCAGGACCCGAACCAGGACACGCCGACGGTGCAGCAGTTCAGCTTCGGTCCCGAATTCCAGTTCGCCGGCAACATGGTCGGTGCGCTCGAATACGTCGGCAACCGCACGCGTCACGGCCGCCGCCTCCGCAACCTGAACGAAGGCATCATCCAGGGCAGCACGATCGTGTTCCCGTATGCGCAGTACGGCTACGGCAACGCCTACCTCGAACAGATCGTGACCAACGGCCGCGCCGATTACGACGCGCTGCAGGCACGCATGCAGCGGCGCATGAGCAAGGGCCTGTCGTACACGGTCGCCTACACCTGGAGCAAGGCGCTCGGCGACTTCCTCGATCACCTCAGCGCCGGCAACGGCGCCATCGGCAACGCGCCGGGATCGACCTACGCGATGGACAAGGACTACGGCCTTCTCGCGTTCGACATCCCGCATCGCCTCGTGACCAGCTTCATCTACGAGCTGCCGGGCTATGCGAAGGGCTGGTCGGTCAACGGCATCCTGACCTTGAGCGCGGGTCGTCCGTTTACCGTGACGACGACGGATCAGGCGGGGACGGGACCGGGCCGCATCGCGCGCGCGAACTGCGTGGGCGATCCGGTGCCGGCAGGCTTCAACCAGACGATCGATTCGTGGATGGATCCGAACGCGTTTGCGCCGACGACCGCGCGCACCTACGGCAACTGCGCCAACAACACCGTGCGCGGCCCCGGATCGAAGTCGATGAACTTGTCGGTGTTCCGCGGCTTCAAGCTCGGCGCCGATCGCCGCGCCGAGTTCCGCCTGGAAACGTTCAACCTGTTCAACTGGGTGAACTACGGCTTCCCGGCGGCGAACATCTCGAACCTCGGCACGTTCGGCAAGATCACCTCGTCGATCGGCGATCAGCGAGAGATGCAGGTGGCAGTGAAGTTTTACTTCTGACCTATGCGCAAAATACTGTTCGTCGCGACTCTCATCGCCTTCAGTTCCGCCCTGACCGTCGGCCAATCCGTTCCCCGGCAGGACGGCGCGTCCGAGACGTGGCAGAAGCTGCTCAAGCTCAAGACCACCGCGAGCGTGATGCATGTCACCGCGCATCCGGATGACGAGCACGGCGGCGTGCTGGCGAAGTTGAGTCGCGGCGACGGTGCGCGCCTGTCGCTGCTCACGCTGAATCGCGGTGAATCTGGCGACAACGCAATCGGGCCGCAGTTGTTCGATGCGCTCGGATTGATCCGCACCGAAGAACTGCTCAACGCCGGCCGGCACTATGGTGTCGACACGCAGTACTTCACGACCGTCGTCGATTACGGCTTCTCGAAGCGGCTCGAAGAGGCGCTCGACAAGTGGGGGCGCGAAACCGTGTTGCGCGACGTGGTGCGCATCATCCGCATGGAGCGGCCGACGATCGTGCTGTCGCGCTTTCAGGGCAACGAGCGTGACGGGCACGGCAACCACCAAACTGCGGGCGTGATGGCGGTGGAAGGCTTCCGCGCCGCCGGCGATCCGAATCGCTATCCGGAACAGATCAAGGAAGGCCTCCGCCCGTGGCAGCCGAAGAAGGTCTACATCGGCGGCGTGCGCGAGAACGAGGCGTGGACGGTGCGCATCGACAGCGGCGTCTACGATCCGCGTCTCGGCGATTCCTACGACAACGTCGCTCGCTACGGCCTGAGCTACCAGCGCTCGCAGAACTCCGGCCGATTGGTGCCCGCGGCCGGTCCGAACTACGGCTACTACAGCCGCATGGACGTGAAGGGCACCAAAGAGAACGCGATCTTCGACGGTGTGCCGACGACGATCGAGGCGACGGTGGGGCCGGGCGGCAAGGCGATCGACGAGGCCGTGAGCAAGGCGATGGCGGCGTTCACGATGCAGGATCCGTCGAAGAGCGTGCCCGCGCTCGTCGAAGGCTTGAAGCTGACGCGCGCGGCGATCGCGTCGACGAAGGACCTCGATGCGAAGTTCATCCTCGAAGTGAAGGAAAAGCAGTTCCAGGATGCGATCAACTCCGCGATGGGCATGGAGCTGAGCGCGGTGGCGCAGCCTGCGGGCATGGCGGAGCCGACCGGACCGAACGCCGCCTTTGCGCCGCCCGCACTCATGGCAGCGCCGGTGCCGGGCCAGACATTCGAGGTTCGCGCGCGGTTGTCGAATCGCGGCGGCATCACTGCGGCAATTCCTCCGGCGGCGAGCGCGGCGATCGAGCTGCAGTCGGATCGCGGATGGAACGTAAAGCCCGGTCAGGCAACCGGTGGTCCGAATCTGCAGCGGCACGAGCAGGCGTCGGCGCGATTCACGGTCACGCTGGCCGGCGACGTGGCGCTGAGCACGCGGCCGTACTTCTCGCGCAAGGGCCTGCAGGAGAGCGTCTACACGCTCAACGACGCATCGCAGTTCGGCCGGCCCGCATCAACGCCGCCGCTGCGCGCGGTCGGCCGCTACTTCATCGATGGCGTGCCGATCGAGATTCACCAGACGGTGCTTCGTCGAGAAGCCAAGCTGCCGTACGGCGACGTGCTGCGTGAAGTGCGCAGCGTGCCGAGGGTGGCGGTGTCGCTGACGCCGTCGAATGTGGTGATACCGACAGGCCAACAGGCCAGCGGCGCGGCAAGCCAGCAGGGAGTGCCAGTTGAAGTGAGCTTGCTGCACAACGCAGAAGAAGCCACTTCCGGTCAGGTCACCGTCAGAGTGCCGACCGGATGGACCGTACAGCCAGCTTCGCAGCCGTTCTCGTTTGCGCGATCAGGTGAGCGTTCGTCGTACCGGTTCACTGTGCGGCCGGCGTCGATTGATGCGAAGGCCTATCAGATCGAAGCGGTCGCAAGTGCGGCTGGAAAGGATTATCGCGAGGGGTACGAAGTCATCGACCAGCGCGATCTCGAGGTGCGCTACCTGTATCGACCCGCGACCGCTGACGTGCGCGGCATCAACGTCACGACCGTGGCCAACCTGAAGGTGGGCTACGTGATGGGCATCGGCGATTCGGTGCCGCAGGGATTGCAGCAACTCGGCGCGCAGGTGACGTTGCTCGGCGAGCGGGAGCTGGCCTCGGCCGACCTCTCGCAGTTCGACACGATCATGACCGGCACGCGCGCCTATGCGGTGCGCGAGGATCTCAAGACCTACAACTCGCGGTTGCTGGACTACGTGAAGAACGGCGGCAACATGGTCGTGCTCTACAACACCCAGGAGTTTGTCCCGAACACGTTTGCGCCGTACCCCGGCGACCTGCCGCGCAGCGCCGAGGAAGTGTCGGAGGAAGATTCGCCGGTGACGATCCTCGCGCCGCAGCAGCAGTCGTTCACCTGGCCGAACAAGATCACCGTTGCCGACTTCGACGGATGGGTCGAGCAACGCGGATCGAAGTTCTTCTCGAAGTGGGATGCGCAGTACACGCCGATGATCTCGACGTTCGACAAGGGCCAGGCGCCGCAGAGCGGCGGGTGGTTGACGGCGAAGGTCGGGAAGGGCACGTGGACCTACTTCGCCTACGCGCTGCATCGGCAGCTGCCCTATGGCGTCGCCGGCGCGTATCGCATCACGGCGAATCTACTCGCATTGAACAAAGCGCCGCGCTAAGCGCTCGGGCCGATCATCATCAGCTTCCGTTCTCGCTCCATACGCCTGTCAACTCGCTACTCGGTCTGACTATCGCTCGGACCTCGCAGCGAGGTTGTCAGTCAAAAGACGCACCCGTCGGGCCGCCCTTCCTTGCGGCGTTCGGCCACGCGATGGCCCCTCGGCCCTCCTCCCGGCGGATTCCGCTCGAACTCCAGCTGACGATGATCGTCCTCTTCGCGCCGATGGCGGCGAACGCCGTCAGGCTGCTGCGGTCTTTCTTCGAGAGATAAATGCGAAGTAGGCGATCACGCCGGCGATCAGCGTGGCCACCGAGAACAGCATGCCCTCGATGGGGCCGGTGAAGAAAATGAACACCCACAGCGCGCCGGAAAGCACCGCGGGCCACGGATACAGCCACATCGTGAACGGCTGCGGAATATCCTTGCGGTAGCGGCGCAGCAGGACGACGGCGGCGCACTGCCAGATGAAGCGCAGCAGGATCTGCACCTGGATCAGCCAGTTCACCAGCTGTCCGAGCGAAAAGAAGCAGAACGGGATCGACACGAGCGCGGTCATCGCGAGCGACACGTCGGGGAAGCGCTTCGTCGGATGCACGTGCGCGAAGATGTGGAAGAACTCGCCGTCCTTGGCGGCGGCGTAGGCCACGCGCGAATAGCCGAGGATCGTCGCATACAGCGACGCAACCGCGACGAACAGGATCAGCGCCGTCATCAGCAGCCCCGCGATGCGACCTGTGGATGGATCCGCGAACGTGCGCTCGATGAAGAGCGACGCAATGGTCCGCGACTCCTTCACTTCCTGCCACGGGATCATCCCGACGATCACCTGCGTCATCAGCATGTAGAGCGCAGCGACGATGAAGGTGGAGAAGAGGATGGAGCGCGGAATGGTGCGGCCGGGATCCTTGATCTCGCCGCCGATGTAACACACCTGGTTGTAGCCGCCGTAGTTGTACATCGCGAGGATCGAGGTGGCACCGATGCTGGCGAAGAGCGTGCCGTTGAAGCTTTTGGCCTCCGTCGGAAAGTCGAAGGCCTGCGCGAGCGAGAAGTTGAACAGGCCCGACACGATCACCCAGCCGATCGTCACGAACACGCCGATCAGCATGACCACCGCGAGCTTGCCGATGTCTTCGATCGCGCGCCACAAGAGCGCCGTGCACAACACGCAGATGGCCGCCGCGAGCACGTTGTGCTGCAGCGGTGTCATGGTCGTCCAGAAATACTGCAGGTAGTCGGACACGCCCACCGCGCCGCCGGCCACTGAGAGCGGAGCGACGAGGATCGTGTCGAAGATGAACAGGAAGCCCATCAGGTTGCCGAGGCCGAACGGCTTGAACGCCTCGCGCATGTAGAGATAGCCGCCGCCGCTGCCGGGCAGTGCCGCGCCCAGTTGCGCGTAGACGAGTCCGTCGAACAATGCGAGCACGAGACCGGCGATCCACGCGTAGATCACGTGCGGGCCGTTCATGGCCGCGACCATGAACGGAATGGTCAGGAATGGACCGACGCCCACCATCGAGATGATGTTGGTCGCCGTCGCTTGCCAAAGGCCCAGCGAGCGGCGAAGGTCGGGGGTGCTATCGCTCATGGGAGCATCGCGGCGACGAGTGAGGCTGCTGTCGCCCGCGATGGCGCGAGCGGGTTGAGGGCGAGCGCGTTGGTCAGTTGCTCTCGATCGCCGCTCAGCGCGGCATCGATCGTTGCCCGCTCGTACTTCTTCACCGTCGTCATCAACTCACGCGGATGGTCCGGAATCGGCGCAATCGACTGCGGACGCGGGCCGTCCTTGTCGATGCGGCACTGCACTTCGACGATGTCGTCGGGAGCGAGGAAGGGGAACGTGCCGCCGTTCGGAACGTCGAGCGGAAGGAGGGCGCCTTGGTCCTTCACGATCGCGCGGATCGTGAACAGCGCGATGCGGTCGTATCCCGACAGCTCCGCCCAATCCGGCTTCACGCGCGGGCTGCTGCCGGTTTCGAGCTGCATGTAACTGGAATCGCGCTTCGTCAAATACAGCTGATAATTTTCGAGCGTCGGATCGGCGAAGAACTCTGCGGTGAGCTTCGCCACCGCCTGGCCGCGGCCGGATCCGGCCTTCTTGATGTTGGCGAGCGCCACATCGGGCCGGTAGTAGTAATACAGGTATTCCGTCGGCAGAAGGCGCAGGTTGCGCAGCCGCTCCACCTCGAACAACGGCGCGCGATACGCCGCCTTCAACTTCGCGTCATCGTTCCAGATGCGGTGCAGCTGGCCTTCACCTTCAAACGTCACATCGCGCAACCAGCCGAGGTGATTGAGGCCGAAGTAGTCGTAGCCGCACACGGTCGCCGGCAGGCCGAGTGCATGGGCGGCGTCCTCGAACATCTCGAGCGGCGTGTCGCAAATGCCGATCAGCTTCGCATCCGTTTCCTGGTGCACCGCCTGCGTGATGATGCTGACTGGATTGGTGAAGTTGATCATCCACGCGCGTGGCGCGAGTCGCGCGACGAGGCGGCCGTACTCGACGAGCGGCGGAATGGATCGCACCGCCATCGCAAATCCAGCGGGGCCGACGGTCTCCTGCCCGACGATGCCCTGCGCGACGGCGGCGGCTTCGTCTTTCGCGCGTTGCGCGATGCCGCCGACGCGAATGCTCGTGATCACGAAGTCGGCGCCGTCGATCGCCGGCTCCGGCGACGCATGTGTCGTGACCCTGGCGCCGCCGGCCATCTGCGACGCGAGCGCCGCAATCACCGCCAGCCGTTCCTGATCGATGTCGTAGAGCGCGATGTCGGTGACGCCAAGATCGGAGCGCGACAGTCCGCCGACGAGCAAGGGCACCCTGACGCCGGCGCCGCCGATAACCGAGATCTTCACAATCCACCTGCTTTGCGCGTGGAATCCGCGCCGATCTTGTTGCCGGCCGCCAGGCACTGCCGCGGCGAGCGGCCGTTCAGCCATGCGACCAGGAAGCCGGCATTGAAGGAATCACCGGCGCCGGTCGTATCCCCCGCTTTCACCCGCGGGGCGGCGACGCGAATGTCGCGATCGGGCGCCAGCCATACGGCCCCCGCCTGCCCGAGCTTGATGATGGTGATTGCCTGGCGCTCGCGCCACTTCGGGATCGCGTCGGCCAGCGAATCGGCCTGCGCGTACAGCCGCGCCTCGGCATCGTTGATGAAGACGAAATCGAGCGCGTCGATCAGGTCGATCAACCCGCGGTCGTTGCTCAACGGTTCGTTCCACCCGAAGTCCCACGACGTGGTGATGCCGCTCGCGCGAAGACGACGGGTAATCAGCGTCCAGCGGGCGCAATCGTGCGGGTAGAAGCAGAAGTGCACATGGGTGCTGCCACGACGAGACAGCGCTGGGAGATGCCTGGCGAGTCGATCTTCCAGGTGCGCGTTGACGCCGTTGTAGGTGACGAACGCGCGATCGGTGCCGGTCGACAGTGCCGCGGTGATGGCGTGCGGCTCGCCTGGTTTCCTGAGATTGGTGATCGTGAGGCGCTCGCCCTTCAGCCGTCGGCTCGCATCGTCGCTGAGCGCGCTGATGAGATGCGTGCGCATGCCGAGGCGCGCCGCCTTGACCGCGGTGATCACCGCGCCTCCGCCGATGGTGGAATGGAAGCGATCGGTCTTGACCTCCTCGCCGAGGTCGGGGAGGCGATCAAGACCGATGAAGATGAGATCTTCGAAGGCCTCGCCTGCGCAGAGCAGCTGCATCGAGGCCGTATTGTACGCGTTAGCCGCGCGCCTGTGCGGCCATGCGCTCCTGGCGTGCGCGGGTGAGGTGCGGCACGATGCCGATCATGCGCTCGATCAGGAACAGCTGCGCGCGATGGTGCATCTCGTGCTCCTTGACGCCGAGCAACATCTCGAAGCGTGACTTCCCGCCGCCGGGCAACGCCACGTTCTCGCCGAGCTGGTCTTCCGTCATGCGCTCCATGCAGGCGGCGAACTTGTCGCCATCCGCCTTCAACGCCGCAACGATCTGCGCCTTGGTGGTCAGCGCCTTGGCCTTGCCGCCCGCTTCGCCCATCCAGCGGCCGAAGTCTTCCATCTTCACGTCGGACTTCTTCTCGACGAAGTGGCAGAGGTCGGCCCAGTGCGTGGCCGTCGCCAGGTGCGCGAGCGTCTCGGCGATGCTCATCGTGTCGGGCGCAGCCTTGAACGAGTACTTGTCCTCGGGAATCTCTTCGGCAACCTGAATCGTGTTCTTGCGGACCGTGCGGAAGCTCTCGGCCAGGTGTTTCGCACCGTAATACGTCATGAATACTCTCCAAAAAAGTTAGGCATTACATCTTAATCAAAGGCATGCCTTGCAACGCCATCAACAGCAGGCCGCCGGTGATGGCCACCCATACGACGCCGGTGGCAAGGACGAGGTTACCGGCTTTCGCCCATCGGGCGTCGGCGGGCAGGCCCTTGTCGAGCAGAAAGCCCAACAAGGGTAGCGCCTGCATCGCGTGCATGCCAAAGAAATGTGCGATGCGCAGGTCCCCGTGCGCCGTGGACCAGTTGAGAAACGGCAGGCCGGGACCGCCGTCCGGCGCACCGACGGTATGCGCGTTGTTGGCGACGATCAGCGCGCCTTCGGCGCTGGCGAGCAGGAAGAGCAGCACGCCCATCTTGATGCCTGAGATGTAGCCGGCGCGAGACGGCGGCGTGTCTCGGCGGATGATCGCGAGGAACACGACCATGGCGATCGTGTTCACGAGGATCGTCACTCCCATGATGCTGAAGATCGCCGCGTCGAACGGCGTCGCAAAGTTGAAGTGCGACGTCGTGCCGCGCGCGGCCTGCGTGACGATGCCGATCATCTCGATGGTCATGGCGGGCCCGATGACCCATCGCACGATCGCGCGGCCTTTGGCCGACGTCGTCTCGGGCATGAACCACGCGACCGTCCACAGAAAGATCGTGATCGAGGTGAAGAACTTCATCGGCTTGATCCACGGGTTGAGGCCGAGAATCAGGCGAGTGTCGCTGATCGAGAGCAGCGTGACGACGATCAGCGAGAGGAGCATCGCGGCGCCGGTCCAGAAGAGGACCGGATCGCGGTGGCGGAGTTCGGTCAGCACGGTTTGCCTATTATCGCCCGCGTCAGCAGTGCGCGCCGGCGTCGATTCGTGCGGGCGGTGTCTCGCGTGCTTCGCTCGGTCCGCGCCGGCGCGGCAAATGCCGAACGGCATTCGCTCCTCCGGTCGCTCGTTACGCCTGGGCAAATCGGCGGTCGGCCCTGATGCGTTCGGCGCGACCACCGATGTTGCCTGCCAGAAACCTGACCGCCGGGACTCTCCCGTAACCCCTGGATTGCAAGCACGGCAAGTCCCGGCTCCCGGCGGAACTCGCTCCCTCCGGATCGAACGCCGTCCGGCACGCGCCGGCGCGCGCTCATGGCGAGCGCTCAGTCGCGCCGGCCGTGTCAGACGCTGATGTCCTTCAGCTTCGACGTGCGAATCAGGAAGTAAAACAACAGGCCGATCGGTCCGAGCATGAACGTCATCAGCAGGCACGGAATGACGACGAGATGCGGGATGCCGTGGCGCTGCGCATCGCGCACTTCCCAGGCGCCGATGAAGAGATCGAAGCACAGGTAGTGAATCCAGCCGGCGAGGAGCAGTTCGCGCCTCTCGAAGAGCTTCGCGACATCAGCGAGCGATCCGAATCCGCCCTCGGCTCCACGCATGTGCACGGCGATCAGGTAGAGGTAGATGCACGCGAGCACGAGCGGGAAGAAGACGCTGGCCACTTGCAGCGCCAGCGCGCGCCGGGGAGCGATGACGAGCAGCAGCCACCCGACGCTCGCGAGCCCCCCGGCGATGGAAAAGATCTGGTCTACAGACATCATCGACCGCTACTGCTGCGCGGCGGTGTTGCTCGAACTTCCAGCACCCGTCGGTGTCGAGGTGCCGTAGAAGATCGAGTTGAACAGGAACTTGAACGTGCCGTGCGGCTGCGCGCGGAAGGTGATTTCGGGTCCGAACAGGAACACCTTGCCCTTGCCGAGGCGCGCTTCGACGGCGGCGGCGCCGCCTTCGAGATAATGCTCGCCCCACGCCCAGCCTGAACGCAGCGTCTTCTTCGCATCAAACCACGCGACGGGCTTGATGCCGACGAGCGACGCATTCGGCGCCAGCTCCAGCACCGGGCTGCTGTCGAAGAAGATGTCGACCTTCCTGTCGAGCCCGTAGGCGAGCGGGTTCGTGTTGTCGACGGCAACCTGCATAATCGACCCTGGAATGTAGAACTTCGTTCCCGGCAGCGGCTTCTCGCTGCCGTCCTGCGCGACCTCCACGAGGTGATTGCTCAACGGCAGGCCGAGGTGTTCGCCGAGGACCGCCGAGCCACCGAAGGCGACGATCACGCCGCCCGCTTCAGCAAATTCCTTCAGCTTCGGCACGGTGTTCTTGATCGTCACGCGGCCGAGGTGCGAGCGGTACTCCTCCGGGATGTCGTTGGCATTCGGCTGGCCGCCACCGAAACCATTGGCGCGCCCGTCTGATTCCGGAATGCCGCCATCGGGGAACAGCAGCACGTCGTACTTCGCCTTGAGGTTGCCGGCATCGAGCGCCATCGGGTAGATGACGTCGAAATCAAACTCGAACTGCTCGAGCAGCCAGCGCACGTGGCCCGACGGCATCGAGCCGCCGTACTGATCCCACAGCGCGATGCGCGGCTTGGTCAGCTTGTAGGTCACGCCGCCCGGACGCGCGGTGACAGCCGTGAAGTTGAGGCCGAGATCCGCTGCAGCCTTGTCGAGGATCGCCCTGGTGGACGGCTTCGACGCGATGAAGATCACGCCGGTGCCATCGTTGCTCTGGTAGCTGCGGTCGCCGACGAAGAACACGTCTTCGTTCGCCTTCAGCAGGCGATTCACCGCGATCATCGCGTCGTTGTTCTTGTGATTGACGACGTAGCCGACGGCACCCGTGGCGTCGGTCACCTTGCCGGCGGCGGGCTTGATCACGTCAGGAATCTTCTCGAACGGACCGTCGAACGACTCGAGCACGCGGTCGTACTTCAATCCCATCAGCATCGCGAGCGTCCAGCCGGCGTTGTCGTACGGCGGGATCGGCGGGCCGCCGGGAAACTGGAAGTCGTTCGGGTGATCCTGCGGCTCGAACATGTCGAGCAGGTGCGGCCGGAACGCCTGGGCGGCCTTGATCACGTACGAGCCCGCCGGGTAGT
>CAZBYY010000016.1:0-24635 GCA_964495855.1 uncultured Acidobacterium sp. | reverse complement strand
TCCGGCGCCGCTGTCGTTGTCGGCGCTGATCAGGCCCTGCGCGACGGCTTCTTTCTCGTCCTGCAGCAGGTAGGCGAGCGCGTGATGGGTGATCTTGCGGCCCTTGAGCGTGCCGGGGCGAACTTCAATGGCACGCACCCAGCGCGGCTCGGTCACACCGGTCTCGACGACGGGCTTGTACCATGCGTCCATGGCGCCGCCCTTTTGCGTGTACTTGGGCGACTTGATGATCAGGTCGGGCTGCGCCTGGCCGAACATCTTGGTGTAATTCCAGTCGTTACCCTCGGCCCACTTGATGGCCGGGGGCATGTCCTTCGGATCGCCCTTCGGCGCGCCGTTGCTCGCCCACTTCACGATCGTGTCGATCTCCTTCTGGGAGAGCGAGCGGTCGTTCTTGTAGTGCTGAATGCCGACGGTGGGGTCGATGTGCCAGGGCGGCATGTTGCGCGATGCGACGCGATCACGAATCGAGCGGGCCCAGGGGCGCGCGTCTTCGTAAGTCTGCAGCGACATCGGCGCGATCGAATCCGGCCGGTGGCACGACTCGCACTTGTTCTGGAAAATCGGCGCGACGTCCTTGGTAAACGTCGGAACGGCACCCGCCGCCGCGGTTTGAGCCGAGAGTGTTGCCGGCAATGCTAACAGGCCGATTACGCCTACCGCGCTGCTCACGACCCGGCCGACGAAACGATTCACCATCTTCCCCTCCAGATATTTGCCGCGCCTACACGCCCGGCAAATGTGACCGAAAACTAGCGGTCAGGGAGTGTACAACGGCTCGTCGACCCTGTCACCCCAGAAACGTCTAATGGCTACTATCACTTACGTGCATATAGCCAGGGCCGCGACCCACTCCTTGGACGACGACTTCGGGAGGGCCTAGAAACAGCGCCCATCTGTCCCTCGATTTTACGCTAACTTCCTGAGAATAAAGCTCTTCAGGTAATACGTCTCGGGCACGCCCAGCAGCACGGGGTGGTCCCGGCCCTGCATGCGCTTCTCGACAACCGCGACTGGAACGCGGGCGTCGGCTGACGCCGCGAGGACTGTTTCGGCAAACATGGCTTCGTCCACGTTATACGAGCAGCTGCAGGTCATGAGGTACCCGCCTGGGTTGAGCAGCCGCAAGGCCCGGAGGTTGATTTCCTTGTAACCGGCCAACGCGCCGGGGATCGAGGCCTTGTTCTTCGCAAACGCTGGCGGATCCAGGACGATCGTGTCGTAGCGGGCGCCGTCTCGTTCGAGGTGCCGCAGCTCATCAAAGACGTTGGCTTCGCGTGCGGAGAGATTGGCGATGCCATTCGCGGTCGCATTTGCGGTGATGCGGGCGACGGCGTCGGCGGAGACGTCCAGCGCCTCGACCGATTCGCACCTCGATGCGAGGACGAGCGCAAAGCCGCCGTTGTAACTGAAGCAGTCGAGCATCCGCCCGTGCGCGTAACGCGCGGCGGCCTCGCGATTCTCGCGCTGGTCGAGGAACAAACCGGTCTTTTGCCCGCGCCACGGATCCACGGTGTAGGCGATGCCGGCCTCGTGGACGTCGATCGTCTCCGGCACGTCGCCGTGCAGGACTTCGACTTTCTGGTCGAGGCCCTCGAGGCGGCGCACCTTCGGATCGTTGCGCGCGAGGATGCCTTTGGCGCCGGTGAGTTCGACGAGCAGCTCGACGAGCGTCGGCGCGAGGCGATCCATGCCCTGCGAGAGCGTCTGCATGACCAGGTAGTCACCGTAGCGATCGACGATCAGCGACGGAAGGAGATCGGCTTCGCCGTGCACGAGGCGAAACGCGGTGGCATTGATATGCAGCGTGTCGCGAAAGGCGATCGCCGATGCGAGCCGCGCGCGCCAGAAACCAGTGTCGATCGGCGCTTCATCGCGCGAGATCATGCGGATCGTGATCTGCGATTGATCGCTGAACAGCGCGTGGCCGAGCATCCGGTTGCGAGGCCCCCGTACGGCAACGACGGCGCCCGGCTCGGCGCCGATCACCTCGGCAATATCGGATCGATAGACCCACGGATGTCCGCCGCGGACGCGGTCCTCGCCGCGAGGTTTGAGAACGACTACGCCGCTGGTCTCGGGGTCTGACACCTTTACAAGGTAGTTCCTGCGTACCTGCGACGCAACAAATGGAATGCAATCGTCTCGGACGCGGTTACAATCGCGGCGCGGATGAAGATCGCGATTGCGGCTGATCACGCCGGCTATCAGCTCAAGGACTCGTTGAAGAAACTGCTCGACGAGCTGGGCCTGGTCTACGAAGACTTCGGGACGACATCAGGGCAATCGGTCGACTACCCCGACTACGCGCGGACGGTCGCGGAAGGCGTCGCCAACGGCGCCTTCGATCGCGGCATTCTCGTCTGCGGCACGGGCATCGGCATGGCCATCGCCGCCAACAAGGTCGGCGGCGTGCGCGCAGCCGCGATCGTCGACACCGACACGGCGAAGCTCTCGCGCGAGCACAACGACTTGAACGTGCTCACCCTTGGGGCGCGCGTGCTCCCCGAATCGCGCGCGCGCGAGATCGTCAAGGCGTTCCTGCAAACGCCGTTCGAAGGCGGCCGCCACGCCAATCGCGTGGCGAAGATTCACGCCATCGAAGGTGCCTGACGTGCGGGGTGCCTGAGGTGCCGGGTGCCTAACGTGCCGGGTGCTGGCTGATACACTGGTGTTCTGCATGTCTCAGCGCCATACCTCGCTCACCCTTTCTGCCGTTGATCCCGAAATTGCCGGCGCCATCGCCAACGAAACGCGCCGCCAGGAGCATGGCCTCGAACTGATTGCGTCGGAGAATTTCGTCAGCCCCGCCGTCCTCGAAGCGGCCGGGTCGGTGATGACGAACAAGTACGCGGAGGGCTACCCCGGCAAGCGCTACTACGGCGGTTGCGAGTTCGTCGACGTCGCTGAAACGCTGGCCATTCAACGCGCCAAGTCGCTCTTCGGCGCCGAGCACGCCAACGTGCAGCCACACTCTGGCGCGCAGGCCAACATGAGCGTGTTCCTCACGCTGCTGAAGCCCGGCGACACCGTGCTCGGCATGAACCTCGCGCACGGCGGTCACCTGACGCACGGCCACCCGCTCAATTTTTCCGGAAAGCTCTACACGATCGTGCCGTACGGCGTCCGCAAGGACGATGAACGGATCGACTACGACGAGTTCGAGAAGCTCGCCGACCAGCACAAGCCGAAAATGATCATCGTCGGCGCCAGCGCGTATCCGCGCGTGATTGATTTCGCGCGCATGGGTGCGGTCGCCAAGCGCATCGGCGCGCCGATGATGGTCGACATGGCGCACATCGCGGGCCTGGTCGCGGGCGGCGTGCACCCGAGCCCGGTGCCGCATGCGGAGTTCGTCACCACGACCACGCACAAGACGCTGCGCGGCCCGCGGGGCGGCATGGTGCTGTGCCGCGAGTCGTACGCGAAGGATCTCGACCGCACGGTGTTCCCCGGCGTGCAGGGCGGCCCGTTGATGCACATCATCGCGGCGAAGGCGGTGTGCTTCAAGGAGGCGGCGTCACCGGAGTTTGCCGAGTATCAGCGTCAGCTCGTGAAGAACGCCGCGCGCCTCGCCAAGGCGATGCAGACCGCCGGCTTCCGCATCGTCAGCGGCGGCACGGACAATCACATCGTCCTCGTGGACGTGTTCTCGAAGGGCATCACCGGCAAGGTCGCGGAAGCGGCCCTGGGCCACGCAGGCATCACCGTCAACAAGAACGCGATTCCGTTCGATCAGAATCCACCGATGGTCGCGAGCGGCATCCGTCTCGGCACGCCGGCCGTGACGACGCGGGGTCTTGGTGAGGCGGAGATGGATCTGGTTGCAGAATTCATTTCACGCGTGCTCGCCGCACCCGAGGATGCGAGCGTGCTGGCCGCCGTCAAGGCGGATGTCGAAGCGTTGTGTCGCAAGTTCCCGCTGTACCCGGAACGCCTCGCCTGACCGACGCCGTCGACGCGGCCTTCGCTGACGACGGCGTGCTGGTTCGCGCGGTCGATCAGTTCGAGCCGCGCGAAGGTCAGCGCACGATGGCGGCGGCGGTCGCTGACACGCTCGCGAACGGCGGCGTCCTGCTCGCGGAAGCGGGTACCGGCACCGGCAAGACGCTGGCGTACCTGGTGCCGGCGATCCTCAATCGCCAGCGCGTCCTCATTTCGACCGGCACCAAGAACCTTCAGGAGCAGATCTACCTCAAAGATATTCCCGCGCTTCGCGATGCGCTCGGCGTGCCCTTCTCGGCGACCTACATGAAGGGGCGCGGCAACTACCTGTGCCTCCACCGCCTCGACCAGCTGCGCGCGCATCCTGCGGCGCCGATGGATTTCATTTCGACCATCGACGAGTGGCGCCGGGCGACCGAGACTGGAGATCGCGCCGAGTTGACCGACCTGCCAGAAGACTCGTCGTTGTGGCACGACGTCTCGGCCATTTCGGAGACGTGCCTCGGTTCCGACTGCCCGCAGTATCGCGACTGTTACGTGACGAGGATGCGGCAGAAGGCCGCCGAGTCGGACCTGGTCATCGTCAATCACCACTTGCTGTGCGCCGATGCCTCGGTGCGCCAGAGCTCGTATGGTGAAGTGATCCCGGACACGCACTACGCGATCATCGACGAAGCGCATCACCTCGAAGACGTGGCGACGCAGTACTTCGGCATCGCCGTCAGCAACTGGCGGGTCGCCGATCTCGTGCGCGATGCGGATCGTGCCGTCAACCTGGGGCTGGTCGATGACCTCGACTCCGAACTGCGGCATGCGATCTCCCGAGTCGACGATCACTCGCTGACGTTCTTCGGCGCGCTGCAGATGGCGCGGCATGCGCGCGGAGGACTGGAGGAGCGGCTGCGCATCGGGCCGGGGTGGTTCGGCGAGGTGCTCGACGACGGCCTGGGGTTGATCGCTGCGCTGCACGGGCTCGAAGACCTGATGCAGAAACGCGCCGGCGCCGACGAGCCGGGGGCGCAGAAGAACGAAGACGCGGACACGCTGTCACGCCGTGCTGCCGAACTGCGCGAAAACCTGACGTTCCTGCTCGAAGCGTCGGACCCGGCGTACGTCTATTTTCTCGAGACGCGCAATCGCGGCGTGTTCCTGCGCGCCGCGCCCATCGACGTGGCGCACATCATCCGGGAGATGCTGTTCGACCGCATGCGCGCCACGGTGATGACGTCGGCCACGCTCACCGTCGAAGGGTCGTTCGACTACATGAAGGCGCGGCTCGGCGCGCACGATGCGGCCTGCCTGCGGGTCCAATCCGAGTTCGACTACACCGAGCAGGCGATCCTGTACCTGCCGAAGCAGATGCCGCCGCCAAAGTCGCCGCAGTACAGCGACGCGGTGTCGCGCGAAGTGGTGGACCTGCTGCTGCGAACCGAAGGCCGGGCGTTCGTGCTCTTCACCAGCTACTCGATGCTGCGGTCGGTGCGCGACCGTATCGAGCGCGAGATCCCGTATCCGATCATCGTGCAGGGCACGGCGCCGCGCGGCGCGCTGCTCGCGCAGTTCCGTGCCACGCCGAACGCGGTGCTGCTGGCCACATCGTCCTTCTGGCAGGGCGTTGATGTCGTCGGCGAACAGCTCAGTTGCGTGATCATCGACAAGCTGCCGTTCGCGTCACCGGGCGATCCGATCACCGCCGCACGCATCGAGGCGATCAACGCGGAGGGCGGCGACGCGTTCCAGAACTACCAGGTGCCGCTGGCGATCCTGGCGATGCTGCAGGGCCTGGGACGGCTGATTCGGCACCGCACCGATCGCGGGGTTCTCGCCGTCCTCGATCCCCGACTGCGCACCATGGGCTACGGCCGCCGCTTCCTCGACTCGTTTCCGCCGGCGCCGATCACGCAGAATCCGGATGCGATCAGCCGGTTTTTCGCTAATCCGGCGGCCCGCGGCATCGGCGGGACAAGCTGATTTACACTGTTAGCATCGAGGTCCATAGTCACATGACACACAATTTCTCAACCCGCATTGCGGTCGCACTCGCCTGCCTGCTGCTCGCCGCTCCGGCGGCGTTTGCGCAGGCGACGATGATCAAGGGCAAGGTCGTCGATGCGAAAGATCAACCGGTCGCCGGCGTGACCGTCGAGGTCGAACAGGACGGCAGCGGCCGCAAGCTGTCAACCAAGACGGACAAGAAAGGCGAGTTCATCCAGTTGCTGACGCAGTCGGGCAACTACAAGGTGACCGCCAGCGATCCGAAACTCGGCATGGCGATGAACATGACGCGCGTCGTGCTCGGCAAGGCGAACGAGATGAAGCTCGTGCTTGCGCCGAACGACGCCGCCAACAACGCCGCCAAAGCTGCCGAGCTGAAGAAGGCCTTCGAAGAAGGCGTCGCCGCCAGCCGCGCCGGCAATCATGACGTGGCCATCGAAAAGTTCCAGGCCGCACTCGCCGTGTCGGACAAGTGCTTCGATTGCCAGTTCAACATCGGCGTCGCCTACATGGCCAAGAAGGACGAGAAGCAGGCCGAAGAATGGTGGAAGAAGGCCATCGAGGCAAAGCCCGACTACGCCGAGGCGCTGAACGCACTGTCGACGCTCTACAACAACCAGAAGCGCTTTGACGAAGCGGCCGCGATGAGCGCGAAGGCCGCCGGCGCGGGCGGCGGCAGCGGCAGCGCCGATGCGATCTTCAACCAGGGCATCATCCTGTGGAACCAGGGCAAGATCGCCGATGCCAAGACCAAGTTCGAAGAGGCCATCAAGGCGAATGCGAATTACGCCGATGCGCACTACCAGCTCGGGATGGCCTTGCTGAACGAAGGCAAGCTCCCGGACGCGGTGACCGAATTTGAAACCTACGTGAAGCTCGCGCCGGATGGCCAGTACGCGACGCAAGCGAAGGGGATGATCGCGCAGCTGAAGAAGTAAGCGCCCCTTGTATTCAGACATTCCGAAACGGCTGGCGGAGATTCGCGATCGGATTGCGAATGCCGCCGGCCGCGCCGGACGCACACCTGACAGCGTCCGGCTGATTGCCGTCTCCAAGACTCATCCATTCGAGGCCGTTCGCGCCGCCGCCGACGCCGGGCAGATCGACTTCGGCGAAAACAAAGTGCAGGAAGCCCTGCAGAAAATTGCACAGTCGACCGATACGAGACTGAGGTGGCATCTCATCGGCCACCTGCAGTCGAACAAGGCCAAGAAAGCGGCCCAGGCGGTGCACTCGATTCACGCCATCGACAGCGAGGATCTGCTGCGACGGGTGGATCAGGCCGCGGCCGAGGCCGGGCGGACGGTTGACGTGCTGATCCAGGTGGACCTGGCGCTCGAGGATACGAAATTCGGCGCGCCGGTCGACCGCGTTCCGGCGATCGTCGCCGCCGCGGCCTCGTGCACGGCGGCCCGGCTCACCGGGCTGATGCTGCTGCCGCCGCTGGCCGAGAATCCGGAAGACGCCCGGCCGTGGTTCCGGCGGTTGCGCGAGATGCGTGACGAGTTGGTGTCGGCCGGCACGCCGGCGGAACGACTGCGGGAATTGTCGATGGGCATGAGCCACGATTTTGAAGTCGCCATCGAAGAGGGTTCGACGATGGTGCGCGTCGGCACGGCGATCTTCGGCGAAAGGCATTACGCATGAAAGTCACTCCACTCGACCTGAGGCAGCAGCGGTTCAAGACGGTGATGCGCGGCTACGATCGCGGCGACGTGCAGGCGTTCCTGCTCGAGGTCGCCGACGATTACGAGAATGCGCTGCGCGAAAACGACAAGCTGCGCCAGGATGTGGCTAAGCTCGATGCGGTGCTCGGCGAGCATCGCGGCCAGGAGCGCAACCTGCGCAACACGCTGCTCACGGCACAGAAGCTGGCCGACGAAGTGAAGGAGACGGCGCAGAAAGAAGCCGGCCTGATCATTCGCGAGGCCGAGGGACAGCGCGACTTGATCCTGCAGAAGGCGCAGGCCAAGCTCGAAGACGTGCAGCGCGAGATCGAGGCCCTGCGCCTCAAGCGCCGTGAGGTCGAGAACGACATCGAGAGCCTCGTGCGGACGCTGAACACCACGCTCGAATTCATTCGCGAGCAGGATGTGCGATCGCGCGAGCAGAACATCCTGCTCCACCGTCCGAGAACAGCGGAACTGCCGCCGGTTCAATCAGGCCCTCAGGCCATCGGGACATCGGGCCAGCCGACCATCGGGCCGTCGGGTCAACAGGCCGTCGGCCAGACCAACCCCATCCCTGTCCGCCCGGCCAGCCATCAAGAATAGCGATCTCGATATCCGCGTGATTCCTCGTGCGGGCCGCAGCGGATTCGCCGGCCTGCGCGACGGCGCGCTCGTCGTCAAACTCGCGGCCGCGCCGGTCGATGGCGCGGCCAACGACGCGCTGATCGACCTGTTCGCCACCACCCTCAAGATTCCAAAACGCGACATCACGATCGTCGCCGGCGAACGCTCTCGAACGAAGCGGGTGCGCGTCGCGGGCATGGATCGCGCGCAGGTGCTCTCGCGACTGGTGTAAGGTGAACGCGTGTTCGCCGACGTCCTGATCCAGAACGCCGACCTCGTGGCCACGTGCGCGGGGCCCGGGCCCCGCCGCGGCAGCGCGCAGCGCGAGATTTCGCCGATTCCGAACGCCTCGATCGCCGGCCTTGACGGGCGGATCGTATTCGTCGGCTCTGCGCGCGATGCGGCTTCTGCCGTGACGCTCACCCAGGATGCAGCGGTGATCGACGCGCAGGGTTGCTGCGTGGTGCCCGGCTTCGTCGACCCACACACGCATCTCGTGTTCGCGGGCGATCGTCGCGACGAACTGCGGCGCCGCCTCGGCGGAGCGAGCTATGCCGACATCGCGGCCACCGGCGGCGGCATCGTCAAGACGGTGGATGCCACGCGTTTTGCCAGCGAGCACGATCTCGTCGACGGGGCGCGCGCGCGGCTGGCCGAGATGCTGTCGTTCGGGACGACCACGGCGGAAGCGAAGAGCGGCTATGGACTCGGGTGGCCCTCCGAGCGAAAGATGCTGCACGCGATTCGGGCCTTCGCCGCCGGCCAGCCCATCGAGTTGACCGCGACGTTCATGGGCGCGCACGAGGTGCCGGTTGAGTTCCGTCACGATCGCGCCGCCTACGTGCGCGACATCATCGACGTGATGATTCCCGCCGTCGCCGACGAAGGCCTCGCCGAGTGGTGCGACGTGTTCTGCGAGCGTGGCGTGTTCACGCCGGACGAGTCGCGCGACATCCTCCTGGCTGGCCAGCGGCGCGGCCTCAAGTCGCGTATCCACGCCGACGAACTGGCGCTGAGCGGCGGGTCGCGCGTGGCCGCGGAGGTCGGCGCGCGATCGGCCGATCACCTCATTTTCGTTGACGAAGATCATGCGCGATTGCTCGCCGGTGCCAATGTCGTGGCGACGCTGCTGCCCTCGGCGGCGTTCTTCCTCAAGCTCGGACGTTATGCGCCGGCACGGATGCTGATCGAGCACGGCGTGGCCGTTGCGCTGGCGTCGGACCTCAACCCGGGCGGCGGCTTCACGACGTCGATGCCGTTTGTCATGTCGCTCGCCTGCTTCGGGATGAACCTGACGCTGGAAGAGGCGTTGATCGCGGCGACGCTCAACGCCGCGGCTTCGATCGATCGGCAGGACACGATCGGCAGCCTCGAACCCGGCAAGCAGTTCGACGCCGTGATCGTCAGCGGCATGCTGACGGATCTGCTCCGCGTCGGAGGCCCCGTGGTTCGCCAGGTCATCAAGCGCGGACGCGTGGTCCACACTAGAATCTGATCGTGACGTCTTTTTCGAACATGTCAGTGGCGCAGCTGCTTGCTGCGCTGTCGAGCCCTGATCCGACTCCCGGCGGCGGAACCGCCGCCGCCATCGCCGGCGCGATGGGCGCGTCGCTGCTGGTGATGGTGACGGGACTCGCGAAATCCAAATCCAATGCCGATGACGAGAAAGCGGCGCTCGCACGCGCGCGCGGAGCGCTCGAGCCGATGCCTGCGCGGCTGATGCAGCTCGCGGATGCGGACAGCGACGCATTCAACGCCGTCATGTCCGCGTATCGGCTGCCGAAGGCGTCGGACGAGGACAAGGCCGCTCGCACGCGCGCGATCCAGGCCGCCCTTCGCGGCGCGACGGAGACGCCACTACAGACGCTTCGCGCCTGCGTCGCCGCGCTGGAGCACGCCCGTCCAGTTGCTGAATTCGGAAATGCATCTGCGGCAAGCGATGTGGGTGTGGCGATCGGCTTGCTCAGGGCGGCTGCGGACGGCGCCGCCGCAAACGTGCAGATCAACCTTGGAAGCGTGAAGGATGCGACGTTCGTGGAGACGACGAGAGCCGAGCTCTCGGCGCTCACAGCGGCCGCCGCAAGTCACGCCGCCGACGCCTCTCGGCTGTTGTCGCTTTAACGCCGCTGGCCGGTCAGGATCCGTGCCGACGTCGACGGCTGGAACGTCCACGGGCGCGAGTAGATCCCCGGAAGCAGAACGATGTCCCTCGTGTAGCTGATGTCGATGCGAACGTCCTGGTTGACATCCTGGATGCGAATGTCCCGTCGATCGAGCGGCACGTCGTATTGATCGGCGAGCTTCATCACCATGTCGGTGATCTCGGCGTCCGACGCCTTGACGTCGTACAACAGCCCTTCATGGACCGCGTCTTCGAACCGGTAGTTGTTCAACGCGGCATTGCCGGCATTGAAGCACGCAACCAGCAGCGCCACGCCGACGGCCATCTTGATCAGGCTCTTCATGTGTCCCCGGGCGCCCTGAGGGAAGCGCGGCCCTGATCGTTCTTTTCGGCCCCAGCCGGCTCGGGCTTTAGTGGATCTGGTGGAGCAACCGGCCCCACCGCGGGGCCAATCCCACGCTCGATCCGTCATCCGGCGTGTCGAACGACCAGTAGATGAACAGCGCGCGCCCCTTCACGTACGACTTCGGCAGGAATCCCCAGAAGCGGCTGTCCTGCGAGTCGTCGCGATTGTCGCCCATCATGAAGTAGTGATCGGGAGGCACGGTGACGGGGCCGTACTTCCGCCGCAAGTCGAAGCCGTCGGTCTGGGTGTCGTCCGCCGGCGGGAAGAGGTAATGCGCGTACGGCTCGGTCAGCGGCTGGCCGTTGATGAACACCGTCTCGTTTCTCAGCTCGACGGTATCGCCGGGCAGGCCGATCGTGCGCTTGATGAAATCGCGATCCGGCTCCTCGGGGAACTTGAATACGAGGATGTCGCCGCGCCGGATGTCGCGCATCGGCAGGATCGCCTTTTCGAACGCCGTTGCGGTGGGCGCGAAGATGAACTTGTTGACGAGCAGGTGATCGCCGACGAGCAGGTTCGGCTTCATCGACCCGGTCGGGATCTTGAATGCCTGGAACACGAACGTGCGCACGAACAGCGCAAGGATCACGGCCACCACGATCGACTCGAAGTACTCGCGCGCCGTTGATTTCTGGAACGTGGTCGTCATTCGTCACCGATCTTCAGCACGGCCAGGAACGCCTCCTGCGGGATCTCGACCGTGCCGACGCGCTTCATGCGCTTCTTGCCTTCCTTCTGTTTCTCGAGCAGCTTGCGCTTGCGCGAAATGTCGCCGCCGTAGCACTTGGCGAGCACGTTCTTGCGCAGCGCCTTGACCGATTCGCGCGCGATGATGCGCGCGCCGATCGCCGCCTGGATCGCGACCTCGAACATCTGCCGCGGGATCAGCTCGCGCATCTTCGACGCCAGCTGCCGTCCCCGATCATACGCCCGGTCGCGGTGGACGATGATCGACAAGGCGTCAACCGGCTCGCCGTTCACGAGGATGTCGAGCTTGACGAGCGGTGAATCCCAATAGCCGGTCACGTGATAGTCGAGCGACGCGTAGCCGCGAGAGATCGTCTTCAGCTTGTCGTAGAAGTCGAGCACGACTTCGTTGAACGGCAACTCGTACGAGATCAGCACGCGGTCGGCGGCCTTGAACTCCAGCGCCTTCTGCACGCCGCGCTTGTCCTGGCACAGCTGCAGAATCGCGCCGACGAATTCCGCCGGCGTCAGGATCGTCGCGGTAATGACCGGCTCCTCGATCTTGTCGATCGTGCCGGTCTCCGGCAATTTCGCCGGACTGTCGATTTCGACGACCTCGCCGTCGGTCTTGGTGACGCGATACAACACGCCCGGCGCGGTGGTCACCAGGTCCATGTTGAACTCGCGCTCGAGCCGCTCCTGCACGATCTCCATGTGCAGCAATCCGAGGAAGCCGCAGCGGAATCCGAATCCAAGTGCGACGGATGTTTCAGGCTCGAAGAAGAACGACGCGTCGTTCAGCCGCAGCTTCTCGAGCGATTCGCGCAACTCGGAGTACTGGTGGCTCTCGACCGGATACAAGCCGGCGAACACCATCGGCTTCAGTTCCTTGAATCCGGGGAACGGCTCCGGCGTGGGGCGGGCCGTGTCCGTGACGGTATCGCCGATCTGTGCGTCGGCGACATTCTTGATGCCGCACGCGATGAAACCGACTTCACCCGGCCCGAGCTGATCGACGGGCACGGCCTTGGGCGAGAACACACCGAGCGACTCGACCTCGTGGTCCTGGCGCGTGTTCATCAGCGTGACCTTGGTGCTGTTGCGGATCGTGCCTTCGAGCACGCGCACGACGATGACGACGCCGCGGTACGAGTCGTACCACGAGTCGAAAATCAGCGCCTTCAGCGGCGCGTCCGGGTCACCTTCCGGCGGTGGCAGACGCTCGACGACGGCCTCGAGAATCTCCACGACGCCGGCACCGGACTTGCCGCTCGCAAGAATCGCGGTGCTGCCGTCGAGGCCGATAATTTCCTCGAGCTGGCGGCGCGCCTCCTCCGGCTGCGCCGACGGCAGGTCGATCTTGTTGATGACCGGAATGATCTCGAGGTTGTTGTCGACGGCGAGATACGCATTGGCGAGCGTCTGCGCCTCGACGCCTTGCGACGCATCGACGAGCAACAGCGCGCCTTCGCACGCGGCGAGCGACCGCGTCACCTCGTAGCTGAAGTCGACGTGGCCGGGCGTGTCGATCAGATTGAGGACGTAGGTCTTGCCGTCCTTCGCCGTGTAATTGAGCCGGACCGGGTGCGCCTTGATGGTGATGCCGCGTTCGCGCTCGAGGTCCATGGCATCGAGCACCTGCGCGGTCATCTCGCGCGCCTGCAGCGCACCGGTCACCTCGAGAAACCGGTCCGCAAGGGTCGATTTCCCGTGGTCAATGTGCGCAATGATGGAGAAATTCCGAATGTGAGGCTGCTTCACGTAGAGTTCAGTCCTTTATTATGACTCATGCCCGATGCCGGGTTCAGCCGGGTGTGTCCGACCTGCGGACGCCACGTCCCGCGCAGCGTCGACGTGTGTCGCTGCGGCGCGACCCTGCCGGTCGAGCCCGCCGCAACGGTGCCGCCCCCGCAGCCATCGGCGCGGTCTCTAGCCCTGGTGCCGATCGTGGTCGTCGTCGCCGCTCTCGCAGGTGCGGGGTACTGGTTCGCCACCCGCACACGAACCACGACTCCATCCGCTCGCACGGAAAGTAGCGCCTCGCCAGAGACGCCGGCGGTCCTCGCAACAGCGCCGCTCGAATCGGCTGCTGCCCGGGCGTGGAATGCTGCCGCGGGTGCCAAGGAAAGCGCTCCCGCAGACAAGACGGATTCCACCCGGCCGTCGACGCCCAGTGCGGCTCCGCCGGGATCGATCGAGGAGATGGTCGACCGCGTGATGCCGGCGGTGGTGCTGGTTGAAACGTCATCCGGCCGAGGCAGCGGCTTCTTCATCGCCAACGACACGTTGATCACCAACGTGCACGTCGTGCAGAACGACGGCTACGTGACGCTGCGGAAGATCGACGGCTCATCGGTGAGTGCGCGCGTCGCCGCCAAGGCGCCGACGTTTGATCTCGCCGTTTTGAAGGTCGCGCAGCCGGCGGCGGCGCAGGCGGTGATCCCCATGGGCAGCACCAAAGGCTTGAAGCCCGGGCAAGAGATCATCGTCATCGGCTCGGCCCTCGGCACACTGCAAAACAGCGTCTCCCGCGGCATCGTCAGCGGCCTGCGCAACGCCGGCGGCGCCACCGTCGTCCAGACCGACGCCGCGGTGAATCCCGGCAACAGCGGAGGACCGATGCTCGATCGCAGCGGCGCGGTGATCGGCATCACCACGATGAAGTATTCGGGCGCGGAAGGATTGAACTTCGGCGTGGCGATCGACCATGCGCGCGACCTGCTTGAAGGGCGCCTGGCCGACAGCGGCACGCAGAGCGGATTGAGCGCCATCCAGTCGCAGTCACAGGCGAAGCAATCGGAGAGCGATCGCGCCCAACAGCAAGGCGAACAGCTGCTGCGCGCGCGCATCGGCCAACTCGCGGCCGCGGCGCGCAACATCGATGCGGATTGGCAGCGCTATCGGAAGCAGTGCTATCAAACGGCCATCCCTGGCTCCTACGACCACGAGTGGTTCGCGATGCTGGCACCGGGCGGCATGCCCGCCAATGCGGGCGCCGGCTGCGGCCCGTATTACGCGTCCCTTGAATCTGAAGTCCGGCAATTCCGGGACGCAATGCGCACGACCGTCGCTGATGCCCGGCGGGCCAACGTGCTGCCGGGCACCGTCCGCGAGGCGCTGCGTACGAATCAACTCGACTTCGAATGGGAGCGATGACGAGGTTCCACACGATCGTCCACACGATCGTCCACACGATCGTCCACACGATCGCTCTCACGATGGCGCTCGCGTCCGTTCTCGCCGCTCAAGCGGTCACGGTCGTGACGATCGAGACGTCGGTTGGCTCGATCGACGTTGAGATCGACAGCGCGCACGCGCCGGTCACGGCGGCGAATTTCTTGAAGTACGTCGACGCCAAGATGTACGACGGCGGGCGCTTTCATCGCGCGGTCCGCCTCGACAACCAGGTGCGCAAGGACGTGATGATCGAGGTGATCCAGGGCGGCCGGAGTCCTGAGCGCGCGAAGGCTGCCGCCGGCTTCGGACCAATCGCGCTCGAGCGCACGTCGACGACGACGCTGAAACACGTCGACGGGGCGATCTCGATGGCGCGCGGCAACGCCCCGGATAGCGCCTCGTCAGACTTCTTCATTTGCGTGGGGCCACAGCCATCGCTCGATTTTGGCGGCGCGCGGGCGGCCGACGGACAGGGCTTCGCGGCGTTCGGCCGCGTCGTTCGCGGGATGGACGTGGTGCGCAAGATTCAGAGCGGCGCCACCAACAACGCCGAGTCGCTCCTCGAGCCGATCACGATCGTGCGCGTGTATCGAAAATAAGCTAGCATCGCCCGAATGCAATTCAGAGGGGACGTCCCGACTCCAGCCCTCCTGCTCGACCTCGACGCCTTCGAAGACAACATCGCGACGATGGCCGCGCACCTCAAGCATCGCGGCAAGGCTTTCCGCCCGCACGGCAAGACGCACAAGTGCCCCGAGGTCGCGAGGGCGCTGATTGGCGCCGGCGCGATCGGCTGCTGTGCAGCGCGATTGAGCGAGGCGGAGGTGTTTGCGGAATCCGGCATCCCCGGCCTGCTCGTGACGACGGCGGTGATCGGGCGCGACAAGGTCAGGCGGGCCATTGCCCTCGCGGCACGGGCACCTGACACGATCTTCGTCGTTGACGATGCGCAGAACGTGCGGGAGTTGAACGATGCAGCCGGCGCTCGTGGCGGCGGACTGCGGGTAAATCTTGCCGTCGATCTGTTTTTCGGCCGCACCGGGATCGAACCGGGCGAACCGGCGCTCGGGCTCGTAAAGCTGATCGCGTCGCTGCCCCACGTCACATTCGTCGGCCTGCAGTCGTACGACGGCCAGGCCGCGCACACCGCTCCGTTCAACGCGCGCGCCGATCGAACGAACGGCACGATGGGCCGCGCCGTTGAAACAAAGGCGCTGATCGAGAAGGCGGGCATCCGCTGCCCGCTCGTGACTGGTGGATCGACGGGCACCTATCGTGTCGATGCCGAAAACCCGGGATTGACCGAGTTGCAGCCGGGAAGCTTTGTGTTCATGGACATGGAATACCGGACGATCGGCGGCCCGGATGGTCCCGAGTACCGCGATTTCAAGCACTCGTTGACCGTCGTGACCACCGTCGTGTCACGCCCCAAGGGCATGGCGATCGTCGACGGCGGCTACAAGGCGTTCTCGACAGATCGTCCGTTCACGCCAAGGCCGCTTGGCATCGATGGCGTCACCTACGAATGGGCCGGCGACGAGCACGGCCGCCTGCGAATGGACCACGCCTCGCGTGACCTGAAGGTCGGCGATCGCATCGAATTCATCCCGCCGCACATTGATCCCACGGTGAATCTCTACGACCAGATCTACGCGCTGCGCGGCGACCGCGTCGAGGCCGTCTGGCCGATCGCCGCGCGAGGCAAGTCGCAGTAGATGCCTTCGGCCCTGCAACGCGAGCTCGCGTCCACGATCGACGGCGAGGTCCGGTTCGACCGCACGTCGCGAGCGCTCTACTCCACCGACGCGAGCGTCTACCAGATCGAGCCGGTCGGCGTGGTGATTCCAAAATCCGCAGAAGCGGTCGTCCGCGCGGTGAACATCGCTGCGCGATACGAGGTCCCGATCACGCCGCGCGGCGGCGGGACATCACAAGCCGGGCAATCGATCGGCGCCGGCCTCGTGCTGGACACGTCGAAGCACCTGAACCGCATCCTCGAGGTAAACCCGGACGAGCGATGGGCTCGCGTCGAGCCCGGCGTGGTGCTCGACGAGTTGAACGCCGCACTCAAGCGTCACAATCTTCGCTTCGCTCCCGATGTGTCCTCCGCTAGCCGGGCCACGGTTGGCGGCATGATGGCCAACAATTCGAGCGGCGCGCGATCGGTGATGTACGGCAAGACCATCGACCACGTGCGCGAACTGCGGGTCGTGCTCGCCGACGGCCAGCTCGCCCACTTTCGTCCGCGCCATGCAGGTGACGTCGAGAGGGCGCAGCACGGCGATTCAATCGAGGCGCGCGCGTACCGCACCGTCCCCGCACTGGCACGCGCGCACGCAGCGGAAATCGAGCGGCGCTTTCCGAAAGTGCTCCGGCGTGTCGGCGGCTACAACCTCGACGCGTTCGTCGATCCGCAAGCGCCCCTCGACCTGACCAAGATCATCGTCGGGTCCGAAGGCACGCTCGGCTTCATCGTCGATGCCACGATCGCGCTGGTGCCGCTGCCGTCGCACAAGTCGGTGGTGACGATCGAGTTCGATCACCTCCTCGATGCGCTGGGCGCGACGCCGCTGGTGCTGCGTCACGGCCCCTCCGCCGTCGAGGTGATGGACGACTTCATCCTCTCGCACGCCAAGAGCCACCCCGTGCTGGACCGCCAGCGGCGGTCCATGCTGAGCGCGGACGGCTCGTCGCTGCTCTGCGTGGAGTTTTACGACGATCATGCCGACGCGCTGCGCGACCGCATGGATGCGCTCGAGCGCGATCTTGCGACCATCCGTCCCCGGCAGGTTCGCAAAGTCCTCGACCCGTCGGCACAAGCGGCGATCTGGAGCTTCCGCGAAGCCGCGCTGGGCCTGTCGACGGCGATGAAGTCCGACGACAAGGCAATCTCCTTCGTCGAAGACACCGCGGTAGCGCCGGACAAACTGCGCGATTACATCGACCGGTTTGTGAAAATCGTCGATCGTCACAAAACGGTCGCCGG
Source organism: uncultured Acidobacterium sp. (assembly GCA_964495855.1). Lineage (GTDB taxonomy): Bacteria > Acidobacteriota > Vicinamibacteria > Vicinamibacterales > UBA2999 > 12-FULL-67-14b. The sequence continues at coordinate 7,023 of CAZBYY010000016.1, read as the reverse complement.
CGTGTACGCGCACGCGTCCGTCGGGTGCCTGCACGTCCGCCCGGTCATCAACCTGAAGACGGAGCGAGGCATCGCCCAATTCGAGGCGATCGCGAACGAGGTCGCGGATCTCGTGCTCGAGTACGGCGGGGCGCTGTCGGGCGAACACGGTGATGGCCTGGTCCGCGGCGCCTTCAACGAGAAGATGTTCGGATCGGCGCTCTACCAGGCGTTCCGCCAGGTCAAGCAGACCTTCGATCCACACGGCCTCTTCAATCCCGGCCGCATCGTCGATACGCCGCCGATCACGTCGCATCTCCGCTACGGCGCCGGCTACGCGACGCCGTCGCCGGCCACCTTCTTCGACTTCACCGAGTTCGACGGCTTCGGCCGGGCTGTCGAGATGTGCAGCGGCGTAGGCCTGTGCCGCAAGAAGCGCGATGGGACGATGTGCCCGTCGTACATGGTGACGAAGGAAGAAGCCCACTCGACGCGCGGACGAGCCAACACGCTTCGCCTGGCGATGAACGGTCGGCTCGGCGACACGGGTCTTTCCGATGACGCCGTCCACGAGGTCCTCGACCTGTGCCTGGAATGCCGCGCCTGCAAGAGCGAGTGTCCCGTCGGCGTCGACATGGCGCGCTACAAGAGCGAGTTCCTCGCGGACTACTGGGAGCGGCACGGACTCTCGGCGAAGGCATTTGCGTTCGGCAACGCGGCGAGCGCGGCCGTGTGGGGCAGCCGGCTCGCACCACTGTCGAATGCGATCGCAGCAAGTGCGGCAGGGAAATGGCTTGCGGAGACGGTGGTTGGGATCGATCGTCGCCGCTCGCTGCCGCGGTGGTCGCGGCGGACGTTGCGGTCAGGGATCAGGGATCAGGGATCAGGGACCAGGGATCAGGGACTAGGGAATAGGGAGACGAACACGCTGCTCTTCGCGGACACGTTCACGAATTACGCGGAGCCGCACATTGGTGTTGCGGCGATCGAGGTGCTGAATGCCGCCGGGCTTTCGACCGCGCTTGCGCCGAATGTGTGCTGCGGCCGGCCGTTGATCTCGCAGGGCCGCCTGCGCGAAGCGCGGAAGCTGGCTGAAGCCAACGTGCACGCGCTCTACGACGCCGCGCAGCGCGGCCAGACGATCGTGTTCGTCGAGCCAAGCTGCCTGTCGGCGATCCGCGAAGACGCCCCCGACCTGCTGCGCGGCGAGTTCCAGCGACGCGCGCGCGTCATCGCGAAGCAGTCGGTGCTGTTCGAGGAACACCTGGAATCGGCGTGTGCGTCCGGCCGCGCGACCTTGTCGCTCAAGCCGGGACCGTCGTCGATCTATCTGCACCCGCATTGCCACCAGCGGTCGATGGGTCTCGCCGCTCCGGCGAAGGCGCTGTTGTCGCGCATTCCGGCGGCGACCGTCACCGATCTCGATGCAGGCTGCTGCGGCATGGCCGGCTCGTTCGGCTACACGCGCGATCACTATGAGGTGTCGAAGGCCATCGGCGAGCGCAAGCTGCTGCCCGCCGCGCGCGCGCTCAAAGAGGGAGAGGTGCTGGTTGCAGCAGGCATGTCCTGCCGGCACCAGGTCGCTGATTTCGCGGGAGCCAAAGCCATGCATCCCGCGGTATTGTTGCGTTCGCTGCTGGACCCCCACGCGCCTCGTCCGCGCGTCGAGGGCCCTGCGGAGGAGACCCGATGAACCTTGCGTGGATATCGCTGGCGGCGCTGATCATCGCAATCACGCTGAGCATGATCAGCAGCGTCAACGTCGGCGTAGTGTCGCTGGCTTTTGCCTGGATCGTCGGCGTCTATCTCGGCGGCATGCCGCTCGCGAAAGTGATCGCCACGTTTCCGATCGACCTGCTGCTGAACCTGGTCGGCGTCACGCTGCTCTTCGGCATGGCGAACAACAACGGCACGCTCGGACGCATCGCGGCGCGCGCGGTCGCCGCGTGCCGCGGCAATGCCGGCGTCATCCCGATCATGTTCTTCGTCATCGCGGTGACGCTGTCGAGCATCGGCCCCGGCAACATCGCGACCACGGCGATCCTGGCGCCGATGGCGATGGCCGTGGGCATGCGGGCGGCGATCCCGCCCTTCCTCACCGCGCTGATGGTCGGCAACGGCGCGCAGGCCGGCGCCCTCTCCCGCTTCGCGCCCACCGGCATCATCGTCGCCAAGAACATGGAGGCGATCGGCCTCGCCGGCCACGAAACGTCGACCTACCTGAACAACCTGATGGCGCACGCGGTGGTGACGTTCGCCGGCTATTTCTTGTTTGGCGGATGGAAGCTGTTCACGCGGAAGAAGCCGACTCCTGTGGACGTGGCGCAAACCGATCAAGCCGGCGCCCGCGCTGATGACGAAGTCGTGGACATCGAAGCGTTCGAGTGGAAACACTGGGTGACGCTCGGCGTACTGATCACGCTGGTCGTGGCGGTGATCGAATGGCAGGCGCACGTCGGCATGGCGGCGCTGACCGGCGCGGCGCTGCTGTCGCTCGTTGGCGCGGCCAACGAGAAAGACGCGATCAAGAAGATGCCGTGGAGCGTCATCCTGATGGTGTGCGGCGTCACGGTGCTGATCGGCGTGCTCTCCGCATCGCGCGGGATGGACCTGTTCACCGACATGCTGGCGAAGATTTCCACGCCTGGCACGGTGACGTTCATGATTGCGCTCGTCACCGGCGCGGTGTCGGTGTACAGCAGCACATCAGGCGTGGTCCTGCCGGCGTTCCTGCCAACCGTGCCCGGCCTCGCACAACGGCTCGGCGCAGATCCGCTGTCCATTGCCGCATCGATGTACGTCGGCGGACACCTGGTCGATCTCTCGCCGCTCTCGACCATCGGCGCGCTCTGCATCGCGGCGCTGCCCAACGAGATCGAAGCCAAGCGGTTGTTCAATCAGCTGCTGTGGTGGGGACTGTCGATGATGATCGTCGGCGCGATCATCTGCTGGGCGCTATTTCACTAGGCCATTCAGGCCATCAAGGCCATCGGGGGCGACGGCCGTCGAGGAACGCGGCCACGCCCTCTCGGAATTCATCTGATCCGTAGCACTCGCGCAGGATGTCGTCGACCGACCCCGCCGGCGGGCGGCGGAAGTCGCGCAGGCGCAGCATGACGGCTTTCGTCGCGCGCACCGTGCTGCGCGCGCGGGTGGAGAGTTCGGCGGCGAGCTTGTAGGTTTCCTGTTGCAGCTCACCCGTTGGGACGACGGCAGTGGCGATGCCGGCGCGGCTGGCTTCAGTTGCGTCGATCATCCGGCCGGTCAACAACAAATCACGCGCCAGCGCCGGGCCGACGAGATCGACGAGTCGCGCGGTGTTCGCCATCGACAGGCAGTTGCCGAGCGTGCGCGAAACCGGCACGCCAAACTTTGCACGCTCGGAACAGATGCGCAGGTCGCACGCCAGCGCGATCGCGCAGCCGCCGCCGGCGGCCGCGCCGTCGACCTCGGCGATCGTGATGAGCGGCAACCGCTCGATGCGATCGATCACCGCATCGAGCCGCCGTTCATAGGCCACGCCGGCATCGCCGTCGGCGAAGTCGCGAAACTGCGAAATGTCCGTTCCTGCCGCAAACGCGCCGCCGCTTCCGCGTATGATCATCACGCGCACGTCCGCGCGGCCTTCCGCGGTGTCACAGGCGTCGACGAGCGCGTCGTACATGTCCCAGGTGAGCGCGTTGCGCGCCTCGGGACGATGCATGGTGACAACCGCAACGGATCCGTTGATGTCGAACCCGACATTGCTCGATGGCATAACTGTTCTCGATGCGACCCAGGTGATGGCCGGGCCGTATTGCGCGATGTTACTGGCTGACATGGGCGCGCGGGTGATCAAAGTGGAGCCGCCGGACGGCGACTCGACGCGCAGCATGGCGGGCGCCAAAGGCAACGACAGCGCCGCGTTCAACGCCGTCAACCGCGGCAAGCTCGGCACGGTCATCGACCTGACGACCGAGAAGGGACGCGGCGTGTTTGCGCGGCTCGCCCGAGGCGCCGACATCCTGATCGAAAATTATCGCCCCGGCGTGATGGCCAAGCTCGGACTCGACTACGAGTCGATGCGCATCGACAACCCGCGCCTCATCTACGCGTCGATCTCGGGCCACGGCCAGACCGGCCCGTGGGCCGGCAAAGGCGGATTCGACCTGATCGCGCAAGGACTGTCGGGCCTGATGTCGGTGACCGGGACCCCGACGAGCGGACCGGTCAAGATCGGCGTGCCGATTACCGACCTTGGCGCGGCGATGTTTGCCGCAATCGGCATTCTCGGCGCCCTCCACCATCGGTCCCACACCGGCGTGGGACAGCACGTCGACACGTCGCTGGTCGATGCCGGACTGGCCCTGTCTGCGTGGGAAGTCGCCGTCTACTCGACAACGAAGGAAGTGCCGGCACCGCTCGGCACGGCGCATCGATTGAGCGCTCCGTATCAAGCCTTTCGCTGCCGCGATGGCTACATCACGATCGGCGCAGCCAACGACCGCAACTTCCAGAAAGTCGCGAGCGTACTCGGCCACCACGAGTGGCTGGCCGATGCGCGATTCACGACCAACAGCCGGCGGATCGCCAATCGCGACGAACTGGCGAGGCTGATCGAAGCCGAGACGGCGACGCAACCGGTTACGCACTGGATCGGCGAATTCGAGCAGGCAGGCGTGCCGTGCGGCCCGATTCTGGATTACGCCCACGCGTTGGACACGCCCCAGGCGATCGCGCGAGAGATGACCGTCTCCGTCGATCACCCCACGCTTGGCACCATTCGCGCGCTCGGCACGCCGATCAAAATGTCCAACACGCCCTTGAACCCGCGGCAAAGGGCGCCGCTACTTGGCGAACACACCGACGAAGTCCTGGCTGACGCCGGCTACAGCCCGGACGAAATCGAGCAACTGCGTTCAACCGGCGCAGTAGGATAAGGGAATGCGATTTTCAAAACTCATCATCGTTGCGATTTTCAGCGCTCTCGTGGGCGCCGGACTTGCCGCGCAGGGCATGCGCGGCGGCGGCGGGACCCGGATTCAGCCGGGGCAGGAGTGCCCCCCGGGAACGACTGAAACTCGTCCCCAAATGTGCCAGGCGCCGTCGGAACCGGCCCCGAGCATCCTGGACTACCGTCCGCGCAGCACGCTGGTCACCGCCGAGCACAAGGTGCCCAAGGCCAAGTTCCCCGTGATCGACGTGCACAGCCACCAGGGTCAGCTCACGCCGGAGTCGATGAAGGAACTGATCTCGACGATGGATCCGCTCAACCTGCGGGTGCTGACGCTCGCCGACAACCTGAGCGGCGATCGCCTCGTGAAGACCATCGAGGTGATCAACGCGTCACCGTACAAGGACCGCTTCCGCGCGCTCGCCGGCATCGACTTCCGGAACGTCGGGCCAGGCTGGGCCGACAAGGCGATCGCGCAATTGCGCGCCGACATCAAAGCCGGCGCCCTCGGCGTCGGCGAAGTGGGCAAGCAGTTCGGCCTGCGCATCACCAAGCCGGACGGCTCCCGCCTGCACGTCGACGACCCCCAGATCGATCCCCTGTGGGATGAATTCGCGCGGCTCGATGTGCCGGTGTTCATCCACACCGCGGAGCCACAGGAATTTTTCCAGCCGCAGGACATGCACAACGAACGCTGGCTCGAGCTGTCGTTGTTCGCCGATCGCCGCAACAACCAGCCGGGGCAGGTCACCTTCGAACAGTTGATGACCGAACGCAACAACATGATCAGGAAGCACCCGAAGACGCGCTGGGTGCTCGCCCACTTCGGCTGGCACGCCAACGACCTGCAGCGGCTCGGCAAGCTGCTCGACGAGTTCCCGAACGTCACCGTGGAAGCAGGCGCCGTCCTCTACGACTTCGGCCGTCAGCCGCGCGCGGCGCACGATTTCTTCGTGAAGTACCAGGACCGGATCCTGTTCGGCAAGGATTCATACCAGCCGAACGAATTCCCTTACTACTGGCGCGTGTTCGAGACCAACGACGAGTACTTCGACTACTACCGCGATTACCACGCGTTCTGGAAGATGTACGGCATGGGCCTGCCGGACGAGGTACTGAAGAAGGTCTACTACAAGAACTCGCTACGGGTGTTCAAGGGCATGCCTGCCACGGGGTGGCCGCAGTAGCGATGGCAGCGTAATCCAGTGGCGGCACTCGAAGGCAACGAGTGCCGCCGCCGCAAGGGCAAAGCCGGCCATCGGCTGGTGATAGCGAAGTTCGTAGACCGCCGCCACATTCCCCGCGGCCGGCACAATCCACATCACGAGCGCGCACCACGCGATCAGCCGCGTTCGCGGCAGCCACAGACCAACGAGCATCATCGTCCAGCACAGATGATCGATGAACCCTGCCAGCGCTTCCCAGGGCATCGGGTAGTCGGTGAAACGCAACCCTGTGTCAGCGACCGCCTCGGTGCCAGGCAGCGTAGACGCCAGGGCCAGGCCGTCGATGAACTCGACGGCCGATCGCCCTGGATGCGCCAGCAGGTCGCGTACCGCGAAGCGATCGAACGCTTCCCAATCCTCGCGCGTCGCCGTGCCAAAGTGGGCGTTCCACCAGTGCAGGCGCGGCCCAGACAGGTCGCAGAAAGACGGTTGGGATGTGCGCGTGGCGCAGAACGCCTTCAACACGTCATCGCCGTATTTGATGTGCACATGAACGCCGGTGCCGGCTGACAGCGACAGCGTGCCCCACCCGATCATGTTGACCGCCATCACGCTCAGCGGGGCGGCCAGCGCGATCGCGCCCACCGCCGCGGCCAACCGGCGCCTGCCGTCGATCCACGCCACCCACGCGATGGGAGCGGCGAGCAGAAGCAGCGTGACGATCCACTGCACCTTGATCTGGACTGCTAGGAACATCAGCACCATGGCGGCCAGCGCCGATCTCGCGTGGCGCCGCGATGTCAGCCGCACGATCGCGGCAAACAGGAACAGCAGCACAATGCGCAACAGCGGCTCGGTGAGCATGTCTTCCGTCAACCGCCACATGCGCGGGGGGAACGCCAGGGCGGACAGCACGCTGAACGCCGCGACCCCACCAACTCCGCC
>CAZBYY010000015.1:0-25043 GCA_964495855.1 uncultured Acidobacterium sp. | reverse complement strand
TGTCAAATTCGCATCGCCGAAGTGTTCGGTTAGCACCGTGCCGTGCGCTTTCAGCATGTCGATGATCTGCGCATAGATCACCTGGTCACCGCGGCCGCCGCTGATCGAGCCAGCGAAGTATATCGTCATGACATTGAAGACCTGGCGATTCCTTGATTGACGATTGTTGTTGAAGGACGATTGTCAATTTGGCAGTTCATTGACCCATTCGACAATAGTCAATCACCCAACAGTCATCAATTAAGGAATCTTCATTCACCCAATGATTTGCGTTGCCGCAGCACCTCGTAGATGGCAATGCCTACGCTCGTGGACAGGTTCAACGACCGCACCAGCGGCGACGCGATCGGCATGGTCACGAATCGATCGCGATATTTGGCGTGGATCTCCGGCGCGAGCCCGCCGGTTTCGCGCCCGAAGATGAGCACGACGTTGTCTGCAGCCCCCAACGGTGCATCCCAGAGTTCGCGCGTCGCTTTCGTTGAAAAGAAGTACGGCTCGCCGAGGGAGGGAATGTGCCGTTCAAACTCCTCCCAGCTTTCCCAGACTTTCAAATTCACGTGCGGCCAGTAGTCGAGGCCGGCGCGCTTCACCTGCTTCTCGTCGAGCGAGAACCCGAGCGGCTCGACGAGGTGCAACGCGGCGCCTGTCGCAAGACACGTACGCCCGGCATTGCCGGTGTTCCAGTGAATTTCCGGGTGGACGAGGACGACGTGAATGGACACAGCGGAGGGCGATCGCTATTTCGCCGGAACACCATCAGTGCCGAGCGACGCGTAGAAACCGGCAATGCGTTCCTGCGCGCCGGGCATCGTGTAGACGTCGGGGTGGCGGCTCTCGATCACGTCGGCGATGACCGCCGCGACTTCTTCCGCGCTCTGTGAGTTCGGCAACGTCCGCGAGTCAGGGCCGCCATGACGCGCGTTCACACCGAACTCGGTGCGAACCACCGGCGGCGACACCAGGCTGAATTGAATGCCCGGGTGCGTCTGCTGCACCTCATCCCGGAACGTCATCGTCAGTGCATTGAGGAAGTGCTTGGCACCGCAGTACGCCGACCGGAAAGTGGCGAACGGAATGCGGCCGAGCATCGACGAGACATTGATCACGTGCCCTTGCCCGCGTGCCTTGAAGTGCGGGAGCACCTCCTGCATCCCGTACAGCGCGGATTTGACGTTGATCTGCATCATGTCGTCGATGTCGGCATCCGTGAGCTGCGACGGCGGCCGCGTGATCCCCTGGCCGACGTTGTTGATCCAGACGTCGATGTGGCCGAAGCGCTCGAGCACCGTATCGACGACGCGTTTCACATCGGCGCGGCTGGAGGCATCGCCCACGACGGGCAATGCGGACGAGCCGCATCGTGACGCGACGGCATTCAGCGCGTCAGCGCGCCGCGCCATGAGGCCAAGTGACATGCCCTGTTGTGCCAGCAGTGTGGCGGTTGCGGCGCCAATGCCGGCGCTGGCTCCTGTGATGACGACAACTGTGCTCATGATGCCTCGCGTGACTCGATGCTCGATTCTATAGCGGACGCCGCATCAGCAGGCCGGGCCCGAACCTGGTGTGCGTCCGCCCAGCCACTTCAAAGGCGCACGACGTGTAGAACCTCTCTGCATGAGGGTTGCCTATGACATGCATCGCCTTCGCACCGCGCCGGCACGCGACCACCGAACAATGCTCGACGAGGAGACGACCGATTCCATGTCGCCAGCGGGCCGGATCGACAAACAGCGCGTCGAGCTCCACATCACCGTCTTCTCGAGAGACGATCGCTGCAAAACCCGCGATCACGCCATCCGCATCAGCTACCCAGACATCGCCACGTTCGATCTGCGCGACGGGAACGTCGATCGCGTCAGGATGCGCGAGCAGAGCGTCGCGATCGCCTGGGTTGTTGAGCGAGGCTCGGCGCTGCAGATCCTCCAGCGCCGCACGCTCAGACGGAACGGCGAGGCGGATCCGGAAGCCATCCAGGGCGTTCACTGGAAATCCACGACCACAGGCCGCCACGTCTTCGGATCGTTGTTCAGGTTGTGCCTCGGGCTGCTGATCTCGAGGCGGAACGGCTTGACTTCGAACAGCATGAAGTCGGCGCCCCTGGTCTGCTCTTTGTAGAACGGCTGCCACTCGGCCTTCCAGTGGGCGGCCTTGCGGCCGGCGTCACTGACGGCAGCTGCACGGGCATACACGGTCACGTATTCGTTCGCGGCGGCGTTGAAAAACAGCAACGTCACTCGCGGATCGCGCGTGATCTCGTTCACCTTGCGCGTCAGCGGGTTGGTGGCGATCCAGATCGACCCTTCGCTCTCGGCGATCAGCGGATCGACGATGCGAGCCTGGGGCTGGCCATCCGTGCCGATCGTGATCAGCGTGCAATAGCGCGAGGCGCGCATCACGTCGAACGCCGCCGCCCGTATTTCCGCCGGTTTCAGCGTCGGCTGCAACAGCGTCGCGGCCATCAGGACAATGCCCAGCTTCATCCCTGCATACTAGCAATGTATGATGCGCACGGCCTTTGAGCCATGGAGTAACGCTATGAAGAGAGCCCTGGTATTGGGGCTGCTGGTTGCGGCCGGCAGCATCGTGATGGTGAAGGCGCAGCAGCCGGCGGCCGATGCGCCGAAGGTCGTCGAGGTCGAGAAGGTCAAGGACAACCTCTACGTACTGCGCGGCGGCGGCGGCAACACTGCCGTGTTCGTCATGGCAAACGGCGTCGCCGTCGTCGACGCGAAGAACCCCGGCTGGGGCCAGCCGATCCTCGCCAAGATCAAGGAACTGACGCCGAAGCCGGTGACGCTGCTGATCAACACCCACACGCATGGCGATCACGTCAGCGGCAACGTCGAGTTCCCGGCATCCGTCGACGTCGTGGTGCAGGAGAACACCAAGGCGAACATGGAGAAGATGCCGATCTTCAAGGAGCACAACAACGCCGGCATGGCGAAGCGCACCTTCAAGGACAAGATGACGATCGGCAAGGGCGCCGACCAGATCGACCTCTTCTACTTCGGCCCGGGTCATACCAACGGCGATGCGTGGGTCGTGTTCCCCTCACTGCGCGTGGTCCACTCCGGCGACATCTTCGCCGGTAAGTCGGTGCCGTTGATCGACACGGCGAATGGCGGCAGCCTGCTGCACATCTCCGAGTCACTGAAGAAAGCGCACGCCGGCATCAAGAACGTCGACACGATCGTCAACGGCCACACGCCGGCGAACACGACGTGGGCCGACCTGGCTGAGTACGCGGACTTCACGGCCGATCTTGCGGCCTACGGGCAGGCGGGATTGAAGGCAGGCAAGACGCCGGAGCAACTCGCCGCGGAATGGAAGCTGCCCGAAAAGTACAAAGGCTACTCAGCGAACGTCAGCGCGCTGATGGGCGGACTGGTCGGACGGTTCCAGGGACTGCAGCAGGAGTTGAAGAAGTAGGCCGTCATTCGCGAGGGCGCTGCAGAAGAGTGGCCATTCCCGCAATGGCCACTCCTAAACACATTCCCGTGCCGAGGAGCTGGACGATGTCCACCGTGCGGATGGCAGCCAGACGGGGATTCCCGAAAACTCTCGCGAGGCCCAGTAGTCCGAACAGCAGGGGCACCCAGAGAGGGAACAGCTTGCGCCTCGTGCTTGCCATGACGGGCCTACGAGGCGCCCTCGATCACCGGCACGGCGACTTCGCCCGGCACGACGCGGGTAAAGCCGCCGCGCTGCATCAGCTCTTTGCCCTTTCCGCCGCGGCCGGTGATTTCGTACTTGGTCGTGCTGATCGTCTGTTCGCCGCCGCGCGTCGTTTCCACGGTCATTAGGTCGCGGTCGCCGCTCGAGACGATCGCACCGATCACCTTGTCGTCGTCATTAAGCTTGATCAGGATGACGCCGCGGCCCGGGCCCGACAGGAAGTTGATCTCTTCCGCCTTGGCCAGCATCGCGCGCGCGTTGGCGGTGGCGGCGATGACGGTCTCTTCGCCGGTGGTCAGTCCGACATTCACCACCTCTGCACCCTCGGCCGTGCGCGCGTAACGGCGGCCCGATCGTGTGCTGACCTCGACGTACGGCTGCAGCGAGAAGCGCATCGCATAGCCATCGCTGGTGATGCCGATTGCGTGCACCGGCGGCACGTCGCCTTCCTTCTTCGCTTCGATCTTCTTCGCCACGCGCGGATCCAGGCTGAACGCCGACACGATGCGCTCGCCGTCCTTGAGCTTGAATAACTTCTGGATCGGATCGCCGTAGCCCGTCGATGCCGGAACGTCGACGATCCGCGCGGTATACGCGACGCCGAAGTTGCTGAAGAACACCATTGTCGCGCGCGTGCTGCCGGCCACGGCCGCAAGCACGCTATCGCCCTCTCGCAACCGCGTCGTCGACAGGTCCTTCACTTCCTTCTGCCGCTTCACCCAGCCGTCGCGCGACACGATGACGACGTTGTCCTCTTCGACGATGAAGGATTCGGCGGTGTATTCGACTTCCTCGGTCTCCTCGATGCGCGTGCGGCGGGCGTCGCCGTATTTCTTCTGGATCTCCTCGAGCTCTTCGCGCACGAGCTTCCAGCGGCCTTCTTCGTCTTTCAGCAGCGTCGAGATCTGGCGCGCGCGCTTGCGCTTGTCGCCAAGCTCCTGCTGGATGACGAGAATTTCGAGGCGGGCGAGGCGATACAGCTTCAGCTCGAGGATCGCGTCGGTCTGCTCCGCGTCGAGCTCGAACCGCTTCATGATCTTCTCGGCTGAATCCGCCTTGCCTTCCGACTTGCGGATGATCTTGATGATTTCGTCGAGCGCGTCGAAGACTTTTTCGAAGCCCTCGAGGATGTGAATGCGCTTCTTGAGCTGCTCGAGCTCGTGCTCGAGGCGGCTGGTGACGACCTCCAGGCGGAAGTGGAGGAAGTGCCAGAGCATCTGCTTGAGATCGAGGCGTTCGGGCCGGCCGGCCTCGGCATTCTCCGTCGGCACGAGGCACGTCATGTTGACCGCGAAGGTCGTCTGCAATGACGTGTTCTTGAAGAGATACGCCATCACCAGGTTGTCGTCGGCGCCGCCCTTCAACTCCAGCTCGATGCGCACATCGTCCGTCGACACGTCCTTCACGTCGATAAGGTGCGGCATCTTGCGGCTGAGGACGACGTCGCCGATCTGCTCGACGAGCTGCGCCTTGTTGATCGCGTAGGGGATGCTGGTGATGTAGAGCTTCTTGCCCGAGCGCGAGGACGGGCCTTCCTCCCAGGTGGCGCGCAGGCGAATCGATCCCGACCCTGTCCGATAGATTTCCTTCAGTTCGTCTGGCGAGTTCAGGATGTGGCCGCCGGTCGGAAAGTCGGGGCCCTTCACCCAGCGGCACAACTGCAGCGTCGACAGATCCGGATTGTCGAGCAGCTTGATCAGCGCCGTGCAGATCTCATTGAGATTGTGCGGCGGGATGTTGGTGGCCATGCCGACGGCGATGCCGGTGGTGCCGTTGACGAGCAGGTTCGGAATGCGCGACGGCAGCACGACGGGCTCGGTCTTGGTGCCGTCGTAGTTCGGGCGGAACGTGACGGTTTCCTGCTCGATCTCCTGGAGCACTTCGTCCGAGATCCGCGCCAGCCGGCATTCGGTGTAGCGCATCGCCGCGGCGCCGTCGCCGTCGAGCGAACCGAAATTGCCGGAGCCGTCGATGAGCGGATAGCGCAACGAGAACGACTGCGCCATGCGCACGAGCGTTTCGTAGATCGCGCTGTCACCATGCGGGTGGTAGCTGCCCATCACGTCGCCAACGACCTTCGCGCACTTGCGGTGCTTGGCGTCGGCCGTGAGGTTCTGCTGCCACATCGTGAACAGGATGCGGCGCTGGACGGGCTTCAGGCCGTCGCGGACATCGGGCAGCGCGCGCGCGGTGATGACCGAGAGCGCGTAATTGAGATAGCGGACCTGCGCGGCTTCATGCAGCGCGACGTTCGACGTGCCGTCGCCGGTGCCGCCAACGAGCGTGCCTCTTGGCGGGGGATTCGTGTTGCCTGAGTCGTCGCTGTCAGGAAGGTCGAAAAGTGAGGGCTCGGACTTTCGTTTGGCCATTATCAGGGCTTAGGGACTAGGGATTAGGGGATCAGTTTACCCGGATTCATCAGGTTGTCCGGATCGATCGCGCGCTTGATCGATCGCATTACATCGAGCGCCTCGCCGTGTTCGGCGCGCAGGTACTTCAATTTGCCGACGCCGACGCCGTGCTCGCCGGAGCACGTGCCGCCGAACTTCAACGCGCGCTCGACGAGCCGCTCGCTGATGCCGGTGACGGTGGCCAGCTCCTTCGGATCGTCGGGGTTCAGCATGATGATCAAGTGGAAGTTGCCGTCGCCTGCGTGGCCCACCAGTGGTGCTTCGACGTTTGTGGCTTTTAGATCCGCCTGCGTCTCGAGGATGCACTCGGCCAGGTGCGAAATCGGCACGCACACATCCGTCGTCCATGCGCGGGCCCCGGGTCGTGATGCGACGGCCGCGTAATACGCGTTGTGCCTCGCCTGCCAGAGCGTGTTGCGATCGTCGAGCGACGCCGCCCACTTGAATCCCTGTGCGCCGTTCTCGCGCGCGATCTCTTCGACGGCGCGAATCTGGTCCTCGACTGCCGTCTCGCTGATGCCGTGAAACTCGAAGAACAGCGTCGGCGCCAGGGGGTAGTTCGTTTTCGAATACGCGTTGACGACGCGCAGCTGGACTTCGTCGATGATTTCAATGCGCGCGACGGGGATACCGAGCTGAATCGTCTGGATCACGGTGTTCGCCGCGCCCGCCATGGAAGCGAAGGGGCACACTGCCGCACGAACCGCCTCCGGTCGGCCGTACAGTCTCAGCGTCAGTTCGGTTATGACACCGAGCGTCCCTTCCGAACCGACGAACAGGCGTGTCAGGTCGTAGCCAGTTGACGACTTGCGCGCGCGGCCGCCGGTCTTGATGATGCGTCCGTCCGCGAGTACGGCCGTCAGCCCCAGCACGTTGTCTTTCATCGTGCCGTAACGCACGGCGGTCGTGCCCGAGGCGCGCGTCGCGGCCATGCCGCCGAGCGTCGCGTCAGCTCCGGGGTCGATTGGAAACATCAGGCCGGTGTTCTTCAGGTGCGCGTCGAGCTTCAATCGCGTGAGGCCGGCCTCGACGCTGATGTCGAGGTCCTCCTGGCTGAGGCGCAGCACCTTCGTCATGCGGGTCATGTCGATCGACACGCCGCCGCGGATTGCGTTGACGTGGCCTTCGAGCGAACTGCCCATGCCGAACGGCACGATCGGCGTCTTCTGTCGCGCGCAGATCTTGACGATGGCGGACACGTCTTCGGTGGAGGTCGGAAACACGACGACATCCGGAAGCCCGGCCGCATGCCACGACTCCCCGTGGCTGTGGTGTTCGCGAACGGCGTCGGACGTCGAAACGCGGTCACCGAAGATGGCACGGAGTGCTTCGATCACGCAGGCAATGATATTGCCGAATGAAGATTCCGTGATCGCCAACTGTTGGGTGATTGGAAATTGACAAATGAATGATTCAATTGAAGATTGGCAATCGCCCAACAGTCGGCAATCAAGGAATCCGGCACTCGTCAATGACATTTACGAAGAACACCCTGTCCTTCCTCCGCTCGCTGAAGCGCAACAACGACCGCGAGTGGTTTCACGCGCACCGGGACCAATTCGAGCAGCACTGCCGGCAGCCGATGCTGGAGCTGGTCGAGCGGATGGCCGCCGACTTGAAGCGGTTCGCGCCCGATCACGTCGCCGATCCGAAGATCTCGATGTTCCGGCAGTTCCGCGACACGCGCTTCAGCGATGACAAGGCGCCGATGAAGACGCACATCGCGGCGACGTTCCCGAACCGCACGCTCGGGCGCATGAATGGCGCGGGGATGTACTTCGAGATCGCTCCCGGATGGGTGTGGATCGGCGGCGGGCTGTGGCGGCCCGACACATCACAATTGCATCTCGTTCGCGAACACGTCGCCGCGCACCACAAGCGCCTGACGAAGATCGTCAGCTCGCCGCGGATGAAGAAGATCGGCGGCCTGCAAGGCGATCGGCTGTCGCGCGTGCCGAGAGGATTTGCAAAGGACCATCCCGCGGCCGACTACCTGCAGCATCGCCAGTTCATCGCCTTCCGGGAGGAACCGGCCGCGCTGGCGCACTCGCCGCAGTTCTACAAGCAGCTCGTATCGACACTCGAGACCATCGCTCCGCTGGTGCAGTTCCTCAACGAGCCTCTGGTCGCGGCGACGCGCCCGGATCGGCGCGCGCATCTGTTGGATGGCTTATCGACGGGGCGCGAGGAAGAAGAGTACGGCTCCGGCCGCTAGCGCCGCGACTCCGGAGTTGAGCTGCGCCGCCGTGGCGCCGGCAAGAATCCCGAGCGCGACGATCGATGCGACGATCGGAATCACGGGACCAAACGGCACGGTGAATGTCGCCCCGGCCGGATCGCGCCGCCGCAGCACTAACGTCGACAGGCATACAGCGAGGTACATCACGAGCCTCGCGATGGCGCTCACGGCCGCAAGCGCGACGAACGTTCCGGTCAACGCCAGCACCAGCGCAGCAACGCCGGAGAACAGGATCGCATTCGACGGCGTGCGGTAGTGTGGATGCACGTAGCCAAACCAGCGCGGCAGGTCGCTGTTTTCGGCGAGGGCGAAAATCGTGCGCGAGCCATTCAGGATCTGGCCCATGTTGTTGCCGGCCATCGAAATCACCGAGCCGATTGAAATCAGCGCGGCGCCTCCGGCACCGAGGAAGATCGCGGCCGCATCAGCGAGCGGCGTGCGCGTGGCCGCCACGTCAGGAAGGATGCCGGTCGCGACCACCGATGTCAGGGACATCACGATCGACACGACGATCAACACCGCCACGAACGCGAACGGCACGTCCTTCCGAGGATTCGCGGCCTCCCCGGCCAGCACGCCCGTGACTTCATAGCCGCCGTAGGCAAAGATCAGCAGGATCGCACCAGCAGAGATCTGCTCGCGGCTCAACGCCGGCATGTTCGAAAAGCGCGATGGATCGACAAACCAGATGCCGGCGATGATGAAAATCCCGAGCGGCAGCAACTTGCCGATCGTGAGCGCGTTGACGACCCACGACGACTGCTTGATGCCGCGGATGTTGATCCAGGTCAGGACGACCGTGAGTCCGGTGATCGTCGCCGCTCGTGGCGCGCCCGCAGCGAGCGCCGGCCAGTAGAATGCGAGCGCCAGCGTGAGGCCGTTGACGACGGAGGCGTGGCTGGTGACGCGGGCAAACCACATCATCCAGCCGACTTCGAAACCGACGAAGCGGCCGAACGCGGCGCGGGCGGGCAAGTACGGCCCACCGGTCGCGTCGAAGCGGCTGCCCACTTCGGCGAAGCACAACGCAATCGACAGGGACAACAGGCCGACGGCCATGAATGCGAGCGGTCCCCAGGGGCCGACCTGCTTTGCGACATCCGCAGGCAACAGGAAGATCGCGCTGCCGATCACCTGGTTGACACCGATCGCAGTCAGGTCCCACTTGCCGAGCGCGCGGCGCAGGCCGGGGACGTCAGACGGTCCAGCCATCCACTTCTTTCTTGCCGGTGATCAATTCCTTGACGCGCGCGGCGAGCGTGTCGGCCGTGAACGGCTTCATCAACAGGTTCGTGACGCCCGTCGGATCGAGGCCCGCTCCGGCTCGCTCCGGATGTCCTGAAATGAACAGGATCTTCACGCCCGGGTGGATGCGCTCGCACGCCTTCGCGAGGTCGGCGCCGTTCATCCTCGGCATCACCACGTCGGTGACGAGCACGTCGATGCGATCGTGTTCGCGCTTGAACGCCTCCAGCGCCGACACGCCATCGTCCGCTTCGAGCACCGTGAAGCCGCGCCGCGACATCTCCACGCTGACGAGACGACGGACGGATCGATCATCTTCGGCGAGCAGAATGACGCCCTCGCCCTTCACCGCTGCGGTTGCGACCGGCGCGGGGGCCGCGACGGGAATGACCGGCGCCGCCACTTCGGCCTGCTGCGGCAGATAGACGCGGAAGGTCGTGCCCTGACCCGGCTGGCTCTCGACGCTGATGTGTCCGCCGCACTGCCGTACGATCGCCTGCACCATCGACAGGCCGAGGCCGGTACCGTGACCCGTGTCCTTGGTGGTGAAGAACGGCTCGAACAGCCGCTCCTGCACCTCCTTGGTCATGCCGATGCCCGTGTCCGAGATCGACAATTCGACGTGCGGTCCCGGAATCACGTCGACGTGTTCCGCGCCAAGCGAGACGTTGGACGTTTCGATGGTCAGCGTGCCGCCGGCCGACATCGCATCGCGCGCGTTGACGATCAGGTTCATGATCACCTGCTCGATCTGTTGCGCGTCGGCATTGACCCGACACAGATCCGGGTGCAGCGAGAACTCGAGGCGAATTTCGGGACCGATCAAACGGCGGATCAGGTCCTCCATCCGCGCGACCACCTCGTTCAGGTCCACGCTTTGGGTGACCGCGGTCTGGCGACGGCTGAACGCCAGCAACTGCTGCGTGAGCGCCGAGGCGCGATCCGCCGCGCGCCGGACTTCGACCGCGGCGCTGTTCAATGCCGATCCCGGCGGCGTCTCCTCGATCAACTCATCGCTGTAGCCGAGCAGCACGGTGATCAGGTTATTGAAGTCGTGGGCGATGCCGCTCGCGAGGCGGCCGACCGCCTCCATCTTCTGCGCCTGCCGCAGCTCGTTCTCGAGCCGGTCGCGTTCGGTGAGGTCGCGCGCGATCGCGCTGACGCCGATCACCTCGTTGTCGCCGACCAGCACGCGCGCTTGCACTTCCACCGGCACGCGGTTGCCCTTGCGGGGCACGAGCTCGGTGTAGAACGTGCGCGGCGCCGCGTCGGCGCCGTCAGCAATCAGGCCGTTGATGGCATCGAGGTACTCGTTGCTGAAGATCCAGGCGGGATCCAGCATCCGCAGCTCGTCGCGCAGGTAGCCGGTGGCCTGCTCACCGGTGCGATTGATCGTCGACACGCGGCCGCGGCGATCGTGAACGATGAGGATCTCGCTGGAACGCTCGAACAGATCGTCCAGGCGCGCCTTGAGCGATTCCTCGCTTGCGAGCATCCGCCGGATCGTTTCTTCCTGCGCACGCGTCCGGCGGAACAAGGCGAGCGCCGCCGCGACGGCACCAATTGCCGCAGCCAGCACCAGCCAGATCCACCATGAGACGGGACGCACGGCGAGCTACCTGTTCAACCAGCCTGGATAGAGTTCCGGACGCCGATGGCGCATGAACAGCCGGCGGGCATTCGATGCGGCGACGGCCGAATAGTCGACGCTCGCGTAGACGATCGCGTCCTCGCTCTTGGCCCCTCGCGCGATCACCTCGCCATCGGGCCCGCAGACGAACGATTCGCCGGCGAAGTCGAGGCAGTCTTCTTTCCCGACGCGATTGCACAGGGCCGTGAAGTAGCCGTTCTGAAATGCGGCGACGCGCATCTCGGCCTCGTAGAGGCCTTCCGGCCATTCGTCGACCGCGCCGGCCTGCGGCACGATCACGAGGTCGGCGCCGTTCACCGCGAGCGCGCGCATGTATTCGGGGAAATGCCGGTCGTAACAGATCGCGACGCCGATCTTTCCAGCCTTCGTTTCATACACCGGCGCGCCTTTGTCACCGGGAGTGTAGTAGCCCTGCTCGTGAAAGCACGGGTACTCAGTGATGTGAATCATCCGCGTCACGCCCAACAACCTCCCGTCGGCATCGATCACCGGGGAGCTGTCGTAAGTGTGGTCGCCATCACGCTCGTAGAGATTGATCACGGTCACGATGCCGAGCTGTTTCGCCTTGTCGCGAAATGCCCGCACCGTGGGACCATCGAGCGGCTCGGCGAGATCGCGGACGTCGGTCCCGGCCGGACGCTGCGGATAAAACCATTCGAACGCCAGCTCCGCGAAACACGCCAGCGACGCCCCCTGAGCCGCCGCCTGTTCGAGCGCGGCGAGGCCACGCTGCACGTTGGTGGCCTTGTCCTTTGTGGCGTGCTGTTGAATCAGGGCGATCTTCATGGGCGATGGCACGTCCGTTATTATGCGCCGCCTAGGCCGCGGCGTGATGACGCATCCATGACACATCGAGCGATCGAGGCCGCAGAAGTAGAATCGAGATATGCCCGGAACCACACGGCTTTTCGGATTGATCCTGATCGTCCTCGGCATCACCAGCTATTCGCTGACCGGGCGCACCAGCCTGACGGCGATGATCCCGGCGTTCTTCGGCGCAGCGTTCCTGCTCTGCGCGATGGTCGCTCGCAAGGAATCGATGCGAAAGCACGCGATGCACGCCGCGGTAGCGGTCGGCTTGATCGGCGCCGTCGCGGCGCTCGCGCGCGGCATCCCGGCGGCGCTCGGCGGGAATCCCACGCGGCCGGCGGTGCTGTCGCAACTGGCGATGGGTGTGCTGCTCGTGATCTACGTCGCGCTTGGCGTGCAGTCGTTCATCGCCGCGCGACGCGCTAGAGCGGCGCGCTAGTCTTTCGACGCGGGTTGAAGAACGGCGTCGGGACGACCGTCGCCGCCGCACGGTGACGCACCGCTTCCACCGTCACTTCGATGTCCACCTCGGTGCCGATCGCACAATGCGGCGCGTCGATCGTCGCAAGGGCGATCATCTTCTTCAGCGTCGTTGACCACATCGTCGAGGTGGCGCGGCCAACCTGGCTGCGGCCTTTGTAGACCGGGACCGGCACGCGTGATGTGCCTGCGGGCGCGGTCGGCGGAAGCCCGACGGCTTCGTACAACCTTTCCACCTCGTTCCAGTTCAGCTCGAGGCCGACGATCTGGCGCGCGATGCCGCGTCTGACCTCCTCAGCAAGTGCCGCACGCCCGACGAACGGACCTTTCTTCAAGTCGACGAGCCGGGCCAGTCCAAGCTCGAAGGGCGAATACTTCTGCGCGTCGATCAGCGCCTTGCGGCTGCTGTGAAAATCGACGCCGATCAAGAGCAGGCCCGCTTCTATGCGGGCCATGTCGAGCGCCAGCATGCCAGTTGGATGGAGGTCGAACGACGGGCCGACCGACGCGATCGCGTCCCAGACCATCAGCGCTGCATCCCACGGCATCCAGATCTCGTAGCCAAGGTCACCGGTGTAACCAGTGCGCGAAATATCCACGGGCACGCCAGCGATCCGTCCACTCTTCGCACGGAAGTACTTCAACTGCGCCAGATTCACGTCGCAGACTTGCGCCAGCAATCGCGCCGACGTCGGCCCCTGCAGGGCAAGCGCGGCAACGCGTTCCGAAATGTCGTCGATGCGCACGTCAAGGCCGAGTGCATTTTCGGTGAACCACCGCAGGTTGGGATCCGCCGCGGTCCAGCGATACGACTGCTCCCCGACCCTCGTCACCGTCCCATCGTCGATGACCTTGCCGTCTTCATCGCACCACGGCGTGTAGAACACCTGGCCGACGGCCATCTTCGACGTATCGCGCGTGATGATGCGATTGACCATGCGCTCGGCGTCCGGGCCTTCGATGCGGTACTTGAACAGCGGCGAGATGTCGATCAGCGCGCACGCGTTGCGGATCGCGTTGTACTCGTGCTCGTAGTGCGTCTCGTAGTTGCTGACGGCGTAATAGCCGGCCCAGTCGCGATAGCTGAGGCTCTCGCACAGCTGCAGCGTGCGCTCGTGAAAGGCGGAGCCGATCGGCACGGAATGATTTTAGTCTCAGGGTCTAGGGGATAATTCACGCCGTGCGGGACGACGCGATTGTCATCGGGGGCGGGCATAACGGGCTGACGTGCGCCGCGTATCTGGCTCGCGCGGGACGCAAGGTCCTGGTCCTCGAACGCCGGCATGTCCTGGGCGGCGCGGCGGTCACCGAAGAGATCTTCCCGGGTTTCAAGTTCTCCGTCTGTTCCTACGTCGTCTCACTGCTGCGGCCGGAGATCATTCGCGACCTGGACCTGCCCCGCCATGGCATGGAGCTGCTGCCGCTCGACGGCACGTTCACGCCGATGCCGAACGGCGACCACCTGTGGCGGGTGAACGATCACGACAAGACACGCAGGGAGATCGCGCGCCATTCACGTCTCGACGCCGAGGCCTACGACGAGTACGGCAAGGCGATGATCGAGATGGGCCGCTTCGCGAAACCGATCCTCGGCATGTTGCCTCCGGACCCGACGTCGCTCGACCCTCGCGGGCTCCTCGAACTGCTCTCGATCGGCAAGCGCTTTCGCGGGATGCGCGCTCACGATCGGATCAACCAGGTTCAGCTGCTGACGATGAGCGCGGTGGACTTCCTGGATCAGTGGTTCGAGACCGACGTGTTGAAGGCGACGATGTCGGCGTCCGGCATCATTGGCACGTTCCTCGGCGTGCGCTCGCCGGGCACGGCATACGTCCTGCTGCATCACTACATGGGCGAGATCGACGGCGCCTTTCGGTCGTGGGGCCTCTCGCGCGGTGGCACCGGGGCGGTGTCGAATGCGATCGCTGCGGCCGCGCGCGAGTTTGGCGCCGAGATCAGGACCAACGCACCAGTTGCGCGGATCCTGACGAAGAACGGACGCACGACCGGTGTGGCGCTCGAAAACGGCGACGAGATCGACGCGAGCGTCGTCGTATCGAGCGTCGATCCGTCGCTTACGTTTCTGAAGTTCATGGACGAGCGCGAGTTGCCCTCGGATTTCGTCGAGGGCGTGCGCCGCTACAAGTTCCGCGGATCTTCGGGCAAGGTGAACCTTGCGCTCGATGCGCTGCCCGAGTTCACCTGCATGCCCGGTGCGGGCGCGCACCTGCGCGGGGCGATCTCGATTTCGCCAAGCGTGGACTACATGGAGCGCGCCTACGACGAGGCGAAGTACGGGCAGTTCTCGCGACGGCCGTACATCGACATGGTGATTCCGTCGCTGACGGACCCATCCGTCGCGCCGCCGGGCAAGCACGTGATGTCGTGCTTCGTTCAATACGCGCCGTATGACCTAAGGGTGCCGAATGCCGAATGCCGGGTGCCGGGGGCCGGATGCCGGGTGCCGGATCCGCTGCTTTGGGACAGCCAGCGTGAGGCGTTCGGCGATGCGGTGATCGACACGATCGCCGAGTACGCGCCCAACATCCGCAACATCATCCTGCATCGACAGGTGCTGACGCCGCTCGACATCGAGCGCGACTTTGGACTGACCGAGGGCAACATCTTCCAGGGTGAGCTCACGCTCGAGCAGTTGTTCTTCCTGCGGCCGGTGCCAGGCTGGGCGCAATACACGACGCCGATCGATCACCTTTACATGTGCGGCTCGGCGACGCATCCGGGCGGCGGCATCATGGGCGCGCCAGGCAAGAACGCCGCTGAACGGATCCTGAGGACGTCGTGAAGCAACCTCGCTATGACGCAATCGTCATCGGCGGCGGCATCAACGGCCTGGTGTGCGCGACGATGCTCGCGAAGAGCGGCGTTCGGACGATTCTGCTCGAGCGGCGCGATGCCGTCGGCGGCTGCGCGACCGACATCGAGATTGCGCCAGGCTTCAGGGCTCCGCTTGCGCACTCGACCGGGCCGCTTCGCCGCGACGTCATCGAGGAGTTGCAGCTGTATTCACACGGCCTGCAATTCAGCGATGCGCCGATCCGCGTGAGCTCGCTCTCACCCGATGGACGCGCGTTGACGCTCTACGAGGATGGGCGCCGGACGTCGGACGCACTGCGTGCGTGGTCGGCTCGCGACGCGCAGCAATGGCCCGCATTCAACGCGACGATGCAACGGCTCGGCGCCATCATCGGCTCGCTGTTCCTGTCTGCCCCGCCGTCAGTCGATGTGCCGTCCGGGCGCGATCTTTTCGCGCTGATGCACCTGCTCGGCGATTTCCGCGCGATGCCGAAAGACGATCAATGGCGGCTGCTTCGGTGGGGACCGATGGCGGTCGCGGATCTGGTCGGCGAATGGTTCGACAGCGAATTGCTGCGCGCGACGATTGCGGCTGACGGCATTTTCGGCGCGATGCTCGGCCCGTGGTCGGCGGGAAGCGGATTACAGTTGCTCCTCGCGTCGGCGAATCAATCGCTGGCCTGGCCTGGCGGGAGGCATGTTGTCGGCGGGCCGGCGGCAGTCTCGCGCTCCCTCGCTAGGGCCGCGGCGAGATTCGGCGTCGAGCTTCGCACGAACTGCGCGGTGTCACGCATCGAGGTGGAAGACGGCCACGCAGTCGGCGTGACGACGGACGCCGGCGATCGCGTGGAAGCGCGCGCCGTGATCTCCGGAGTGGATCCGAAGCGCACGTTCCTTACGCTCTGTGACGCCGACCATCTTGCGCCAGAGTTCCGGTGGCGAATGAAGCACTACCGCTCTCGCGGCACGCTGGCAAAGGTGAACCTGGCGCTCTCGGCGTTACCGGACTTCCGCGGTGCGACCCGTGAGATGTTGATGAGCCGAGTCCGGCTGGCGCCGGATCTCGACTACCTCGAGCGCGCGTTCGATCACGCAAAGTACGGGCGATTCTCCACGGATCCGTGGATCGAATTCACGATGCCGTCGCTCGCCGATCCGTCGCTCGCCCCGCCTGGTGGGCACGTGCTGTCCGCGTACGTGCAGTTTGCGCCCCACGACATCCGCGAGCCGGGTGGATGGGATGCGGCGCGCGATGCGTTGGGCGATACGGTGATCAGGACGCTCGCCGCCTACGCCCCGAACATCGCGTCGCTGATCGTCAGCGGGCAGGTGCTGACTCCGCTGGATCTCGAGCGCAGATGGGGCCTCACCGGCGGTCACATCTTCCATGGTGAGCTGTCGCTCGACCAGTTCTTCACGATGCGGCCGCTGCTCGGGTTCGGGCAATACCGCTCGCCAATCGACGGCCTGTTCATGTGCGGATCCGGGACGCACCCCGGCACGGGCTTAACGGGCGGGTCAGGAATGACCGCGGCCCGCGAAATCGGCCGCCGGTTTTGACATCAAACTATCAACACTGCAGCAGAGCGTTCTAGGTAGACTTCGGATGTGAAGCGCGTCCTGTTCACGTTGATCCTGCTGACGGCGGGGATAAGTGCGTACGCGCAAGGCGGGTTCCCCGGCGGACCACCGGGAGGCCCCGGGGGCGGCCTGGGTCCCGGCCAAGGCGCCGGGCGCGGGCAACGGCCGGCTCGCGCGCAACCGCAAGCGGATGCGCCGCGGGGAACGTCGGTGCTGCGCGGGCAGATCGTCGCGGCGGACAACGGCGCGCCGATTCGTCGAGCGCAGATCCGCATCGCCGCACCGGACGCGCGCGAGAGCCGCGTCGCCACCACGGACGCGCAGGGCCGATTCGAAATCAAAGAACTGCCCGCGGGTCGATACACCGTGACGGCGAGCAAAGGCGGATTCGTCTCGCTGCAGTTCGGGCAACGCCGGCCGACGGAATCGGGCACGCCGATCGAACTGGGCGACAACCAGACGATCGACAAGATCACCATCGCGTTGCCGCGCGGCAGCGTGCTTGGCGGCCGCATCACCGATGAATTCGGCGAGCCCGTTGCCAACGCGGTCGTCACTGCGTTCCGCTATGCCTACGTCGGCGGCGCGCGCCGGCTGCAGCCCGCCGGACCGAACGCACGCGACACCACCGACGATCAAGGTCATTACCGCCTGTTCGGTCTGCCGCCCGGCGACTACTACGTGAGCGCCATCCTGCGATCAGGCGGGCCCGAAGCCGCTGATCCGAGCGGCGAAGTGTCCGGCTATGCCTCGACCTACTATCCCGGCACGCCAAACGTCGGCGAAGCCGCAGCGGTCAAGCTCGCGCTCGCGCAGGAAAACAGCGGCGTGAACTTCGCGCTCATCGCCACCAAGCTGGTGCGCGTCAGCGGGCAAATGCTCACGTCCGATGGCACACCGGCCGCGAATGGCGTCGTGATGCTGATGCCGGCCGGAGCGAACGGCCGCCCGGCAGTCGCATTGGGCCAGGGCGGAGCGGGCAATCGCGTCGATCCAACCGGCGCGTTCCGGATCGCCAACGTCGCACCCGGCCGCTACCAGGTCATCGGTCGTGCCGGCGGACGCGACTTCGAACTTGCGCGCATGGACCTCACCGTCGGCACAGACGATGTTGAGGGTCTGACGCTTGTGACGGCCGCAGCAGCGTCGATCACCGGAAACGTGATCAACGACACCGGCGAACCGATGGATTTCCGCGCGTCCCAGCTGCAGATTACAGCGCGGTCTGCATCGCCCGACGGCGGCGGCGCCGGACCCGGCTTCGGCCCCGGTGCGCCTCCGGGTCGCGTCGGCGACGACTGGACGTTCGCGCTGCGCAACATCACCGACCCGGTGCTGATTCGCGCCACCGCGCCGCAGGGCTGGACGCTGAAAGCAGTCACGGCCGGCGGGCAGGACATCACGGACATGCCGATCGAAGTGCCCGCCGGGCAAACGCTCAGCGGCGTTCAGGTCGTACTCACGAAGAAGGTCAGCGCACTCTCCGGTCTCGTCACGGATGCGAAAGGCACTCCCGTCCTCGACGCCACCGTCGTCGTATTTCCAGCCGACGAGAAGCTGTGGACGTTTCAGTCGCGGTTCATCAAGGCGGCGCGGCCGGATCAGGACGGCCGGTATCAGATCGGCGCGCTACCCGCGCAAAGTTACTTCGTCGTGGCGCTGCAGGGACTCGAAGACGGCCAGGCGGGCGATCCGGACTTCCTCGCATCCGTCAGGGATCAAGCGGCGAAGTTCGAACTCGGCGATGGTGAAACCAAAGCCGTTGACGTTAAACTCTCCGCACTCAAGTGAGGGTCCCCCGATGAGCATGCGGTGCAAGCAATGCGCGGAATCGTTTCCGACCAACCAGCCGTTTGACGTGTTCGAGTTGCGCCGCAACAAGCTGTTGCCGGCGGATTCACAGTCGCTCGTCACCAACGTCATCCTCGAGGACGGCGGCATGTTCTGCTCGCGCAAGTGCCTGGGCGACTACTTGAAGTCGGGTGACAAGTCGGGCATGTTCGATCTCGGCGGCATCCGCAAGCGGCTGGACGATCAGAAATAAGACCGGGTGCCGGGTGCCGGATGCCGCGTGCCCGGACGTGTCAGAAATAATCCGAGTGCCAGTAGACGACTTCCGCGGCTGCGAGCGGCGGCAGCGGCAGGATCCGATCGCGCAGCGGACGGATCATCAGCACTTCCTGCGTCGGCGTTGAGGCGGCGACCGTCACCTGCGGCGGCACCAGTGCCTGCGGCCACCAGCACTTGATTTCGGGGATGCGCTCCCCGGGATGCCGAGCGAGCATTACCTGCAACATCGCGCCGAGCCGCGCGCCCGCCGGATCGCGATCACCGGCCTCCTCGATCATCCATCGCCCGTCGATTTCCGTACTCACAAGGTAGGCGACGGCCTGATGGCCTTCTTCGACGACAAGAAACTCCGTATTGCGCTGGCCGATCGGACCGAAGCCGGACACGAGCCGCTTGCGGGTGATGTTGAAGCGAATGAAGTCTTCGGTGCGATCGAGCGACAGCCGCGCCCCCTGCGATCGCATCGCGCTCATCTCCGCCACCGCCGGCAGGTCCTTCTCGTCCCCGCTCCGCACCAGCATCGCCGGCGCGCCGCCGCGCTTGCGATCGACCTCGAGCGTCGACTCCAGCAGCGGTACCGGGACAAAGTCCAGCCGCTCGTAAAAGGCCGGCGCGATCTCCGAAAACAGCATCGCGAATTCCTGGCCTTCGGTGACGGCGGTGTCGAGCATGCGCGTGATCAACTCGCGCGCGCAGCCGCGGCCGCGATGCGCCGGCGTCGTGAACACCGCGCCAATGCCGAGCACGCGACGAATCCGCCCGTCGAACCGGACGGACAGGTCGTAACGCTTCGCACTCGACAGCACATGCGGTCCGTCAACTAGTGCGACGCGATCGAGGTGCTGCCGTCCCCACGGACTCTTGAGCTGCGCCGCCCAGGCCTTGCCGTAGTTTTCACGCGACAGCCCGTCGCTCCACAGCGGATGCGTGTCGTCGAGCACGTGTTCGAGGACGGGGCCGGTGGCAGGAACAACGTGAAGCATGGGGATTAAACGTTCGGCGCGCGAGCCGGTCGAATAGGTAAGAGGTTATCGCATGTTTCGAACGCTCGCCGTGATTACCTTGCTGGCCACGCTCGGAAGCGGGGAGCCCTTCGACTTCGCTCAGGGCAAGCCGCGGGGTGGCCGCGACGACAGCGACATCCTTCATGCGCTCAACCGCCTGACCTACGGCCCACGGCCGGGCGATGTTGAACGCGTCAGGGCCCTTGGGTTGCAGAAGTGGATCGACGCCCAGTTGTCGCCAGCGACGGCTGACGATACGACGCTCACCGCACGGCTCGCGCAGCTCGAGACGCTGATGCTTGACCCGCAGACGATCCTCCGCGACTACACCGCACCGGCAAGGATGGAGCGCCGCGAACGGCAGCAACAGAAGGTCGAGACTGACGGCTCCGAGATGGCCAATCGCATTTCGCTATCCGATGCACAGAAGAAGGACCGACAGGTCATCGCCGACCTCGAACAGGCCAAGCTGCTGCGCGCCGTCTACAGCGATCATCAACTCGAGGAAGTGCTCGTCGACTTCTGGTTCAATCACTTCAACGTCTTCGCCGGCAAGGGACCGACGCGCGACTACGTGAGCAACTACGAACGCGAGGCGATTCGCCCGTATGTGTTCGGCAGGTTCCGCGACATGCTCGGCGCCACCGCCAGGCACCCGGCCATGCTCTTCTACCTCGACAACTGGCAATCGAAGGCCGGCGCGATCAACGAGAACTACGCGCGCGAGCTCCTCGAGCTTCACACGCTCGGCGTCGACGGTGGTTACACCCAGGCCGATATCGTCAACGTCGCTCGCGCGTTCACCGGCCGGACGATGCGCCCGCGACTCGGCACCGGCTTCGTCTTCGCGCCCCGACAGCACGACACCGGCGAGAAGATCGTCCTCGGGCAGAAGATCCGCGCCAATGGCGGCATGGACGATGGTGAGCGCGTGCTCGACATCGTTGCCGCGCATCCGTCAACGGCGCGTCACATCGCGAAGAAGCTCGCGATCCGTTTCGTCAGCGATGATCCGCCTGCCGCTCTCGTCGATCGCGCGGCCGCCACATTTGCGCGAACAAAAGGCGACCTTCGCGAAGTGGTCCGCACGATCATCACGTCGCCGGAATTCATGGCGGCCGATGCACGCAGCGCCAAGGTGAAGACGCCGTTTTAATTTGTCGCCAGCGCGCTCCGCGCGACGGGCGCCGATGTTCGTAACGCCTTACCTCTTGCGCGCACGCTGAAGGACATGGGCATGCCGCTGTATTTCTGCCAGCCACCGACCGGCTACGACGAAATCGCGTCGACGTGGGTGTCGGCGGGAGCGCTCGTCAACCGGATGAACTTCGCGATGGACCTCTCCAAGAACCAACTCCGCGGCGTGCGCGTGCCGCTCAACGAAGAACAAACCCTGGCGCTGAAGATCGGCGCGCCAGAGTTCCAGCGTCGATGACCGGCGGTGACCACATGAACATGGACCTCTTCGACCGACATGAATGTTCTTCCGGGCACGAATACACGTCGCGACCGGACTCCTCCTCCGGTCAGGAGTGCTCCTCCCGGCGGGTCTTTCTGCGCCGGGGCGCCATGGCCCTGGTGTCGCTCGGGTTCGCACCGGCGTTCGTCTCGCGACTCGCCGCGCAGTCGCGCGATCGCAAGAAACTCCTCGTCGTGGTCTTTCAGCGCGGTGCCGTCGATGGCCTGAACATGGTTGTGCCCTTCGGCGAACCGGAGTACTACCGGGTACGGCCGAACATCGCACGTGCGAGACCGGGCGCCGATGGCGGCGCGATCGATCTTGATGGCTTCTTCGGCCTGCATCCGCGCATGGCCGCCTTCAAGCCGCTGTGGGACAACAAGGCGCTCGCCATCGTTCACGCCAGCGGATCGCCTGACTCCACCCGATCGCACTTCGACGCGCAGGACTACATGGAGTCGGCGACGCCGGGCGTGAAGAGCACGAGCGACGGATGGCTGAACAGATACCTGCAGGCCTCAGGTATCAGGCCTCAGGCCTCAGGGAATGCCTCAGCAAATCCTCTCCGAGGCATTGCGCTCACCAAGCAGATGCCGCGCGCTCTACAGGGGCGCGCTCCGGCGCTCGCGATCGGGAGCACGGAGGAATTCGCCGTGGCCGACATGCGGGCAGCAACGACGTTTGAGGAGCTGTACCAGGCGGCGAAACAGGACAGCGCATTGCGCGGTACGGCAAGTGAGGCGTTCGACGCCATGAAAACACTGGCACAGAAGACCTCTGGCGCGTACCAGCCGCAGAACGGAGCCGCGTATCCGCGGTCGCCATTCGGCCAGGCGATGCAGGAGATCGCGCGCCTTGCCAAGGCGGACGTCGGCCTCGAGATCGCGTTTGCCGAAAGCACGCAGTGGGATCATCACGTAAACGAAGGCGCATCCACCGGGCAGATCGCCAATCGCCTCGATGACTTCTCCCGCGGCATCGCCGCGCTGGCGCAGGACCTCGGCGATCGCATGGCCGACACGATCATCCTCACCATGTCGGAGTTCGGCCGCGCGGTCTCGGAGAACGGCAGCCGCGGTACCGATCACGGCCACGGCAACGCGATGTTCGTCATCGGCGGCGGCGTGAATGGCGGACGCGTGCTGGGCAAGTGGCCGGGACTGCGCGAGGGCGATCGCTTCGAAGGCCGCGATCTCGCCGTGACGACGGATTTCAGGGACGTGTTCGGAGAAGTCATCGTCCGGCACCTGAGTGCGGATCGGGCGACGGCAGCGAGCGTGTTTCCCGGTTATGCGATCGAGGCGGCCCGGTTCCGGGGCGTACTGCGCGGTTAACGCGCTTGGGCCGTGCGTCGGCGCAGTTCACCGATCATGTCGACGGCAACCTGAATCGGCACGCGTTCGGCGTCGAGGTCGCACTTGATCATCACAAAGCGCTGCCCGTCAGGAGACACGTCGTAGTTCTGGTAGCCGCGATGGCTTTCCGTGTAGGACCCCACCCGCCGGACCCGAGCTGGCCGCTAATTTCGTACGCGCCGATGCGAGCGCCCGAGCTGAGGGGCATGGCTGAGCTCGCGGATTATATCTGTGAACCGGGCGGACTAGTGAACGTCGGGCGGGTCGTACAACGAGACGAAGCCGAGCTTCTCCATGCGCTCGAAGTCCTGATCGAGCGACCACACCAGCCCGCCGATCTCGGCCGTGAGCGAGGCAATCAGTAGATCCGTCACCGTGAAGCGTTCGCCTGCGGCAGCGGCCGTGGCGATCCAGTTCGTGAGTGGCTGCCACGTCTCTTCGGTGGGCACGAGCTGCGGCAGCGCGCTGAAGGCCGCGCGATGCGCCTTGCGATCGTGCTGCGCCACGCCGGCCCAGAGCTCGAGGCGTACCGGCAGCGCGATGGCGGCGATGTCGGCCTCCAGCAGGCCCTGCAGCACTTTGTCGATGCGCGGCCGGCGTTGCGCCGCGATCCACACCGACGTGTCGACAACGATCACAACTGACTGCGCTCTTTCTTGCGAATCAGCGTGGGGTCGTAGTCGTAGTGCAACAACGGGATCAGTTTCTTCAGGTCCTGGACCTTGCTGCGCCGAACGATCTCCCGCAGCGCAAAGGTGACGGTGTCCGTCTTGGACTTGAAGCCGATGGCCTCGCGGGCTTCTTCAACCAGCCCTTCCGGTAATTCCAAGGTGGTGCGCATATTTCTTATTCTATTTGTATGCCTGTCAGCTGTCAATTCATTTGTCTTTGTATGCATCACTCTTCGTCGGCGGGGCTTTTGGCGACATATAATCCGCTCCTCCAGAGGTGCCCATGCGTTGGAAGTCGGTCATACAGGCGGCGGTCGTCGCGGCGGTTGCCGCGGCCACGTTCGCGGTGGTGTCGAATCAGTCGGTGGAAGGCCAGGCGCGCACGTCGAACATTCCCCGGTTGGGAGGTCATCCCAACTTGAACGGCTTGTGGCAGGCGATGAATTCCGCCAACTGGGACATCCAGGCGCACAGCGCGAAGCCGGCGCTGGCGATGCGCCCGGGGCCGATCGTTCCGGTGCCTGCCAAGGAAGTGATCGCGCTCGGCGCCGTCGGCTCGGTGCCGAGCGGCATCGGCGTGGTCGAGGGTGACGAGCTGCCGTACACCGCCGAAGGCTTGAAGAAGAAACAGGAGAACCAGGCGAACTGGCTCACGCGCGACCCCGAGATCAAGTGCTACCTGCCGGGCGTGCCGCGCGCGACCTACATGCCGTTCCCCTTCCAGATCACGCAGAGCAACTTCGCCACGTTCATCGCGTATGAATACGCGGGCGCGGTGCGGCACATCTACATGAAGGATCCGGGACCGGCACAGGTCGACAGCTGGATGGGCTTGTCGCACGGCCGCTGGGAAGGCGATACCTTCGTCGTCGAGACGTCGGGCTTCAACGACCAGACGTGGTTCGATCGCGCCGGCAACCACCACTCGGAGAAGATGAAGGTCACCGAGCGCTTCACGATGACCGACGCCGACCACATCAATTACGAAGCCACGATCGACGATCCGGGCACGTTCACCAAGCCGTGGAAGATGAGCATGCCGCTTTACCGTCGCGTCGAGAAGAACGCGCAGCTCGGGCAGTTCAAGTGCGTCGAGTTCGTGACAGAGTTGATGTACGGGCATCTGCGGAAGGAACCGATCAAATGAGAATCATCGGCGCCACGTTCACTGCTGCAGCACTAGCCGTCGCGGTCGCGTCCGCGCAGGCTCCCGCCTCCGCTCCAAAACCAGGAGCTTCGGCGCGGCAAGCCGGGGGCTCCGGTCAAAAGCCTGGGGGGGCTCCGGCCGCGAAGGCTGGCTTACCGCGCACGGCCGACGGCCACCCCGATCTCCAGGGCAACTGGACCAACGCGACGATCACGCCGCTCGAGCGGCTGCGTCCCAACACGCCGCTCGTCTTGACCGAAGAACAGGCGCGTGAAGAAGAGCGCAAAACGGCCGCGGGCCTCGAAGCGCGCGAAGCACCGAGCGATCCGAATCGCGGCGCGCCGCCTGTGGGCGGCGAAGTGCGCAAGAGCCCGAACGCGGAGCCGACGTATCTCGAACTGTTGTGGCGCGCCGGCGGCCGCGCGGTC
>CAZBYY010000014.1:0-25355 GCA_964495855.1 uncultured Acidobacterium sp. | reverse complement strand
GGCGCCCCACCAGGCGGCCGCGGCGGCACCGCCGGCCACATCGGCAGACGCGTTGACGTCGCGCGAGTTGAAAGCCGCGCTCGATCGTGGTGAGGATGTGGTGATCGTCGACGTGCGTGAGCCGCAGGAATACCAGATCAACCGGCTACCGGGGTCCATCCTCATTCCATTAGGCGACTTGCCCAAGCGCTACGTCGAGCTTGATCCCAATGCGAACCTCGTCATGCAGTGCAAGTCGGGGGTTCGCAGCGCGAAAGCGCAGGATTTCCTTCGATCTAAAGGGTTTACGCGCGTTCGCAACCTGACCGGCGGCGTATTGGGCTGGATTGACCAGGTGGATCCCAGCCAGCCGAAGTACTGAGATTCCGTCTCAATTTGAACGGCGACTTGCGAGGTCGCCGTTCCGGGTTCTAAAATAGGACTTCGGCGGTCGTATTTTGCCGGGACCTATTAAATGCTGCGACTTTCCAAGAAATCCGATTACGCGCTGATTGCGATGAAGCACCTGGCCACGCGGCCGGATGGCGGCGTGTCGTCGAGTGCGCGCGAGATTTCAGAGTCATACGACATCCCGCTGGAGTTGCTGGCGAAGGTGCTGCAACGCCTCGTTCGGGCGCGGCTGCTCGTGTCGGTCCAGGGCACGCGCGGCGGCTATCGACTGGGCCGCAGCGCGCAGGCGATTTCGGTGGCTGACGTGATCCAGGCCGTCGATGGGCCGGTCACCGTGACGGCGTGTTCGCCGGACGATCACGACTGCGATCAGTACACGAAGTGCAGCATTCGCGACCCGCTCTGGAAGATCAAGAACCGGATCCTCGAATCGTTGAACACGGTCAGCGTGGCGGAGATGGCGGCAGAGGCGGATGCGCCTCCACCGGCGCCGGCGCCGACCGTGTCGCGCATGGTGTTCATTCCGCCGGTTGGAGAGAACTAGGCGTGATTTACCTGGACCATCATTCGACGACACCCGTTGATGGTCGTGTGCTCGAGGCGATGCTGCCGTACTTCACCGAGAAGTTCGGCAACGCCGCGAGCCGGCAGCACAAATTCGGTTGGGACGCGGCCGACGCGGTTGAACGCGCGCGGAAACAGGTTGCGGCCCTGATCGGTGCGACGAGCAAGGACATCGTGTTCACGAGCGGCGCGACCGAGGCGAACAACCTCGCGATCAAGGGCGCAGCGAAGGCGCGGCGCCACGAGCGCGATCACATCGTCACCGTCGTGACCGAGCACAAAGCGGTGCTCGATCCCGTGGCGTCGCTCGAGAAGGACGGCTGGCGCGTGACGACGATGCCGGTCGGACGCGACGGATTGATCGACGTTGAGGCGCTGGCCGATGCGATCACCGAGCGCACCGCGCTGGTGAGCGTGATGGCGGCGAACAACGAGATCGGCGTCTTGCAGCCGATCGCGGCCGCCGCCGCCGCGGCGCATGCGAAAGGCGCGTGGTTTCACACCGACGCCGTGCAGGCGGTGGGCAAGGTGCCGTTCGACGTCGAAGCGCTGGGCGTGGACTTCGCGTCGATCACAGCGCACAAGGTTTATGGCCCGAAAGGCGTGGGCGCGTTGTACGTCCGCCGTAAAGGGATCGCGATTGCGGCCGAGATCGATGGCGGCGGCCACGAACGCGGGCTGCGGTCCGGCACGCTGAACGTGCCGGGCATCGTCGGACTGGGACGCGCGGCAGAGATTGCGCGCGAAGAGATGCCGGCCGAGTCGCAGCGCGTGGCGCGGCTGCGCGACCGCCTGCTCGAAGCGCTGCTGACGATCGACGGGGTGACGGTCAACGGGTCGATGAGTGCACGACTGCCCGGGAACCTGAACGTCAGCTTCGATGGTGTCGACGGCGAGGCGTTGCTCGTGAGCCTCGACGGCGTGGCGGTGTCATCGGGAGCGGCGTGCACGCAGGCGGAACCCTCGCACGTGCTGATGGCGCTCGGACACGCGAAGGATCGCGCGCTGGCGTCACTGCGGTTCGGGATTGGGCGGCCGACGACGGACGAAGACATCGAGATGGCGGCGGCCAAGGTCACGGACGTGGTGTCCGGCCTCCGGCGGATGTCGCCGGTGTGACGTGCATCGATGAAGTACTCCGACGAAGTGCTTCGGCGAGTGCGTGAGCCGCAGCGCGTCGGTTCGCTCGACGGCGATCACGTCGGCACGGGCGAGGTGGGCACGCTGGATGAGGGCACGGTCGTTCGCATCCAGGTGAAGCGCGACGGCGATCGCATCGCCGCCGCCCGCTTCAAGGTGTTCGGGTGCAGCGGCGCGATCGCCAGTGCGAGCGTGGTGACGGAATGGCTGGAAGGCGCGCCGGTGGCCGAGGCCATGCGGGTCACGCCGGAACAGGTTGTGCAGCGGCTGGAACTGGCGCCGGAGCGCCATCACGTTGCGGCGATCGCGGTGGAAGCCGCGCGGAAGGCAATCGAGGACGGGCGGAGATGATCGAGATCACAGACAGCGCAGCACGCGTGATCACGAGGCAGCTGGAGAAGCAGCACAAGACTGGCGGCGGCCTTCGCATCGCCATCAAGGCGGGCGGCTGTTCGGGATTCAGCTACACGTTTGCCTGGGACGATGGGGCGCGTGAGAGCGACGCGGTGTTCGAAGGCGCCAACGGCGCGAAGGTGTTCATCGACCCGCGCAGCCTGAAGCTGCTCGACGGCACCGTGCTCGACTTCGACGAGAAGAACCTGTTGGCGACGAGTTTCACATTGAGGAATCCGCACGCGAAGAGCACGTGCGGGTGCGGAGAGAGTTTTTCGGCATGAGCACAGCAACCGATCAAATCAAGGAACTGACGGGGACGGAATACAAGTACGGCTTCGTCACCGACGTCGAGCAGGACATCGCCCCGAAAGGCCTCAACGAGGACATCGTTCGGCTGATCTCGTCGAAGAAGGGCGAGCCCGAGTGGCTGCTGGAGTGGCGCCTGAAGGCGTTTCGCGCGTGGCTCAAGATGGAAGAGCCGCACTGGCAGAACGTCAAGTACGAGCCGATCGACTACCAGGGCACGAGCTACTACGCCGCCCCGAAGGAAAAGAAGAAGCTCAACAGCCTTGACGAAGTCGATCCGGAAATCCGGGCGACCTTCGACAAGCTCGGCATCCCGATCGAGGAGCAGAAGCTCTTGTCGAACGTCGCCGTTGACGCGGTCTTCGACTCGGTATCGGTGGCCACCACCTTCCGCAGCAAGCTCGCGGAGCTTGGCATCATCTTCTGCTCGTTCTCGGAAGCGGTGAAGGAGCACCCTGATCTGGTTCGCGAGTACATCGGCTCCGTTGTCCCGCACACCGACAACTACTTTGCAGCGCTCAACTCCGCGGTGTTCAGCGACGGCAGTTTCGTTTACGTGCCGAAGGGCGTGCGGTGCCCGATGGAGCTGTCCACCTACTTCCGCATCAATGCGAAGGAGACGGGGCAGTTCGAGCGCACGCTGATCATCTGCGACGAAGGTGCGTACGTGAGCTACCTCGAGGGCTGCACGGCGCCGCAGCGCGACGAGAACCAGCTGCACGCGGCCGTCGTCGAGCTCGTGGCCCACACGGACGCCACGATCAAGTACTCGACCGTCCAGAACTGGTATCCCGGCGACAAGAACGGCAAGGGCGGCATCTACAACTTCGTCACCAAGCGCGGCATCTGCAAGGGCGATCGCGCAAAGATCACGTGGACGCAGGTCGAGACGGGTTCGGCGGTGACGTGGAAGTACCCGAGCTGCATCCTGCAGGGCAATGATTCGGTCGGCGAGTTCTATTCCGTTGCGGTCACGAACAACTACCAGCAGGCCGACACCGGCACCAAGATGATTCACCTGGGCAAGAACACGCGCAGCACGATCGTGTCGAAGGGCATCTCGGCCGGCCGCGGGCAGAACACGTATCGCGGCGC
This sequence comes from uncultured Acidobacterium sp., assembly GCA_964495855.1. Taxonomy (GTDB): domain Bacteria; phylum Acidobacteriota; class Vicinamibacteria; order Vicinamibacterales; family UBA2999; genus 12-FULL-67-14b. The sequence goes on along the minus strand of CAZBYY010000014.1, from coordinate 21,464 downwards.
CGTCAAGATCGCCAAGAACGCGACCAACGCGCGCAACTACTCGCAGTGCGATTCGCTGCTGATCGGCGACCGCTGCGGCGCCCACACGTTCCCGTATCTCGAAATCAAGAACACGACGGCGAAAGTCGAACACGAGGCCTCGACGTCGAAGATCGGCGAAGACCAGATCTTCTACTGCGAGTCGCGTGGCATTGCCAAGGAAGACGCGATCAACATGATCGTCAACGGCTTCTGCAAGGAAGTGTTCCGCGAGCTGCCGATGGAGTTCGCGGTCGAAGCACAAAAGCTACTCGGTATCTCACTGGAAGGATCGGTCGGTTAGGACATGCTGCTAGAAGTCAAGAATCTCAAGGTCCGCGTCGAAGACAAGGAAATCCTCAAGGGCGTCAACCTGACGGTGAAGCCCGGCGAAGTGCACGCCATCATGGGGCCGAACGGGTCCGGCAAGAGCACGTTCGCCCGCGCGCTGTCGGGACATCCCGGCTACGAGATCACGGATGGGCAGGTGCTCTACAACGGCAAGGATCTGCTCGACATGGATCCCGACGAGCGCGCGCGCGAAGGCGTGTTCATGGCGTTCCAGTATCCGGTTGAAATCCCCGGCGTCAACAACGCCTATTTCCTGAAGGCGGCGCTCAACGCGAAGCGCAAGCAGCAGGGCCTCGACGAGCTCGACGCGATGGACTTCATGAAGGTCGTCAAGGAGAAGCTCAAGGTCCTGCACATCGATGACGCGATGCTGCAGCGATCGGTGAACGAAGGCTTCTCCGGCGGCGAGAAGAAGCGCAACGAGATCTTCCACATGGCGGTGCTCGAGCCGTCGCTCGCGATTCTCGATGAGACCGATTCCGGCCTCGACATCGACGCGCTCCGCGTCGTCTCCGACGGCGTCAACGCGATGCGCAGCCCGGAGCGGTCGTTCATCGTCGTTACGCATTACCAGCGGCTGCTCAACTACATCGTGCCGGACTACGTGCATGTGCTGAGCGAAGGCCGCATCGTCAAGTCCGGCGGTCGCGAGCTGGCGCTGGAGCTGGAAGAAACGGGCTACAGCAGCTGGGTCGAACCTGCGGGAGCGCGCAAGTAATGGAGAGCGTGGTGCAAGCCCCGGCCGCGTGGGTGAAAGAGCGTCGTGACGCCGCCGCGAAGCGGTTTGCGGAGGTCGGCTTCCCGACGGTGCGGCAGGAAGACTGGCGCTTCACGAACGTCGCGCCAATCGCCGAGGCGAAGTTTGCGACGGCAACGGGTTCATTCGCGCAGGCCGCCACGCTGGTGAGCGGCGTGCACATCCCGGGCGCGCTGCGCCTCGCGATCGTGAACGGCCAGTTCGCCGCCGGCCTGTCCGATCTCAGCGCGATGCCGAAGGGCATTCGCGTCGTGGGGCTACGTGACGGTGCTCGCGACGGCTCCGATGGCCTCGAACAGCACCTCGCCAAGGTGTTCGACCTCGAGGCGCACCCGTTTGCGGTGCTGAACACGTCGCATCTCGACGATGGTGTGGCGATCTTCGTTGCGAAGGGCGCCGCGGTCGAAACGCCGATCCACATCGTCACGGTGACCGGGGGCGACGGCAAGCCGGTGGCGGCGCATCCGCGCGTGCTGGTCGTGGCCGGGCCCAACAGCCAGGTGCGGATCGCGCAGACGTTCATCGGCGTAGCGGGCGATGTGTACTTCAATAACGCGGTGGCCGAAGTCGTCGTCGGCGACGGCGCGATCGTCGAGTACTACACGGATCAACGTGAATCGGATCGCGCGTATCACGTTGCGAACATCCAGGCGCACGTCTCGGCGAAGGGCGTGTTCGCGTCGCACGCGTTTTCGATCGGCGCGCGCATCCAGCGCCACGACATCGGCATTGCCTTGAAGGGCGAAGGCGCCGACTGCACGATGAACGGCGTGTACCTGGCCGACGGCGATCGCCTGATGGACACGCATACCTCGCTCGACCACGCGATGCCGCATTGCACGAGCCACGAGCTCTACAAGGGCATCCTTGCCGGCAAGGCGCGCGCGGTCTTCAACGGCCGCATCCTGGTCCGCCTGGATGCGCAGAAGACGGATGCGAAGCAGACGAATCGCGCGTTGCTGCTCTCGGACGATGCGACGATCAATTCGAATCCGCAGCTGGAGATCTTCGCCGACGACGTGAAGTGCACGCATGGCGCGGCGGTGGGGCAGCTGGACGAAGAAGCGATGTTCTACCTGCAGGCGCGCGGCCTGTCCCGCATCGAGGCGCGCGACATGCTGCTGCATGCCTTCGCCGGCGAAGTGCTGGACGGGTTGAAGATCCCCGCCCTGCGGGAGCAGATCGAATCGGCATTCTTTACCGCGCTCGCGCGGGACGTGCAGCTGAAGGCATGACCCTTCGACTCGCTTCGCTCGCTCAGGGCTCCGGCGCCAAGGGCGCCTCCGCGTCCTTCGACGTGGCGAAGGTGCGCGCCGATTTTCCGATTCTCTCGGAGATCGTGCACGGTAAGCCGCTGGTGTATCTCGATAGTGCGAACACCAGCCAGAAGCCGCTGGCGGTGATTGCGGCGACCGATGACTATTACCGTCATCACAACGCCAACATTCATCGCGCGACGCACTTGTTGAGCGAGCGGGCGACGGCGCTCTACGAAGGGGCGCGCGTCAAGGCGGCGCGGTTCCTGAACGCCGCCGATTCGCACAGCATCGTCTTCACCAAGGGCACGACCGACGGCATCAACCTGGTGGCGAGCAGCTACGGACGGATGGCGCTGAAGCCAGGCGACGAGATCGTGCTATCGCGGCTCGAGCATCACGCCAACATCGTGCCGTGGCAGCTGATCGCAGAGCAGACGGGCGCGCACATTCGCGTCATCGGCATCAACGAGCTCGGCGAAGTGGACACCGACGACTACGCCCGGGCGCTGTCGGCGAAGACGAAGATCGTCGCCCTCGGGCACGTGTCGAACGCGCTCGGCACGATCAATCCGATCAAGCCGATGATCGCGCAGGCCCACGCGGTCGGCGCCGTGGTGTTGATCGACGGTGCGCAGGCCGCGCCGCACTTCGTCATCGACGTGCAGGATCTCGATTGCGATTTCTACGTGTTGTCGAGCCACAAGATGTTCGGGCCGACGGGCACGGGCGTGTTGTACGGCCGCAAGTCGCTCCTCGAGGCCATGCCGCCGTATCAGGGCGGCGGCGACATGATCGCCAACGTCACGTTCGAGAAGACGCTCTACAACCAGGTGCCGTACAAGTTCGAGGCGGGCACGCCCAACATTGCCGGTGTCGTGGGCTTTGGGGCTGCCATTGATTACCTCGCGACGATCGATCGCGCCGCGGCGCTCGCGCACGAGGACGATGTGCTGGCGTATGCGACGGACAGGATCAGGTCGATTGACGGCATTCGCATCATTGGCGAGGCGAAGGCCAAGGCCGGGGTCTTGTCGTTCGTGATGGACGGCGTGCATCCGCACGATGCCGGTACGATCCTCGACAAGCAGGGCATTGCCGTGCGGACCGGGCAGCACTGCGCGCAGCCGGTCATGGACAAGTTCTGCATCCCGGCGACGATCCGCGCGTCGCTCGCGTTTTACAACACGCGCGCGGACATCGACGCACTGGTCAACGGACTGCAAAAGGTGAAAGAGGTGTTCGCCTGATGTCGGAACTCACGGACCTCTACCAGGAAGTGATCCTCGATCACAATCGGCGGCCGCACAACTTCCGCGTCATCGAAGGCGCGAGCGCGAAGCAGGAAGGCTACAACCCGCTGTGCGGCGATCGGCTGACGTTGTACGTCACCGTTGAAGGCGACATCATCAAGGATGCGTCGTTCCAGGGTTCCGGCTGCGCGATTTCCAAGGCGTCGGCATCGCTCATGACCGACGCGTTGAAGGGCAAGAGCGTCGCCGAAGCGCGGGAGCTCTTCGAGCAGTTTCACAGCATGATCACGAGCAGCCCGGAATTGCCGGCGCCGGACCTCGGCAAGCTTTCGGTGTTTGCGGGCGTGCGTGAATATCCCACTCGCATCAAGTGCGCCAGCCTCGCGTGGCACACGATGAAGGCGGCCGTCGCCCATGAGGGTGACGTGCCGGTATCCACCGAATGAATCTCCCAGTGATGACAACGGGCGGGCTGCCGGAAGACAGCGCCGCAAACGCTTTGAGCCAGTCGGTCGCCGACATCACGCCGGATCCGGCGAAGATGGACGAGATTGCGCCGAAGGTGATCGAGGCGATGAAGACCGTCTACGATCCGGAAATCCCGGTGAACATCTACGAGATGGGGCTGATCTACGACGTGCTCGTCGACCAGGAGGGGCACGTCGGCGTGAAGATGACGTTGACCGCTCCCGCCTGTCCTGCGGCGCAATCGTTGCCGGTGGAAGTCCGCGACAAGGCGCGGTCGGTCGAAGGCGTCGCCGATGCGAAGGTCGAGGTCGTGTGGGATCCGCCCTGGACCAAGGACCGCATGTCGGATGCGGCCAAGCTGCAGCTCGGCATGCTCTAGGGCTGACCCAAAGCCCGCAACCGCGTTCTGGCGTCATAATCGCTATATGCGGGCCCTGCGGTTGTTCCTCCTCTGCGTCGTTTTCTCGGTCCCCGCATACGCGCAAGGTCCGCCCCAAGGGAATCCGGAGCCCCAGGCTCCGGATCGCAAGCCGCAAGCCTCCACTCCGCAAGCCTCCGATTCACAGATCGATGCGTCGAAACTCGGCGTGTCGTTGTCGAAGATCCAAAAGGGTCTCCGCGTCGCTGAAGCGCGCGACCAGGCAAGCCACGATGGTTACCGGTTGAAGTTCGACATCCAGGTATTCGGCGAGTTGCCGAAGATCCAGGTGCTGAAAGGCATCGACCTCGTCAATGGCGCAGTGCCCGGCTCCGCGCCGACGCACAACCAGATGATCGAGTACTGGACGCCGCCGATCTATCGCACGCCAGGCTTGCCGGTGTCGGCGCTCGCCATGTGGGCCGCGCAGCACTTCTTTGAGAAGAGCAAGAAGTCGCGCTGCGAGGAAGAAATCGCCAATTACCGCGCCCTGATCATGCAGGGTGTCAGCGTGTCCGCTCCCACCTGCAGCCAGTAGGCGCAGCGCCGGTGTGGCCGTGCGCTATGCTTGCACGGTGCTGCTGATCCCCGTCGCGACGTCGTTCGAGTGCGCGCTCCTCCGCGAGCGCTTGTCCGATCGCGCCGACGTCATGATCCTCGTGACTGGTGTTGGACCCGTGAACGCGGCCCACGCCGTCACCATGGCCGTGGCGCAGTATCGACCGTCGCAGATTCTCGTCTGCGGTGTCGCAGGCGCGTATCCAGAGTCGGGATTGGCGATTGGTGATGTCGTCAGCGCGGAGACGGAGTGCTACGGCGACCTCGGCGCTTCAAGTCCCGGCGGCTTCCTCGACATGAAGGCGCTTGGATTCGCCGTCATCGCGGGCGAGCGGCCGATCTACAACGAATTGCCGATGCAGATATTTCCAACCGCACGGCGCGCCAAGTTCGTGACGATGTCGACATGCACCGGGATGCATGATGCGGCGGTGGCGATCGAACGCCGAACCGGTGGCGCCGCGGAGAACATGGAAGGCGCCGCGGTCGCGCACGTGGCGCACCTCGTCGGCATCCCGGTCGGCGAGGTTCGCGGCATCAGCAACATCGTGACCACGCGGGACACTGCATCCTGGCGATTGAAAGACGCGGCGACCGCCGCGCAGCACGCCGTGCTCGACTGGATCGCGCGGCGCTGAAAAAGAAAAAGCCCGCCGTTGCCGGCGGGCTCTTCCCAGTGAACTGACCTCGGGTTTACTTGCCCTTGGCCTGGCTCTTCGGCACGAAGACCGTCGTGGTCTTCGGCGCGGAGGCGTTGCCGGCGGCGTCAAGCGCAACCACCGTGATCGTGTAGGTCCGGCCGTTGCCGTTGCCGGCGCGTTCGGCACGGAGGTTGATCACCGGCGTCAATGTGCCGCTGCCGCTGATCTGGATGTCGTTGGCGGTGTCGCCGTCACCCAGGCCATTGTCGGGTTCGCTGCTCGTTGCCGTCACACGGTAGCCGGTCACGCCGACCACATCCGTCGCCGCGATGTTCAGCGGGATCGTGACCATCTGGTGGTTTGGCGGCCACAGGACCCCGTTGAGGTGGTGACGCTCGCCAGCGCCGGTGCCGTCGTGTCGCGCACCGTGATGGTGAACGAGCCGGTCGATTCGTTACCGGCGGCATCGCGCGCCTTCACTGTCACCGTCGTCGTGCCGATCGGGAACGTGGTGCCCGACGGCTGGGAGTACGTGATCGTCGGCACCGCCGTCACCGCGTCGGTGGCGGTCGCCGAGAAGTTCGCTACCGCTCCCGCGGCAGACGTGGCTTCGAGCGTCAGGTTGGCCGGGACCGTCAGCGCCGGCGCGATCGTGTCTTTCACCATAACTGTGAATGATGCCGAACCGACGTTGCCTGCCGCATCCTTCGCGGTCACGGTGACGATCGTGTTGCCGAGCGGGAACGTGCTGCCGCTTGGCGGGTTCGAGACCTGCGAGGTCACGCCGACGGCATCGGTTGCGGCCGGAACGGTGTAGGTCACAGCTGCGCCGCTCGCGCTGGTCGCTTCAGCCGTGATGTTCGCCGGGACGCTCACCGCCGGTGCGATCGTGTCCTGTACCTTGACGTTGAACGACGCTGAGGCCGTGTTGCCGGCCGCATCATGCGCGGACAGCGCCACGACAGTGTTGCCGATGGGGAACGTCGCACCCGACGCGGGGGTCGCCGTCACCGGGACCGCGCCATCGACGCCATCGGTCGCGCTTGCCGTGAAGCTTACCGTTGCACCAGCAGCACTGGTGGCTTCGGCCACGATGTCAGCGGGCGCGGTGATGGAGGGTGCCGTCGTGTCGGAATCGATCTTGTAGATGCGCAAATTGGAGAAGATCGAACCGGCACTCGTGTTGCCGAAGAAGACGCGCGTGTTCGAGCCGGTGAGGCCGAGCGCGGCCTGGTACGCCGACAGGCTATAGGTGAAGCTCGCACCGCCGACGACCGACATCGTCACGTTGTCACCGATACGAGTGATTCGCAGCGTGATCGTTGACCCCGGAGAGTAGTAGCCGAACACGCTCTCGTCTTTGATGGCCAGGAAATTGCCGGCTCGAACGTCGCCCTGAATACTGCTGTTTCCCTGCCAGTTGCTATGCACGCGGAAATAGAACGCGTGGTTCGGCTCGTTGAAGTAGCTCGAGTCCATGTCGCCTTGACCAAGGCCGAAGAAGAGGAGGTCGGGACTCGTTAGACGCACCGTCACTTCGGCACCGAAATCTCCCGTCGTAGACCCGAGATAGCTGCTCAACGCAGTGGTGACCATCGGCCGGTCGGTCGTGCTGTTGCTTTGCGTGCGCTTGAGACCGGATCCGGTGTAGCCGTACTTGCGAGCCGGGATTGCGGCCAGGTTCGGGCTGTTCGGTCCAGTCAGCGGATCAGTGAAGAAGAGCTGCGCTGCCGGAGCCGACGGAAGCGCGAATGCCCAGGCGTGCGATGCAGGGAACCCGTACGGAGGCACCGTTTCCTGGCCATAACTGTTACCGAACACCATGTGTTGGCTGACGGTCAGTGACGGGTAGTTGCGTGCGAAGCTCGGTGCGCTGATGACCTGCATCACACCGTTCGTCCACAAGATCATCTGGCCGTCAGCCTGGCCGGCGATGACGCCGTCATTGTTGATCGACGTGGCGCTGCTTCCATAGTACGGGTTGGCCGGGGTCGGCAATGCGGTCATTGGGCCGTTGCCCTGATACGAGAACGCCTGAGTCGGGAAGAAGCCTCGAGTGCCCGGTGAACTCGCTCCGATGATCACGCCGGAGTTGTTGATCGCGGTCGCTCCAGACGCGAAGAGCGTGTAGTTGAATTCGGCACTCAGCCATGAACCGAGCCGGCCCAGATCTGTGTACCCAGACGCCTGCGTCCATTTGAAGGCGTATTGGTTATGCACGGCGTCCGTGCCGCCAAAGCCGCCATTGATGTAGTAACGGCATTGGAAGTCCCAGTACGTTCCGACGACGACACCCAGGTCATTGATGCCGCTGATGCGGAGGTTGTACTCACCCTCGTTCTGATAACAGAACGGGGGCCCGTTCGGCCTGCCCTGCGACGTGAGGATCGTAATCGCGTTCGAGGATGCTGGAGCAACGAAGCCGACGACTCCGAAGCCCTGATTGCCAGTCGCCTGAGTCCACGTGTTTCCGACGATGTCACCAGCGGAGTTGAGGCCGGTCACAGCCGTATACCCGGGGTCGCCCGGCAAGCCAGCGTCGGTGAGACCGCCGCTTACCGTCCAGCGGAACAACTGGCCATTGGCATCACGTCCAGCAACCAGCCCGTTCTCATTGATCAGCACTTGATTCTGATCCCGGTTACCCACGGTGTCGGCAATGATGCGAAGACCGTTCGTCGCTGACCAGTAGAAGGCCTTCGTCCCATCGGGGCCGTAGGAGATGCCCACGACTTCGCCACGGGAGTTCACGCTGGTGGCGACGCTGTAGCCGCTGTCCGGAATCAACGCCCCAAGGTCCGTCATCGTTTGCGTGGACGCCCTCCACACGAACGCATGAGTGACATAGCCGCCGTACCCATCCGAAATCGTCGTCAAGGAGCTGCCGACAACGTAGCCATCAGCGGCCGCAGTCGCGGTGGCTGATCCGCCGCCAAGATGACCGAGATCGATCGGCGTCGGCGCCTGGGCTGTCGCCGGACTTGGGGTTGCGAGCGACATGATCGCAACAAAACACGCGATGGCGACTGTCGCCGTGCGTGAGCTCAGCCTGGGGGCTCTGGAGCTGGAACGTGCCATTAGTCTGGTCCTCCTGGGTTTTCTCAAAAACCGTTGCACAGTATTTTTGAGAGCAACAGGATGGTCCAATGCACGACTCCGTGTTCTTTAAAGATCCTTTATGAATTCTTTATCTTTCATTTATTGAGAGAGCGAGGGCTCTTATTTTCGCCTTTGTTACGCATTTGGCGGGCTTCCCATTCGTGATGTGACGCTGGCGCGATTCGACCGTTACACTGTTCGCCGTGTCCACGACGTTTGGCTTCTCTTCCTGTCCCAACGACACTTTCGCCTTCCATGCGCTGGTGCACCGCCTGGTGCCCGGACCGGCGCTGACGCCGCATATCGACGACATCGAAGCCCTCAACACGCGAGCCATGACGGACGCGGCCGAGGTGACGAAGGTGTCGATCAACGCGTATGGCTACGGCCTGCGCGACCGTTTCCTGTTGCTCCGGGCCGGTGGGGCAGCCGGTTTTGGGGTCGGGCCGATCGTGGTCGCCAAACAGAAACGCACTGTCGGCGGGCGCATCGCGATCCCGGGCGAACGGACGACGGCCAATTTGCTGCTCCGCATGCTGGGCCGATTCGACACGGTGCCGATGCGGTTCGATCAGATCGAGGACGCGGTGTTACGCGGGGACGTTGATTGCGGCCTGCTCATTCACGAGGGACGATTCACCTACGAGCAGAAAGGTTTGACGCTGCTCATCGACCTCGGCGAGGTCTGGGAAGAGCGCATGAAATCGCCGTTGCCACTGGCCGCGATCGCGATTCGCCGCGACCTGGCGCCTGCGCTCACCGCGGATGTTGACGCCGAGTTGCGAGCGAGCGTCGAGTACGCCTTCGCGCATCCCGATGCGAGCAAGGAGTACGTCGCGTCGCTGGCCCAGGAGATGGACCCTGGCGTCGCCGCCCGCCACATTCGGCTGTATGTGAACGACTACACGCGGGAGCTCGACGAGGCGGCGGTGGAGAAGATGCTTGATTGGGGACGCCGCGAAGGAGTATTCCCTTCTACGGGCGGCGGACTGCCGCTCTTTCGGTAACGTTCACTCGGAGAGGCAGGACCCGTATGAAGCGGACGTTGTTGCTCGTGGCGTGCGGCGTGTACGTGTCGGCGACCCTCGCAGCGCAGGCCGATGTCATCGGCAAAATCGGTTCGAACACCGAGGAGGCACACGACACCATCTTCAGCGCCTTTGCGAGCGGCGACATCTCGATGGCCGGGTCGAGGAAGGTCTTCAAGGCCGCCAATGACCAGGCCCGCGCGCAGATGGTCACCGCTGTCGTCAGCTTCGCCCGCGCGTACACCGCGAGCCCCGATTTCCTCAAGCGCTGGGGCGTGTATCGCCAGGAACAGAAGCCCGCGCCGCCAAGTGCGGGACCGGCCAGCATGTCGGACATACAGGCGCAGCAGATCAAGGCCATGGAAGAGGGCATCAAGAACCTTGAAGAAACCGCGAAGAAGATGCCGCAGCTCAAGGCCACATTCGACGAGCAGATCAAGGCACTGCGCGCGCAGGTCGAGACGCTGAAGAAGCCGAATCCTGCCGAAAACGCCCGGGTCGACGCGTTACTCAAGCAGGGCGCGCAGCAGGCGCAGGTGGACTACAAGCAGTCCGTCGCCGAGTGGGAGAAGAAGTACCCCACCGATCCGAAGCCCTTCATCGTGAAACGGCTGCGGGATTTCCTGGAACTATCGGCGACGGTCGATTTCAGCGCCAAGCTCACGAAGTCGCGCGACGGGATGATGCGGTTCGACAATCCCGCGTACGAATCGAAAGACGATCACTGGAAGCTGATGTATCGGGCGGGGAAGCCCGCCGTGGATGCGGCGCGGGCGGCCGCGCAGGAGTGGCTCAAGGCGATCGCGCCCTGAGCCACGCACGCGCTAAACGTTACTTCGACGCTGCCGGCGGCTTGCCGCCGCTCGCCACGAGCTGATCGGCGAGGACGTTGACGACGGTGGCGTCGTTGCGGAGCTTGGTGAGATAGGCGGCCCGCAGCAGCTGTTCCTTGCGGCCCTTCAACATCGAGCTGATGCCTTCCTTCACTTCCGGCATGCTCAAGTCTTTCTGGCCGGCCTTATCCTTGGCGACCACGAGCACGATCGTGTGCGCGCCGCCCTGGCTGACCAGTTGCACGGTGCCGGGATTGGACTTCAGCACGGCGTCCCGCAACTGCTGCGGCGCCTTCATGAGCTGCGACATCGGCACGAACCCGAGGTCACCGCCACGCTGCGCTGATTCGGCATCTTCCGAGTAATCCGCCGCCACGTCACCAAACGGCGCGCCGTCCTTCAGGCGCTGCATCACCATTTGTGCCTTCGCCGTGGCTTCCTGCGGCGTCGAGGCATCGTCGCCCGTGCGATTCACGCGCTGGTTCTCGCGAACCGGGGTGCTGACGATCTGCGCGATGCGGACCGCGTCCTCGGTGCGATTGAACTGCGCCTTGTTCTTCTCGAAGAAGTCCTTGATCTCGGCGTCGCTTGCCGCGGCCTTCTCGGTGATTTCCTTGTCCACGACCTTCTGCGCGAGCAGGTTGCGGCGCAGGTCCTCGCGCATGTCGGCGGAGGTCAGATTGCGCTTCTTTAATTCCTCGTCGTACGCGGCGGGCGCGATGTTCTTCTTCGCCTCCTCATACGCCTTGTCCAGGTCGGCCTGGGGCAGCTCGATCTTGAGCTGCTTGGCCTTGTCGAGCAACAACTCGGTGACGATCATGTCGTTGAGCAAGTTCATCTTCGCCGTCAGCACTTCCTCTTCGGATGGCTGCTGGCCCTCCGGAGCGGCGCGGCGATACGCCTTGTCGACATCGTCTTTTGAGATCTCGTGTCCGTTGACCATCGCCCACGCGTTGGGGGACGGCTTGGGCGCCGCCGCGGTTCCCGGACCGGCCGCGCCGCGGCAGCCGGCAACGGAGGCTGCTACTAGAAGGGCAATTGCGATTCTGCTCATCCGACTATTGTAGCCGCCGCACGGCGGATGATGGCGTGCAACTGTGTGACGCCCTCGGTGAGCGCCGCCGGGCCAGGCTGCAGGATGTAGGTGGATTTCACTTCGTAGATCTGGTCGTCGCGCACCGCCGGAATCGCGCCCCAGCCAGGCCGGGCCCTGATGCGCTCCTTGCGAACGGGCTTTCCGCACCACGATCCGATGATCACCTCCGGCGCGCGCGCGATGACGTCCTCGCCGGCGACGATGCGGTCCCGGGCAAGGCCGGCGGAGGCGAGCTCAGGGAAGATCGGCTCGCCACCCGCGATGCTCACCAATTCCTCGGTCCACCGAATGCCGCTGATCAGCGGTTCGTACCATTCCTCGAAGAACACCCGAGGGCGGCGCGGAAGGGCCGCAGCCTGTTCGCGGATCGCATCGAGACCACGCTCGAACGTCGCCGCCAGCGCGTCGCCCTTCTCGGCGACGCCGACAATGCCCGCGAGCACGCGAATCATCTGCAGGATTTCGGCGACGCTGCGCTGGTTGAAGGTGAAGACCGGATAGCCGCGCTTGACCAGGTCGTTCGTGATTTCGGCTTGCAGGTCGGAGAAGGCGAGGATCAAGTCCGGCTCGAGGGCCTCGATCTTCTCGTATCTCGCGTGCAGGAACGAGGACACCTTCGGCTTCCGCCGCGCTTCGGGTGGACGAACCGTGTAGCCCGAAATTCCGACAACGCGATCGCCTTCGCCGAGCAAGTAGAGCGTCTCGGTGGTTTCTTCGGTGAGACAGATGATCCTAGTTGGGTAGGTCGCCACGGGGACACGGAGTCACGGAGTTAATTTTAGGTCGGCGAACACAAAGCCGTCGCGGTCGACCACCTGTCCCGCTTCGACAGGGATCGGGCTGTTGAACATGGGCCCGGCGCAGGCGAACGAATGAAACTCACCGTTCTCGCCGCACGGATCAACTCCGGGAGGCAGGTCGCGCAGGAGTTGCGCATCGAACGCCCGGCCCGCAAATGCCCGATCGAGCTTGCGAGGGTCGATGCAGGTCAGCCGCGCCTGCAGCCCGCCTTCGATCATGTCGTGGGCGAGATCGAGCGTGGGCTTCGTCTTCCAGATCGGGAACAGCGGTGCGATGCCTGTGCCGGCAAGCCGATCCTCGCGATAGCGCCGCACGTCCTCGAGGAAGAGGTCGCCGAAGGCCATATGGGTCACACCCTCGGCCACGAAACCGGCGATCGCGTCGGCCATGAGCCGTTCGTATTGCTCGTTCGAACATGGCCACGGCAGCGGGATCACGTGCAGCGGCAGGCCGGCTGCGCGCGCCTGCGCCTCGAGCAATTCGCGGCGAACGGCGTGCATCGCGACGCGATCGAACGCTTCGTTCGTCGTGGTCACAAGGCCTGCGATGGCGTCTGGATGCTGCTGCTTCAGCATGTGCAGCATCCACGCCGAATCCTTGCCGGTGGACCACGAGACGAGGATCTTCATATCTGCTTTCGAGGGCGAACTGAAGTTCGCCTACGGGTGAAGCGCCCTGGCCATCTTCTCAATGCCGTTGATGACGCGCGGGCCGGGGACGGTCATACCGGGACCCAGCAAGACCACGACGCGCTTGTTCTTCACCGCGGGCACCGAGGACAGTTTCATCCACGGTTCGGTGACCTTCTTCAAGTCCGCCTCGTTCAACTGGTTCGCTGAATTCAATTCGAGGATCACATCAGGCGCGCGCGCGATGATCATTTCCGTGTTGATTTGCGCGCTTTCCTTGTCGATGTCTTTCAGCACATCGTCGCCGCCGGCAACTTCCATCATGTCATGGAGGAACCCGCGGCCCCCGCTCGCATACACGTTGCGCAGCGAGCCGGGCTCGCGTCCGAACACCAGCAGCGTCTTTGGCCGCGGCTTGCCGGCGACCCGGGCCTTCACGGCATCGATCGCGGACTCGAGCGCCCGCGCGGCTTGCTCCGCCTGCGCCGCATGACCGGTCCGCGCGCCGAGCGTGCGCATGGTCGCCATGATGTTGGCGAGTCCGGCATGCCGATAGTCGAAGTACGGGATGTTGGCAGCCTTCAACTGCGACTGCAGTTCGTCTTGGGACCCGTAGGTAATGACGAGGTCCGGCCGCAGCGAAATGATCTTTTCCGTATCGGGATCGAGCAGCGCGCCGACGGTCGGCAACGATCGCACTTCGGGCGGCTCGACGTCGTAGTTGCTGACGGCCACCACCTGCGGTCCGGCGCCGATCGCGAACAGCATCTCGGTGACATTCGGGACGAGCGAGATGATGCGCCTGGGGGATTGTGCCTGCGGGGCGATCACGAAGCACACGAAACAGACGAAGCACACGAAGATACGTTTAGTGTTCACGAAGGAGTGCCCCGTGGCAGAAGTGCGTTTCACGATTTCCTCACCAGCAACCACAAGAAGAACGGGCCGCCGATCATTGCGGTGACGACGCCGACGGGTATCTCGAGCGGCGCCATCGCGGTGCGAGCGACGAGGTCGCAGAGCACGAGGAACGCCGCACCAAACAGCGCGGACGCCGGCAGCACGACGCGGTGATCCGCGCCGACCATCAGCCGCACCAGTTGCGGCACGATGATGCCGATGAATCCGATGGGGCCGCCGAGCGAGACGGCCGCTCCGGTGGCCAGCGACGCGCTCAGGAACGCGAGTCGCTGTGCGCCGATGACGTTCACCCCGCGCGCAGCGGCGGCTTCCGTGCCGACACTCAACAGGTTGAGCGTGCGCGGCAGGACGGCGAAGGCGATCGCGGCAACGGCGATGAACGGCAGCGCCGAGACGATCGGCGCGTAGCCGGCCACGTCGAGGCCGCCCATCATCCATCGAATCGCTCGCAGCGCCTCGGCAAAGTCGGCGATGTACTGCACGAACAGGATGAGCGCCGAGAAGAACGCGTTCAATGTGACGCCGGCAAGCAGCAGCACGTTCGTCGACAGCCCGCGCCGTTGTGACGAGGCCAGCGCGTAGACGATGGCGGTGGCGACGACCGAGCCCGCAAAGCTGGCCAGCGGAATCGACGTCATTCCGAGGGCGCTTGCTTCGAGCTGCATGGTCACCGCGAGCATGGCGCCAAGCGACGCGCCGGCGGACACGCCGAGGGTGAAGGGGGTCGCGAGCGGATTTCTCAGCAAGGCCTGCAAGACCACGCCGGCGGCGGCCAGGGTGGCGCCGACCAGCGCGCCGGCGAGGACGCGGGGGAGCCGCGCGACGAAGAAGATCTGGGCGTCGATGTTTGCATCCCACGGCACGCGGCGATCGAACGCCTTGGCGAGCGAGATCGATGTCGTGCCGACCGTTGGCGCCCACACGATCACCGCCGCGGCGAGAATTGCGAACGCCGTGACCACCATGATCGTGCGGCGGCGGATGTTCATCGGCTGATCCTGCGGACCGGCACGACCGTCACATGCCCGGTGCGCGCGTTGACATGCACGTCCGCATCGACGTCATACAACTGCTGAATGTTGTCCGGCGTGAGCACATCAGCGGTCGGACCGGAGGCGATGACGCGGCCCGCCCGCATCAGGATCAACTCGCTGCAGATCGACGCGGCGAGATTGAGATCGTGCGTCGAGATGGCCATCGTCACGCGATGCTCGCGGTTGAGCCGCGTGAGCAGCGACGCGATCTCGAGTTGATACCCGACATCCAGCGACGCCGTCGGCTCGTCGAGCAGCAGCAGCGTTGCCGACTGGGCGAGGGCTGCAGCAATGATGACGCGCTGTTTTTCGCCGCCGCTCAGCTGGTGGAAGAAGCGTTCCGCAAGATGCGCGGTACCGGTTGCGGCGAGCGCATCCTGTGCGATGCGGACGTCGTCCGGGCCTTCAATGGCGAAGACGCCAAGATGCGGATGCCGGCCCATCAGCACGATTTCAATCGCGCGATACTCGAACGCGAGCTCCGTTTCCTGCGGGACCACGGCGATCTGCCTGGCGGCGTCGCGGCGCGACAACTGATCGAGCGGACGGTCGCCGAGCGTGACGCGACCGGCCGTCGGGCGATGCGTGCCGCTCAACAGGCGCAGGAGCGTGGTCTTGCCGGACCCGTTCGGCCCGAGGATGCCGACGAACGCGCCATCCTCGAGGCGAACGGACACGCCGTCCACGACGAGCGGCGCGTTGGCCGCATAGCGAAACGAGACGTTATCTGCCCACAGCAACGCGTGCACCCACGTAGGCCGTTCGGCCCGGCGCCGGGTAACCAAGCACTTCTTCGTAGCGACGATCGAACAGGTTCGACGCCCGCGCGAAGATCTCCACGGCCTTTGCCGCCCGTAGCGCAGCGCCGATGTTGACGATGGTGTGGCCTGGATTCATGTAGAGGCCACCGGTCGGACCAAACGCCGGCTCGGCATCGAGCGCCTGTCCGCGCGCCTGCAGTTGAGTGAACGCGCTGATGTGGCGATGCGTGACGGTAGCGTCAATCGATGCCGAATGCCGGGGGCGGCGGAGGAGCGCATCGCCGACTTTGTAAGGCGTCTGCGCGAGCGACGTGCCATTGACCGCGCGGATCTCGCTATCGACAAACGTGTAGTGACCGCGCACGTCGACAAGAGCGTTGACGCGCCACGCCACGCCGAGCTCGGCACCGCGCGCGCGCGCATTCGAAATGTTGTCGGTGCGCCAGCGGCTGACGCCGGAGAACGTGCGGCCGACCGAAATGATCATGTCGGTGTAGCGGTTGACGAATGCGGTGGCGTCGATCTGCACGGCGCCGCCCGCCAGCATCTGCACGACGCCGGCTTCACCGCTCGCACTGCGCTCAGGCTTCAGGCCGGAGTTGTCGGTGAAGGCGATTTCGAACGCGTCCGGCGGACGAATGCCGGTGCCGAACGCGGCGCGCCCCCGCGTCCAGGCGCGCGCAACCGGACTGCCGGCGATCAGTACGGTGCCGGCGATTTTCGGATTGATCGAAACTATGGTCTCTTCCGGAAAGGCCGGACGAGGCGTGAACGCGAGCGGATCGCCGGCCAGCGCGGCCCGGGTGATGCGCTCTCCGCGGATGCCGGCCGTCAGCGTGGCACGCTCGGCGGCGTTCCATCGGCCCTCGCCGAAGAAGCCGAACACGCTGCGCTCGACAGGCGTTTTCGTTGCGTCGGTGCCTGTCGTAATGAACGTGCTGCCGCCCTTCTCGCCGAGCCACTCGACGCCGGCTGACAGGCCGGCCGTTGCCGAGGCCGCGACGTCCGTTTGCACGCGAGCGTGACTGCGGCGCGTGTTGTTATTGGACGTGCTGGTGGCGCTCTTGAAGTTCAGGTCGTAGTCGGCGGTATCGAATTCGACGCGTTGGCGAATGCGGCTTGCGGCGCCGAACCACGGTTGCACCCAGCGCGCGCCGCCGCCCACGCGTGTCGACAGGCCTCGCGACACCCGGTTGACGCCGGTGTAACGCCGCGCGGGGTCGGATCCGAAGGGGCCAGGCGATCCGCGATCCGTGTCTACGTAGTTCACCGTGCCCTGGACATCAGCGCCGCTCGCTCGATCGCGCCACCCGAGCGCGGCGTTCAGTTGTGATTCCTTGAAGTCGTCGTTGGACACGGTTTGTCCATTGGGTGCCGTGCCGGTGAAGCCGTTGTCCTGCCAGTGATTGGCGCCGAGTTGCCACCGAAGGCCCTTGAGCTCGCCGGTCGTATCGCCGGAGATGCGGCGCATGTCACGGCTGCCGGTCTCTACTTGTGCGCGCGCCGACGGCGTGCCGCCGCTGCGCGTGATGATGTGAATCACACCGCCGATCGCATCCGATCCGTAGAGCGCGCTTTGCGGTCCGCGCACGACCTCAATGCGGTCGACGTTGTCGAGCGGCACCTGTGACAGATCAAGCCCGCCGCCGAACGCATTGGCCCGGACACCGTCGATCATCACCAGCGTGTAGTTCGATTGGCCGCCACGGGTGAAGAGCGACGTCACCGAGCCGGGGCCGCCGCTCTGCTGAACCGTGAGGCCCGGCACCGAGCGCAAGGCCGCCGCGATCGTGAACTGTTGCCGCGCCTCGATCACCGCGCCCGGAATCACCGTCACGCTGTCGGGCGTGCGCGACAGCGGTTGGTCGATCTGCGCCGCCGTCACCACCATCGTTTCCGCGAGCGCGCTGACACGCAGCGTCACGTCGACCGATGGCGATCCGGGCAGCTGCACGCTCACCGCGTCGCTGGCGAGGCCCTGCGTGCTCGCGACCACGGAATACCGGCCGTCCGGAAGATCGATCGCAAACGAGCCGTCAGCTCCGGTGTGCGTACGAACTGGCGCCGGCATCGATCCGCTGACGATCACCTCGGCGTTTGCGACGGGCCGCCGATCCGGATCGATCACACGGCCGTTCAAGGTCGAGGCGGCGGCGCCGGTTGCACTGGCCAGGAGAAGAAGAACACTTGCGAGCATCCGCAGGCGCGGACGCGTCATTGCCGTCATGATTGCCTCCCGGGCGTCTCGCGCGCCCGAAGTGGACCAGCCCTTTGGGAGGAGGTTTCCTGACTCGTCCGCGGCGCCTCTTGGCGCCCGCGCAACTTACAGTGGCGGGACCGTGTGGGCTTCGCACCCACTTCCCCTCTCACCCGGGTCGTCGATTGAGGGACGAATGTTACTACAACCGTTCGACGAGCGTTCAGCGTACGTTCTACAATTGGGAGATGTCCAGGAGTTCGGTGGTCACCGTGCGCGAGACGCCGGTGGCCAAGACCATCTCGGCCAGCAGCGGCGGGTTCGCGGTCATCGCCGAATCCATTGAAATCGACAGCACCGAACGCGTCGAGCTCGTCGACCTCACCGAGACGGTGATGGCGTTCGTGCGACGCGCCGGCGTCAAGGAAGGGCTGCTGTCGCTCTGCTCGATGCACACCACGTGCACCGTGTTCACCAATGAATCGCAGAAAGCGCTCGACGCCGACATGCGCGCCTTCCTCGAAAACGTCGTCGATCGCAGCCGCTACTACCGGCACAACGACCCGGCCCATTCCGATTGCGACCGCCAGAATGCGGACTCGCACTTGAAGGCGATGCTCCTCGGCCATTCGGTGACGATGCAGATCAGCGGCGGGGAACTGGTGATCGGCCAGTGGCAGCGCATTCTGTGCGGCGAGATGGACGGCCCGCGCACGCGGACATTGCGGGCGCAGGTGCAAGGATTGATCGGGTGATGCTGGCACGATTGAAGTCCGCAGGCCTCGACGCCATTGCCGAAAAGGTCGACGCGCAAGAGCGGCTGTCGTTCGAAGACGGCGTTGCGCTGTTCAACGCCACGGACCTGTTTGCGCTTGGCTGGATCGCCAACCGCGAGCGCGAGCGTCGTCACGGCGCGCGCACCTACTTCAATCACAACCTTCGCCTCGAAGCGACCAATGTCTGCGAGGCGTCGTGCCTGTTCTGCTCGTTCGCGCGCCTCAAGGAAGGGATGCCCGGCTCGCACACGATGTCGGTTGCGCAGATCATCGACAAGCTGCGCCAGCGCGCCGATCAGCCGGTCACCGAAGTCCACATCGTCAACGGCCTCCACCCCGGTCTGCCGTTCAGCTACTACACCGAGATGCTGAGCGGGCTGAAGGCGGTACGTCCCGGCATCCACCTGAAGTGCTTCACGGCCGTCGAGATCGCATTCTTCGCCGATCACTACGGCAAGACCGACCTGCAGGTGCTGCAGGAATTGAAGGCCGCCGGCCTCGATTCGCTTCCAGGCGGCGGCGCGGAGATCTTTGCGCCCCGCGTGCGGCAGAAGATCTGCGACGACAAGTGCGATGGTGCCCGCTACCTGGCGATTCATCGCCTGGCGCACGACCTCGGCATGCGCACGAACGTGACGATGCTCTACGGTCACATCGAGACGGTCGAGGAGCGTGTCGATCACCTGCTGCAGACGCGCGCGCTGCAGGACGACACCGGCGGATTGCAGGCGTTCATTCCGCTGGCCTTCCACCCGGACAACAACCAGATGCGCAAGCTGCCGCCGCCGTCCGCGAGCGACACGCTGAAGGTGCATGCGGTCGCGCGGCTGATGCTGGACAACGTCGATCACATCAAGGCGTACTGGATCTCGTGCGGTGTCGAGGTCGCGCAGACCGCGTTGTGGTTCGGCGCGGACGATCTCGACGGCACGGTGCAGGAAGAGACGATCTACCACATGGCCGGCTCCTCGACGCCGACGGCGCTGTCGACCACCGACATCGAGCAGCTCATCTGGGACGCCGGCCGCGAACCGATCGAGCGCGACACGCTGTACAACGTGGTCCGCGTACCTGTCGCCGCGCGGTAGCATCGAAACACGTAGAGCTCCGCACGCGAGCCCGTCGCAATGAGCACATTCCTTCCGGTCCTGAACGAAGTCGAAAAGGCGTCGATCAGCGAACGCCAGCCGCTGCCCGACGAGTATCTCGGTCTCGGCGACGAAGAGATGTCATTGCGCATCGCCGCCGCCAAGGCGGCGCTCCGCGACCGGCTCGTCATCCTCGGCCATCACTATCAACGCGATGAAGTGATCAGGTTCGCTGATTACACCGGCGATTCGTTCAAGCTCGCCAGCGCCATCGCCGGCCATCCGAAAGCCGATTTCATCGTGTTCTGCGGCGTGCACTTCATGGCCGAGAGCGCGGACATCCTGGCGATGCCGCATCAGCGAATCATCCTGCCGGACCTCGCCGCCGGCTGCTCGATGGCCGACATGGCGCCGGCGGATCAACTCGAGATCTGCTGGTCGGAGCTGACGCAGCTCGGCCTCGCGGATCGGATCGTGCCGGTCACCTACATCAACTCCGCCGCGTCGATCAAAGCGCTGGTCGGCGCAAACGGCGGCACCGTGTGCACATCGTCCAACGCCGCGGCGACATTGAAGTGGGGCTGGGAGCGGAAGGAAAAGATCCTGTTCCTGCCGGATCAACACCTCGGCCGCAACACTGCCTTCAAGATGGGCGTGCCGCTCGATCAGATGGTCGTGTGGGATCCGAACGAGCCGTTTGGCGGATTGACACGCGCGCGACTCGACGCGGCGAAGCTGATTCTGTGGAAGGGCCACTGCTCCGTGCACGTGCGCTTCACGGCGAAACAGATTGCGAATGTGCGCGCCGAACATCCCGGCATCAGGGTGATCGTGCATCCGGAAGTGCCGTTCGACGTCCTGCAGGCAGCCGACGACAGCGGATCCACCGAGTACATCCTGAAGACGGTTCGCGAGAGCGCGCCGGGAACGTCATGGGCCGTCGCCACGGAAGTCCACCTCGTCCATCGCCTCGCGGAAGAGGTGGCGCCCGGTAAGCTCGTCGTGTCGCTCGATCAGTTCGGCTGCCTGTGTTCGACGATGTTCAGGATTTCGCCGAATCACCTGCTGTGGGCGCTCGAGTCGCTTGTGGACGGCGAGGTCGTGAACGAAATCGTCGTGCCGGACGAGCAAAAGAAGTGGGCTAAGATTGCCTTGGATCGCATGTTGACGATCACGTAGAGGAGAGAGAGTTCATGGCTCATTCATTACCCGCGCTGCCGTATGATTTCGCGGCGCTCGAACCGCACATCGACAGCCAGACGATGCAGATTCACCACGGCAAGCATCATCAGGCGTACGTCACCAACCTGAATGCCGCGCTCGACAAGCATCCCGAGCTGCACAACAAGAGCCTGGACGACCTGCTGAAGAACATCAACAGCGTGCCGGACGACATTCGCACGGCGGTGCGCAACAACGGCGGCGGGCACTGGAACCACTCGATGTTCTGGAAGTTGATGGCACCCAATGCCGGCGGCGCG
>CAZBYY010000013.1:0-25786 GCA_964495855.1 uncultured Acidobacterium sp. | reverse complement strand
TGCGCGCCGCCGCCAAGGTCCTCGTTGGTGACCCACTGCGAGGCGTCGTGGTTGACGCTGTAGCGCACGCCGATGTTCAACGACATCGACGACGTGGCGCGCCAGTTGATGCCCGGCTGGAAGTCCTGGCGCGTGCTGTCTTTCGTGTCCGCCCAGTGGCTGCCGTTGTAGAAGAACGACACGCGCCTGCGGTTGTCGCTGTTCATGTAGTACCAGACGTTGTACTTGGTCGGATTGCCGAGCACCCCCGGGCCGCCGCGCGTCACGCGATCGCGGAACGGCGCCGCGTCAACGTTCACGCCGCCGCCGATGTTGTAGTAGTTCGTGAACGTCCAGTGCGAGTTGATGTTGCCGCCGGAGAACGTGCGGTCGCCGCCGAAATTCCAGCCGGCATATTGATTGATGTTGAAGTTGCGCGTGCGCACCCACCGGCCGGGCCTGAAGTTGCGCCACTGGAACCAGTTGGATTGCATCCGCTCGTCGGCGCGGCGCATGTAGCCAAGGTCGTTGGTGTCGAACCCCGGGCTCTTGTAGCCGAAGAACGAATTGAACCGCGTCGATTCGCCGGAGATCTTGCCGAATGAGATCGATCCGGCATGCCCGTTCATCGACGTGGCCTGTGCATCGACGCCGAGGTAATCCGCGTCAGGACGCTGGAAGCCGTGCACGTTGTTTTCCTGCAGCCGCTCGATCGCCGCGGCGCTGCCGGTGATGTGACTGCTCGCCACGTACCCGCTGATGCTGTACGCCTGCGAGAGGCGCCAGTCGTAATCGACGCCGGCCGCGAGCGCGTTGCCGGCCAGGAACGAGACCGCGGGATCCAGCTGGCGATTGGTGGACGTGGTCATGAAGCCGACCGACGACTGGTTCGCGAATTCCTTGCGCGCGCGCAGCACGGTGTATCCCGTCATCGGCTCGACGGTCTGCGTGCGATACCCGACCTTGTTCACGCCGGCAATCTCCGCGTCCTCGCGCGCGGTCACCGCCGTCAGCGCGCCGATCGAAAATCCTGCCACCCGGCCCGTGAGCTTTCCCGCGCCGATGATCGTGGCCGTGTCAGGCCGCGTCGAGAACTCGCCGCTGGAGGTCGACGCCGATCCCTGCGGCGCGCGCCCGATGCGCCGCGAATAGAACATCCCGGTGCAATTGCCGTCGTTGCAATCCATGTTGAAGCGGAACGTGCCGGAGCCTTCGACGAAGAACGGACGCCGCTCGGGAAAGAACGTCTCGAAGGCTTCGAGGTTCACCACGGCGGGATCGGCCTCGACCTGCCCGAAGTCCGGATTCGCGGTGGCCGTGAGGGTCAGTCCGGGCGTGACCGCGTATTTCATGTCCAACTCGAACGAACCGCCGGCATCGGGCGAACGCGCCAGCGCGTTGGACCGATCGACCTTCTGCGTCTCGAGCTTGCCCAGCGAGTACGGCATCAACTCGAAGCGCTTCGGCGCGCCGGACATCTTCAATCCGCGTAGTTCACCGAACTGCGACACGAAGCCGTTGGCGTTGCGCGACAGCAGCGGCCACGACGAGGTCTCCGCGAGACGGCCGACTTCCCTGATCAGCGCAAAGCCGATCGGGCCGCCCGTCGTGTTGTTGAAGCGCAGCTGCGAGAACGGGATCCGGAACTCAGCCGTCCACCCGTCGCTGACCCGCGCCACTTCCACGTCCCATACCGCGTCCCAACTGTCGTCGTTCTGGCCGTCGTTGAAATAGTAGCGATCGGTCTTCACGCCGACGGGATTGACGCCGAATTCGTACGCCGATCGCCGATCGAAATACGAGTCGACGATGATGCGGATCCAGTCTGACGGTGAGCGCTGGTCGCGCCGCGTGAGGATGCCGACGATCTTCGACGGATCGCTGTCGAAGGCATGGACGCCGACATACAGGGCATTAGCGTCGTAGGCGACGTGCGCTTCCGTGCGTTGGGTCGCCGCCTGCCCTTCAGCCGGCTCTCGCTGCACGAACTCGACGATCGCCGGGGACTGCTGCCAGATCGCCTCGGTTAACTTGCCGTCAAGGACGATCGGCGTCGTCGCGGGGACGGCCACGGCGTCGATCGCCATCGAGCGCCGTTCTTCTGACGCGGCCATCACCGGCACGGACAGCAGCACTGCGCCGACTACGGCGCCAAGCAGGGGCTTCATACGCACTGGACATAGACGGATCCTGCGTACGAAAGGTTGGGGGCCTACTTGCCGCCCATCAAGGCCGTCAGGCGCGCGGTTTGCTCGGGAGTCGCGTTCGGCAGGGGCTCGAGCCGCCAGGACCGCGGCGGTTCACTGCCGAGCGTGACGTCGAGCTTCATCAACCGGTCGCGGCGGGCGACGAGCACCGACACCTTATCGCCGGGCTTGTACTGATCGAGCCTGGCGTTCAGGCCATCCGCTCTCACCCGCACGTCGTCGATGGCGAGGATCTCGTCGTCGACGTTGAGCCCTGCGTCGATCGCAGGCGTGCCGCGCCGCACGGACGTGATCACCAGCCGCCCCGCGTCGTTGCGCGTGCCGCTGCCGATGTAGGCACGACCGCTCGAGTTCGCCGGTCGGAATCGCAGGCCGTAATAGTCGAGCGCTTCGGTGTAATCGAGCTCATCCGTGGATTCGGCGGCCTTCGCGAACCACGCCCTGAGGTCGGTGCCGGCCACTTCACTCATCACCGCGTAGAACTGCTCCGGCGTGTAGCCTTTGTCTCCCGAGTAACGCTGCATCGCCAGCTGCATGCCGTTGTCGAGCGAGCGCGCGCCGTTGGTCGCCTTGCGGATCTTCGCGTCGAGCAGGAACGCGATCACCGCGCCCTTCGGGTAGTAGTTGATGCTGGTGTTGGCGAGATTCTCATCCGGCCGATACTGCTTGATCCACGCATCGAACGACGCCATGTTGACCGGCGTCACGAGTCGTCCCGGAATGGTCTGCACCTGCTCGATCTGGCTCGACACGCTGTCGAGAAATTCCTCTTTCGTCGTGATGCCGGCGCGCTTCGGCAGGACATCGGCGTAGTAGTCGGTGAAGCCCTCCGCCACCCACAGCGTCTTCACGTAGTTCTCGTTCTCGTAATCGAACGGGCCGAGCTCGATCGGCCGCAGGCGCTTGACGTTCCAGTTGTGGAAGAACTCATGCGCGAGCGTGCTCAGGAACCCCATGTAGGCGCCGTGCGTGCGCGTGGCGAAGCGCCCGGTCATGCCGAGGTAGCCGTTCTTGTGCTCGAGGCCACCGCCCTGCTCCACCACCATCGTCAGGAAGTGGTAGTGCGGGTAGACGAGCGATCCCATCACGCCCTTGGCGGCGTTGACGATCTTCTGGACGTCGGCTGAGGCCTTGTCCGCATCGATCAATGCGGTGTCGCCCTCGAACAACACCACGTGGCGCTTGCCGTCGATCGTGAACTCGCGCGTCAGCGGGTTGCCGATGATGATCGGGCTGTCCACGAGGGTGTCGAAACTGTCGGCGCGATAGGTGTTGGCTGATCCGGCGACGGGCTCGAGCGGCGTCTCGATCTTCTTCCAGGCCGACGGCAGTTCGATCCTGACTTCATGCGGCCGCGCGGTGCGCTCGACGAGCGTCACGAACGTGGGTGCGCCGTTGATCATGGCAAAGGCGGC
This sequence comes from uncultured Acidobacterium sp., assembly GCA_964495855.1. Lineage (GTDB taxonomy): Bacteria > Acidobacteriota > Vicinamibacteria > Vicinamibacterales > UBA2999 > 12-FULL-67-14b. The sequence goes on along the minus strand of CAZBYY010000013.1, from coordinate 22,185 downwards.
TTCGACCCAGTTGTTCCGAACCGTCATCTCGCGGCTGTAAACCTTGTAGCGGAGCGTGACCGACGCCGCGCCGCCGGCCGTGATGTGCCAGCGATTCTTCGTCGTCTTTGCCACCGTCAGCGCGCGCGTCCCTGCGGACGCGGACACCGCTTCAACGTTGCGCTGGTACTCGCGGATCAAGTACGACCCGGGCGTCCACGTCGCCATGTAGACGTCGACGTCGCGCCCTCCCGTCGGGATCGCCGCCTCGACTTCCACGTAGTGCGTGTGCGGCGCGGGAAAGCGCAGCGTGTAACGAATCGGCTCGAGCGCCTGCGCGCCGAGCGGCGCGCCGGCAAACAGCGTGCAGACACACACGGCCGCGAGGAGCACTTTTCGGATCATGGTGCTGACATACTATCAAGGCCGTGCGTTTGACCAATCACAAGACGGTGGGCCTCCAGTACGGGGTCACGGCGCTTGTGTTCCTGCTGGTCGGCTTCCTCTTGATGATCCTGATGCGCATCCAGCTGGCCTGGCCCGGCCAGGCGCTGCCGTCGTGGATCGGCTCGTGGCTTGGCGATGCGAATGCGCCCGGCGGCGTGATGTTGCCGGAGTTCTACAACCAGCTCGTTGCGATGCACGGCAGCGTCATGGTGTTCCTGGCGGTCGTGCCGCTCGCCGCCGGAGCATTCGCCAACTATTTCGTTCCGAGCGAGATCGGCGCCGAAGACATGGCCTTTCCGCGCCTGAACGCCGCGAGCTACTGGATCTACCTCGCCGCCGGCGTGTTGATGACGGCCAGTTTCTTCGTCGAGGGCGGCGCGGCGAGGTCCGGCTGGACGTCGTATGCGCCGCTGGCCGTGATCGAGCCGAAGGGCCAGAACTTCTGGCTGATCGGCATCTTCCTGCTCGGCCTGTCGTCGGCGTTGAACGCGATCAACGTGATCACCACGATCGTCTACGGCCGGCGCGCCGGCCTGACGTTGATGCGGCTGCCGTTCTTCGTCTGGTCGCAGCTGATCACCGCGTTGCTGCTGCTCCTTGCATTCCCCGCGCTGCAGGCCGCGGCCGTCTTCCAGTTGATGGATCGAGTGGCCGGCACGAGCTTCTTCCTGCCGAGCGGCCTGATGGTCGGCGGCGTGCCGCTGCAAGGCATTTCAGGAGGCGGCAATCCGCTGCTCTGGCAACACCTGTTCTGGTTTCTCGGGCACCCCGAAGTCTACGTGCTGATCCTTCCGGCGATGGGCATCGTTGCCGAAGTCATCACGACGAATGCGCGGCGCCCGCTGTGGGGTTACGGACTGATGGTCGGCGCCGTCGTGTTCATGGGCGGCATGTCGATGCTCGTGTGGGCCCACCACATGTTCCTGTCGGGAATGGGCACGACGATGACGTCGTTCTTCCAGGTGACGACGTTCATCATTTCGATCCCGTCGGTGATCCTGATTTCGTCACTGGTGCTGACGCTGTGGGGCGGATCGATCACGTTCAACACGCCGATGTTGTTCGCGCTCGCCTTCCTGCCGATGTTCGGGATCGGCGGGCTGACCGGTCTTCCGCTCGGCCTCGCCGCAAGCGACGTGACGCTTCACGATACTTACTACGTGGTCGCGCACTTTCACTACCTCGTGGCTCCCGGAACGGTGTTCGCGCTCTTCGCGGGCATCTATCACTGGTGGCCGCAGATCACCGGCCGCGCCCTCGACGAAACCCTCGGCAAGATTCATTTCTGGGGATCGTTCGTGTGCATGAACCTGATCTTCATGCCGATGTTCGCGATTGGTTTGATGGGCGTGAACCGTCGCCTCTGGGACGCGGGCGCCAGCTACGCACATGCGCAGCCCACGCTGCCCATGCAAGCGCACATCACCTACGCGGCTTTTGCACTCGGTGTGTTCCAGCTCCCATTCCTCTGGAACCTCGCGCGCAACCCTCGGGGCGCGAGCTCTCATTCCCCCACCCCTATTCCCTCATCCCTGATCCCTAGCCCCTCTTCACTAGCCCCTCGCCTGGGCATGTGGCTGTTCCTCGCATCGGAGGCCATGCTCTTCGGGTCGATGTTCTCCGGCTATGTGATGCTGCGCGCCGGCGCCACGAGCTGGCCGGGACGGATCGGCGCGTTTCCGTGGCTGGAAACCGTGTTGCTCATTGGCGCCAGCCTGGCGTTTCATGCGGATCGTTTCCGGTTGATCAGCGCTCACGCCCTGAGCCTCACCTTTTGCGTCATCAAGGCGCTGGGCGATCTCGAGTTGATCCGGCGCGGCATCACGCCGGCCACCAACATCATGTGGGCGTGCTGGTTCACCATCACGTGGATCCACGCGTTTCACGTGCTCGTCGGCGCGGTCTTCACCGGGTGGCTCGCCGGCCCGTCTTTCAGGATGCGTGAAGACGACCAATCGCGCTGGACGTCGCGCATCGATGCGACGCGCCGGTACTGGCTGTTCGTCGACCTCGTCTGGCTCGTCATCGTCTTCAGCTTCTACGTGATCTGATATGGCCTGCCCGATCTGCGCATCTCCAGAAGGCTCGGCGATCAACGACGGCATTCGCGCCGGCGCGTTCGTGATGATCGTCGTGACGACGCTCGTGATCGGCGCCATGGCGCGCTTCGCCGTCAGGCTCTGGATCGAGGAGCGTGACCGGTGATCGAGCGCTGGCTCCGCCCGGCCGCGTCGGAGCATGCGGCGATGCTCGATGCCGTGCTGTCGAGCGTCCACACGCACATGCTGCTGATCTTTGCCGGATGGCTCGCGTTGTTTGTCGTTGCGTTGATCAAATTCCGGCGCGGCGCACACCCGGACGCGCGCAAGAAGGGTGTCGGCGGCTTATGGCCGGCTCTGGCGATCGGCGCCGTGATCGCAGGTGACGTCTATATCCTTGCGGCGCAGGCCTTGCCCGCGTGGTCGGCGCGCAATGCACCGCCGCCGGCGGCATCACAGCCGCTCGAGATTCACGTCACGGCCGAGCAGTTCGCCTGGAACATCCACTATCCGGGACCGGATGGCGTGTTCGGCAGAACCGACAACATCCTCATCAGCGCGTCGAACCCGCTCGGCATTGATCGCGCCGACTCGGCAGCAGCGGACGACATTGGATTACAGAACGTGTTGATGCTGCCGCTCAATCGCACGGTGGTCATCCGCCTCGGCAGCCGCGACGTCGTCCACTCGTTCACGTTGAATGAAATGCGCGTGAAGCAGGATGCCGTGCCCGGCATGTTCGCGCGCCTCTGGTTTACGCCGACGATGACGGGCGAATGGGAGATTGCGTGTTCGCAACTCTGCGGCCTCGGCCATTACCGGATGCGCGGCGAGTACAAAGTTGTCTCGGCGGACGCCTGGTCGGCGTGGCTTGCGTCAGAAGAAGCGCGTCTTACTCGTTAGCGCCGTTGCCGCGAGCTCAGCCACGCATCGCGGAACGCCTTCTGGTCTGCCGTCAGCATTCCGCCGATCCGTTCGAACGGCACGATCTCAACGCGCGGATCCTCGTCGAGCTGGATCGTGGTGTTGACGGTCTCGCCGTCACGCCGCACGAACCGGATCGGAATGCGTTCGCCCGGCTTGTGACGCGCCAGCACCTCGTCGTAATTCGCCATCGACGTCGTCGGCATGCCGTCGAGCGCGACGATCTGGTCGTCCTGCGCCACGCCGGCCTTGTAGAGTTGCGACTCCCATGGAACGAGGTTGGCAACACGCAGGCCGCTGCCGCCACCCTGTAGTTGCACCTGGCCCACGAACGGTCGGCCCGGCGCGCGCTTGCGCATGATCAGGCCCGCCCGTTCGAGCAGCTTCGCGTAGTCCACGACCTGCTTGCCCTCGACGTACTTCGCAAAAAAGTCGTTGGCGAACGTGCGATCACCCGAGACCTTGGCGAGCGTCTCCTTCAATCCGTCGATGGTGTAGGGCGTCGCGACTTTTCCAGGCTCCTTCTGCCCGGGCTTGCCGAACTGCGCCCACAGCGCGCGCATGAAGTCGTCGGCGTTGATCTTGTTGTTCGACCGGTCGCGCAGCGTCAAATCGAGACCGAGGCCGATCGCCTGGCCATACGTGTAGTACGAGATGAACAGGTTCGGCCAGGCCGTGCGATCGATCGAGACGGCGGCATCGGTGAACGGCGCAAGGCGGCTCATGTCGATCGCGCTCCGGAACATGCGGCCGGGACTCAACGTGACCTGGTTGATCACGCCGGCCAGCTCGGCGCAGAACCCGTTGAGGTCGGTGAAACCGGCGCGGGCCTGCACGAGGCCGTCGAAATAATTGGTGAAGCCTTCGCCGAGCCACAAGTCATCGCTCATGTCGGCGTGCTCGAAGTCGAATGGCTCGATGCCGGCCGAGCGCAGGCGCTCCATGTTCCAGCTGTGGAAGAACTCGTGCGCCACCGTGCCAAGAATCTGCACGCGCTGCTGCGGATTGCGCAGCGCGCCCGGCGCGGTGAGCGAGGTGCTGTTGCGATGTTCCATGCCGTCGCCGCTCGCCCACGGCAGGTACACGCTCAGGAAGGTGTAGGTGTTGGTCTCGTAGTTGGGAAACTCGCCCCAGAGCGCGAGCTCTTCACGAACGATCCGCTCGACGTCTTTCGCAAATGCGTCGGCTTCCGCCTCGGTACCGTCGTGCGTCAGCGCCACGCGAAACGTCGGCGGCGGCCCCGTCCGCTTCTGCCCTTCATCAACCGTGAACTCGCGCAGCATGAAGTTGCTGAAGTCCGTCGGGCTGTCCATCAGGTAATCGATGTTGGGGGCGGTGAACACCAGCGGGTCTGAAGTCGGGAACAGTTGCGTGGCCACCCGCCACTTCCGGCCGGGCGGCTGGACGAACGTGACGCGGGCCGGGCGGGAGAACCAGCCGCGCGCGAACATCAGCGCCGCCGGAATGTTGATGTGCGCGTGCATGCTGTCGATGCCGAGGTAGGTGCCGTCGGTGCGATCGCCGAAGACCTTGTAGGTGACGACGACCGTACCGTCGTGACTGGCGACATCCCATTCGTGATTGTCGGGCCGCGTTGCCGTGAGCGTTTGGCCCTTGCCGTTGACGATTGCGACGTCGAACACGTTCTTCGCGAATTCGTGCAACGCGTATCGTCCCGGCGAGGTGCGTGCCATGCGCAACTGCAGCGGCCCTGCAGGGACACCAGTGAAACGCGCCTCAACCTGCATCCAGCGATGCTCGGGTGCTGGAAACGACAGCGTGTACTCGACCGGTTGCGGTTGGGCGAATACTGGCGAGGCAAGAACGACCAGGACAATGACGAGCAATCCGCGCTTGAACATAAGGGTGATCCAGCCTTGAAATCGTAACGGTGGTTGCGCCTACGGCGCCACCGTTTCCTGCTCGTCGAGCACTTCGCGGATCTTCTTCGCGAGCTGCATCGGCGTGAACGGCTTCTGCAGGAACGGCTTGCCTTCATCGAGCACGCCCGTGCGGACGATGGCCTCGTCCGTGTAGCCCGACATGTAGAGCACGCGAATCGACGGGCGCAGCGCGCTCAATGCCTCCGCAACGGCGGGGCCGCTCATGTCACCGAGAATGACGTCGCACAACGCGAGGTCGAAGTGACGCGTGTCGTCGCTGCCAAGCGCAAGGCCGGCGCGTCCTGATGCCGCTTCCGTCACCGAATAGCCCAGCCGGATCAGCAGCTCCTTCGACAGACGCCTCACCGACGAGTCGTCTTCGACCAGCAAGATGTGCTCGGTGCCTTCCGGCATCTTCTCCGCGGTGGCATCGGCAGCCGTCGGTTCCGGAGCCTCGGCGCGCGGCAAGTAGACGCGGAACGTGGTGCCAAGCCCGAGCTGGCTCGACACCGCAATGTGGCCTTCGCTCTGCCGCACGATGCCGTAGACGGTGGACAGGCCGAGACCCGTGCCTTTGCCGACATCCTTCGTCGTGAAGAACGGCTCGAAGATGCGCGCGCGCACTTCCGGCGGCATGCCCGTGCCGGTGTCGCTGACCGACACCATCACGTAGGCGCCAGGCCGCGCATCAGGCGAGTCGGCAAGCGCAGACTCGTCGAGCACCGCGTCTGAGGTTTCGACGGTCAGGCGCCCGCCCTGCGGCATCGCATCGCGCGCGTTCACGACCAGGTTCATTACCACCTGCTCGACTTGTCCCGGGTCCACCCGCACGAACGCGCTGGTTGCCTTGCCCGTGACGGTCATGACGATGTCCTCGCCGATCACGCGGCGCAGCATCGGCTCGACTTTGCTCAAGGCGGTGTTGAGGTCGATCAGCTTGGGCTGCAGGACCTGCCTGCGGCTGAAGGCGAGCATCTGCCGAGTGAGGTCCGCGGCGCGCATCGCGGCGCGGCCGATCTCTTCCGCATCGGCGCGAAGATCGTCCTTGGGGTCGAGCGACGTGAGCACGATCTCCGTGTAGCCGATGATCGCGGTGAGCAGGTTGTTGAAGTCGTGCGCGATGCCGCCGGCAAGGCGCCCGACGGCTTCCATCTTCTGCGAGTGGCGCAGCTGCTCTTCGAGCAACAGCCGCTTCGCAAGCGCATCGGCGCGCTCGGCCATGATCGCGGCGAGCAGCAGGCCGCTCATCGATCCCAACGCGAGGAATGCAAAGAGCAGGAACTGCGTGAAGGCGACCGGGAAGTTGACGAAGGGGCCGATGCCCAGCCCGGCTACGACCACCGCAAAGGCTGACATCGCCGCGAGCACCATCGTGGCGCCGCGAGCACCGAATCGCAGCGCCGCCCATCCCACGATCGGGAAGAACACGAACGCGATCGGCACGTCGCGCGTCGCGAACACGCCCCACAGGCCGAACATCAATTGCGAGCCGATGAGCAGCGACAGCAGCAACCCGAGGCCTTCGCCGATGCGCGGCCACGTCCAGGTGGTACCGCGTCCGTGGCTCCACGCGAAGATCAGCGGCGTCACGATCATCACGCCGAGCCAGTCCCGCAGCCACCAGAGAAAGAAGTCGTAGGCGAGCGTCTCCATCGGCCGCGCACCGAACGCAATGTTCAGCAGCGAGGCAATCACGGCCGCGGCGAAGGCACCGGTGGGGCCGGCGATCAGGCACAGGATCAGGGAATCGCGAACACGCTCGAGCTTGGGATCGAATTGCAGCGTCCGCATGATGCGCGCATCGATGATCGGCTGCGCGACTTGCGCCAGCGCCAGCAGCACCGCGAGGACAATGTGGCCGTTGCCCGCCTCGAGCGCGAACGTGCCGATGACAATGCCCGGGAGCAGCCGGTAATTCGAGATGTACGCGAGGGCGACCGCCAGTCCGACAGCCGGCCAGAGCGGCGTGACCGGCTGGCCTCCCCGCGCAGGCCACAGCACAAGCTCCGACATCCCCCACGTCAGGGCCGCGATCAGGACGTTGAGAATAATGGTGCCGGCGCGCTCGTTCCGTTCAAGCCACGAACGTACGGCTGCGACCAGGGAGGAGAGCTGTTGCACGTAACACGAAGCGTATCGGCTGCGTCAGGGCGGTGCAATACTTGGCTACGCGTGATCGCCCGGCGCGAACTGTCAGCCTGTTACATGTGCAACCTCGTGCAAGCGGCCGGGCCAAACACGCAATTTTGGGCCACTGGGTCGGAATATCACCTGCAACGGCTGATGTAGCGGGGGTTTGTTCCGCAATTTGCGCATCCGCCCAGTGGTGCCGTTGTTGCATCCCGGCAAGAACATGGATTCATTTCCGCAGCGATATCGAGTGACCGCATCCGGCGATCCGCTGGACGATGTGCAGCTGGCGGCTGAACGGCTGACGGCGATGCGCTCCGCATCACCGGCGGAATTCGACGGGCCGGGCGACCTGTGGTCGCCGGAAACGTTGCTCGTCGGCGCCCTGGCCGATTGCTTCGTCCTCACATTTCGCGCAATCGCCGCTGCGTCCAAGCTGCCGTGGTCCGGACTTCAGTGCGAGGTCACCGGTACCCTCGACCGCATCGAGCGCGTCACGCAATTCACGCAGTTCGACATCGTGGCGCACTTGACGATCACGTCGGCGGACGACGCCGCGCGGGCGCGCCAGATGCTGGACAAGGCCGAACGCAACTGCTTGATCTCCAGCTCTTTGAAGGGACCCGTCACCCTGACCGCCACCGTTCGGGACGAGAACGCCGTGCTCGTCGCCTGACTGCCGACGTATACTAGGAATCTTGCCGCGGTGAGGTGGCCGAGAGGCTGAAGGCGGCGGTTTGCTAAACCGTTGTAGGACCTTTAAAGTCCTACCGAGGGTTCGAATCCCTCCCTCACCGCCAATTCGACGTGCCTCAGTCGGGGCACTCCGCTCAATTCACTGCAACTCGATTCACCCTGAGCAGCGCCGCTTCGAGCGCGTCCGCCTTCAACGGCTTGCTCACGTAGTCGTCCATCCCGGCGGCCAGGCACGCGTCGCGATCCTCTTCGAAGGCGTTGGCGGTGAGCGCCACGATTCGCGGACGACGGCCCACCGGATGTTCGGCGATGATCTGCTTCGTCGCGCCGAGCCCGTCGAGCTCCGGCATCTGCAGGTCCATGAACACCACGTCGTACGGCACGCGGCGCACCGCCTCGACGGCCTCGACGCCGTCGGATGCAAGATCGGCGCGGTAGCCCAGCGAGCGCAACATCGCCAATGCGACCTTCTGGTTGACGCCGTTGTCTTCCGCCACGAGCACGCGCAGCGGGTGCCGGTCCGCGAGCCGATCGCCTTCCGCAGGCAAGACGCGCGATGCCGGCATCGGCTGCGACGCCACCACGTCGATCAGCGCGTCGTAGAGCTTCGACGCCTTGATCGGCTTGGTGACCGATGCCGCAAACAGCTCGGGATGCGGCGCGTCGCGAAGGCCCGGCGTCAACATGCCGACCAGCGGCATCGCCGCCGCGCCGACAAGCTTGCGGATCTCGGCAGCCACCGTCGATCCGCCCATTTTTTCCATCTGCATGTCGACAATCCCGATGTCGAATCGCTCGCCGCCCTGGATCTTCGTCAGCGCATCGCGCGCCGATTCGGAGACCGTCACCACGAGGCCCCACGCTTCCGCCTGCCGCTTCAACGACAGGCAGCTGGCGTGATGGTCGTCCACGACCAGCACGCGACGTCCGCCCAGCTGCGGCTGCGGACCATCGATGCGCGCGGCAATCGACGACGGCAACCCGGTGCCGCGCCTGGCCTGGATCGTGAACGAGAAGCGGCTGCCCTTGCCCACCTCGCTCTCGACCCAGATGCGCCCGCCGAGCATCTCCGCAAGCCGTCGACAGATGGCGAGACCAAGACCGGTGCCGCCGTACTTGCGCGTCGTCGAGGCATCGACCTGACTGAACGACTGGAACGGGCGATCGATGCGATCCGCGGGGATGCCGATGCCGGTGTCGGCGACGGTGAAGAGGACTTCGTACGTGCCCGGCTCATCCGCCTGCGTGGCTGCCGCGGTCACGGTGATGTCGCCGGTGTCGGTGAACTTGATCGCGTTGCTCAACAGATTGAACAGGATCTGCCGCACGCGCGTGATGTCGCTCACGATCACCGGCGGCAGGAACGTGTCGATCTGGTAGGTGAGGCGGAGGCCTTTTGCAAATGCGGAGGGCGCGACCAGTTCGAGCGCATCCTCGATGCACGACTGCGGATCGAACGGCTGCATGTCGAGATCGAGCTTGCCGGCGTCGATCTTCGAGAAGTCGAGGATCTCGTTGATGATCGTCAGCAGGCCGTCGCCGCTGTCGCGAATCACTTCGACATATTCGCGCTGCTTGGCCGTCAGCTCCGTCTCCAGCAGCAGCGTCGTCATGCCGATCACGCCGTTCATGGGCGTGCGAATCTCGTGGCTCATGCTCGCAAGGAACGTGCTCTTGGCCTGCGCGGCGGCCTCCGCGGCGTCGCGCGCCACGATCAACTGGCGATTCGCGGCGGCCATTTCGCCGCGCAGCCGGCTGACGTAGCCGCCCATGGCCGCAAACCACGGCAACGTGATGGTGAGCACGATCAACTCGAGGATTTCGCTCGCCGGTGAAACCATCTGCGGCTTGAAGCGATAGAGCGCCGCCACCATCGCCGCATACGACACGATCGCCACGCCCGACAGGAACAGCAGTTGCCTGGTCGACAGCCGGAACACCCCGAACAGGAACGGCAGGAGGAACACGAGCACCAGCACGCCACGGCTGCCGTCGGCGTAATACATGACGAACGCCATCGAAACGATGGACGAGGCCAAGGGCCTGTCGTTCGGCGACGCTGAGGGTGGTCGTATTTACCGGGGCGGCCACGCCGTGAGGATAGTCCAACTTGGCGCGAGGTTAGACGAAGTAGAACGCCAGGGAGAACAGCGCGTAGGTCGCCAGCAGCAGGACGCCCTCGAACCAGGTCGTCTCCCCGTCCTGGGCAATCGCGCTGACGGCGAAGACGACGGCGGTAATGGCGATCAGTTCGAGCGGACTCGTGAACACGAGGTCCATGGGATGTCCGATCAGCGCCGAGACGATCACGAGCAGCGGCGCCACCAGCAAGGCAATCTGGATCGTCGATCCCACGGTGATGCTGACCGCCAGGCCAATGCGGTCTTCGCGGGCGAAGTACATCGCCGACACGTATTCCGCGGCGTTGCCGATCACCGCGAGAAGGATGATGCCGAGGAAGAACTCGGACAGCCCGACCTGCGCCGCGGTCGACGCCAGGCCGCTCGAGATCAGCTCCGCTTCGAACGCCGTCGCGACCGTCGCGCCGGCCAGCACCGCCATCGCCTTGCCGAACGGCCACGTCTCGGCACGCGTGCCTGAGTGTGCATCGCCTTCGTCGAAAGCAAACACGTCGCGATGCGTCACCGTCGTGTAGATCAAGTTGGCGATGTAGACGACGATCAGCACGACCGAGACCGCGAGGCTCAGGTGCTCGTCGCTCACCAGGCGGCGCCCGGCGGTGTGGCCACGCATCGTGTAGTCGAACAGCGCCGGCAGCAGCAGGCCGATCGTCGACAACACCAGCAGGCTCGACAACTGTCCCGCATGGGCGCGATTGAAGGTCTGCCGCGGACGACCGATGCTGCCAACGACGATCGCGAGGCCGAGGCCGAGCAGGCTGTTGCCGATGATCGCGCCGGTGATCTGCGCCTTGACGACCTCGCCCTTGCCCTCTGACAGCACGAACAGCGCGAGGATCAGCTCGGCGATATTGCCGAACGAGACGTTCAACAAGCCGCCAATTGCCGAACCGGCGCGCGCGGCGAGGTGTTCCGTCGCGCGGCGGATCCACTCGGCCAGCGGCACCACCGCGATCGTGGCGGCCAGGAAAGTCAGCGGCGACTGGGGCGATACAGTGGCCGCGAGCAGCGCCGACACCGGCACGAGCAACAGCAGCCACGCAAAGGCCACGACCCGAGGATAGCAGTACGCCTCGCATCCTCCGGATGACCTGAACGCTGGCGAAAGGTAAGATCAAACCTCTGTGACGCCACGGCTGCGCTTCGCTCCCTCACCTACCGGATATCTTCACGTTGGCGGCGCCCGCACGGCGCTGTTCAACTGGCTCTACGCGCGCAGGCACGGCGGCGTGTTCGTGCTGCGCATCGAGGATACAGACGTCGAGCGTTCGCAGGCCGAGATGGTCACCGGCATCCTGGACGGGCTGCGCTGGCTCGGCATCGATTGGGACGAGGGCCCCGAAACCGGCGGCCCGCACGCACCGTATTTCCAGTCGCAGCGGCTCGATCGCTATCGCGCAGCGGCCAGGCAGTTGCTCGACAGCGGACAGGCGTTTGAAGACGGCGGCGCGATCCGCTTCAAGGTGCCGCCCGGCAAGACGGCGTTCACCGATGCGGTGCACGGGCCGATCGAGTTCGACAACGAGCACATCGAAAGCTTCGTCATCCTGCGCTCGGATACGCACCCGACGTATCACCTCTCGGTCGTGGTCGACGACATCGACATGGCCATCACGCACGTCGTCCGCGGCGACGATCACATTTCAAATACGCCGAAGCAGGTGCTGCTCTACAACGCGTTCGGCAAGACGCCGCCGCAGTTTGCGCACGTGCCGCTGATCATGGGACCTGACAAACAGCGTCTCAGCAAGCGCCATGGCGCAACGTCGGTGATGGAGTACGCCAAGCAGGGCTACATCCCCGAGGCGATGTTCAACTTCCTCGCGCTGCTCGGGTGGGGCACGGGCAGCAACGACGAACTGTTCACTCGCAACGAGTTGATCCAGCGCTTCAACCTCGAAGGCATCAGCGGCGGCAATGCCGTGTTCAACACCGAGAAGCTCGACTGGTTCAACCATCAGCACCTGCTGCGTCTCAGCGACGACGATCTCCTGGTTCGCCTGGACGAAGCGGGCCTGGCGACGACGGGCCTGCGGCACGACCCTCGGTCCGCCGCGATCCTGGCGCTCCTGCGTCCACGCTGCAAGAAGCTGACGGACTTTCCGGATCAGTTGCGGCCGTTCTTCGAGGCACCCACCTCGTACGACGAGAAGGCGGTGCAGAAGAATCTGTCCGGCACTGGCGCCAGGGAGCATGTGCTCGCATTGCGAGATGCCTTTGCGCAGGCCGAATGGAACGAAGCGGCGCTCGAACAAGTGCTCCGCGCGCTCGCCGACGCACGCACCGTCAAAGCCGGCGTGTTGATTCAAGCCGCTCGCATCGCGATGACCGGCGGCATGGTGAGCCCCGGCATTTTCGAGATGCTCGTCCTCATCGGCCGCGATGACGTGCTCCGGAGACTCGAGAGACTCGCCAGCGCCGTATGAAGCGCCGCGAATTCATCCGGGCGATCGGCGCCGTCGGGATGATCGGCTCGCCAAGACGCGAGTCGCAACGCGCGCCCGCCCGTGAATTCGACGTCATCATCATCGGCGCTGGAGCCGCAGGGTGCGTACTTGCGCATCGCCTCAGTGCGAATCCGCAGACGCGCGTCCTGCTGCTCGATGCCGGCGGCGGCTACGACAACGACCCGGCAGTCGCCACGCCAGGCCGATGGGCATCACTCATCGGCTCCAAGTACGACTGGGGCTACGCCACGGACGCGGAGCCGGCCCTGGTGAACCGGCACCTGAACTATCCGCGCGGCAAGGTGCTCGGCGGATCGACTGCCATCGGCGCGATGACATTCATCCGCGGCCACCAGTTTTGTTTCGATCGGTGGGAACGCGCCGGCAATCCAGGGTGGGGTTACGAGTCACTGCTCCCCTACTTCAAGAGATCCGAACGCAACGACATGGGCGCATCGGCTTATCGGGGCGGCGACGGCCCGCTGTCGGTGTCGATCTGCACCGACCCGCACGCGGGCCACAAAGCGTTCCTCGCCGCCGCCGCGCAGCAGCAATTCAAGGTGGATGCGCGATACGACTTCAACCAGCCGACGCCGGTGAACGTCGCCGGGTATTACCAGAAGACCATCCTCGACGGGCAACGCCACAGCGTGGCCGATGCGTACCTCGCACCCGTACGATCGCGAACCAACCTCGACGTCCGTACCAATGCGCGCGCGACGAAACTGATCATCGAACAGCGCCGCGTCGTCGGCGTCGAGTTCTTGCGCGACGGCACACGCCAAGTCGTGCGTGGTGACAAGGTCGTCCTCTGCGCCGGCGTCGTCGATTCACCAAAGTTGCTGATGCTCTCGGGGATCGGACCGGCGAGTGCGTTGAAGCCACTGGGCATTCCGGTGGTCGCAGACGTCCGCGGTGTCGGCGCAAACTTCCAGGACCACCTGCAACTGTCGGTGCAGTGGAATGGCAAGCGCGAACTGCCGGCATCAACGGTCACCGCCGGCATGTTCATGCGATCCGATGCAGCCAATTACGGCGACCCGCCGGACCTGCAGTTCTACATCGGCCGCGGCGTGGATGCCGCCGACCGCCTCGTCACCATCACGACGGCGCTCGTGCATCCGAAATCAAGGGGCCACGTCCGCTTGCGCTCTGCCGACCCGCTGGCATCGCCGATCATCGTCGGCAATTACCTGTCCGAGGGCGCGGACGCGATCGCGCTCGCCAAGGGTGTCCGACTCGCGCGCTTTTTCGCCGAGGCCGATTCGTACTCGGATCTCAAGGCCGAAGAAATCTCGCCCGGCAGCGCGGTCACGAGCGATGCCGACCTTGCCGCATACGCGCGTCGTCAGAGCGACACGCTCTACAACGGCGCCGGCACCTGCAAGATGGGACCCGACTCCGATCGCGACGCCGTCGTCGATCCGTCGCTGCGCGTGCGAGGCGTCGAGCGCCTCTATGTCGCCGATGCGTCGATCATGCCGGAGATCGTCAACGCGCCGGCCATGGCGGCGTGCGTGATGATCGGCGAGAAGGCCGCCGAACTCGTCGGGCGGCGCTGAGCTACGCGCTCAGGTCGTTTTTCGACACTTCACGAACCAGCTCGCCCACCTCTCGCTCGCGGGCGCTCATCGCCACGTCGGCTTGCGCAATGATGCCGGTGACCCGGCCCTCATCGTCGACGACCGGCACGCGGCGAATCTGGTGCTCTTCCATGACCGCGACGATCTCCGGCAGCTGGGTGTCCTTCGTCACGCACACCACGGGCTCGGTCATGATGTCCCCCGCCGTCATCGCCGACGGGTTCTTCCCTTTCGCGACAGCGCGGCAGACGATGTCGCGATCGGTAACGACGCCAATCAGCCGGTTGTCGGCATCGACGACGGGAATTTCGCCGCAATCCGCCTCGACCATCAGGTTGGCGACATCGTTCACCGGGGTCTCGCGTGAGCAACATTGGGGCGTGGGCGTCATGATTTCGCGGGCGGTTTTCGACATGCGGCGGTTCAATGCAATTCGATAACCACATCCAGCCATTTTTCCTATTGGACATGGATTAGCCCGTTCCGATTCAATATGCTCATGAATAACGCCGACATCGGGTGGATGTTGTTGTCCACTGCGCTCGTGCTGCTGATGACGCCCGCGCTGGCGTTCTTCTACGGCGGCCTCGTCCGATCCAAGAACGCGCTCAACACGATGATGATGAGTTTCGTCGCGCTCGGGCCCGTCGCGGTGATGTGGGCGCTTGTCGGCTACTCACTCGCGTTCGCGCCCGGCAACCAGATGATCGGATCGCTGAGCTACGCCGGATTGCGCGGCGTCGGCATGTCGGCGCAGGGCGCGATTCCGCATCTCCTGTTCATGGCGTTCCAGGGCACCTTCGCGATCATCACGCCGGCGCTGATCTCGGGCGCGGTGGTCGAACGCATGCGCTTCAACGCCTACATCGCGTTCATCACGCTGTGGGTCGTGTTCGTGTATGCGCCGGTCGCCCACTGGGTGTGGGGCGGCGGGTTCCTCGCCTCGATGGGCGCGCTCGATTTCGCGGGCGGCGCCGTGGTGCACGTCAACGCCGCATCGGCGGCGCTCGTGGCCGCAATGGTCGTGGGCGCGCGCAAGGACTTCGGACGTCACGCGATCCTGCCGCACAACGTGCCGTTCACGATGCTCGGCGCCGGGCTCCTGTGGTTCGGCTGGTTTGGCTTCAACGCCGGCAGCGCGCTCTCAGCAGGGACCACCGCGACGCTCGCGTTCGCCAATACGCTTCTCGCCCCTGCCGCCGCGCTGGCGATGTGGACGATGATCGACCTGATGCGCGGAGGGACGGTGACCGCCGTCGGCGCCGCGACCGCGATTGTCGTCGGGTTGGTGGTGATCACGCCCGCCGCCGGTTACATCGCGCCGATCTCCTCGATCATGATGGGCGCGCTCGGCGCCATTCCCAGCTACTTCGCGCTGATTTACCGCGCCAAGACCGAGCTCGATGACTCGCTCGACGTCGTGGCCGCCCACGGCCTTGGCGGTGCAACCGGCGCGATCCTGACGGGCGTGTTTGCCGAAGCATCCTGGAGCGGCGGGCCGAGCGGGTTGATCGGCGGCCATCCGGCGCAGGTGCTGACGCAGCTGGCCAGCGTGCTGATCGTCATGGCCTACAGCGGCGCCGCGACCTTCGTGATCTTGAAAGCGCTCGCGCTCGTGATGCCGTTGCGCATCACCGGCCGCGACGAGAAGCTCGGGATGGACGTCAGCGATCACGGCGAAGAGGCCTACACCCACGGTGATGGCGCAATCCTCGTCAAGCCGAAGGATGTGCCGGTCGCCCAAAGTTCAACCGATGTCGTTCCCGTTCAGACCGGAGGCGGATTGTGAAACTCATCGTCGCCTACGTCCGGCCGGAGCAGTTGAGTGAAGTACTCGAGGAACTCTTTCACGCCGAGGTGAAAGGCCTGACGATCAGCCGCGTGCAGGGGCACGGCGGCGAAATGGAACACGTCGAGAACTACCGCGGCACGAGCGTGAAGATGGCGCTCGCAGAAAAGGTTCGCCTCGAAATCGGCGTCTCGAATCACTTCGTCCAGACCACGATCGACGCGATCCTTGCGGGCGCGCGCACCGGCGAAGTCGGCGACGGCAAGATCATGGTGCTGCCGATCGAGAAGATCGTGCGCATCCGCACGGGCGAGGAAGACCAGGATGCCGTGACCCCGGTGCAGACGACGCCCTGAGGTGGCGTCAGCCGCGCCGACGATCGCAGGCGCGCCGACCGATGGCGCGCAGCATGGTGCGGAAGATCACCGCGTGAACCGGCAGGAGCGCATACCAGTACACCAACCCGCCGAGACCGGACGGATCGAACGTCGCGGTCTGCCGGATGCGGGATCCGGCCTGCAACGGCGTCACGTCGAACTCGAGCCACGCGCGCCCGGGCACTTTCATTTCCGCGGCGAGCCGCAGGCGCTGGCCAGGCTCGAACGTTTCTACCCGCCAGAAGTCGAGCGCGTCGCCGACGCGTAGCGACCGTCCTTCAGGACGTCCGCGGCGCATGCCAACGCCGCCCAGCAGCAGATCGATCGTCCCGCGCAGCCGCCACAGCCAGGTGAACGGCGGCCAGCCGGTCCGCCCGCCAAGGCTCGAGATGACGCTGAAACACTCGGCCGGGTGCGCCGGCACGTCGATCGTCCGGTTGTCGGTCAGGCGCAGACCCGGCGCGGACTTGTAGGTGGGCTGGTCACGTCCCGCCGCGGAGACCGAATCGAACCACCGCGTTTCGGCGTACTCGCGGTCTTCGTTTTCGAGTGCGGCACGGATGGCTGCGGCCGCACCGATCGGCCGCACTGAAAACAATCGCTGCGCCGCGTCGCTTGTGACGATCGTCGGATGCCTGATGCTTTCGATCAGCTTCCGTCCGACGCGCGCATACACGGGGGTGACGAGACCAAGCCACAGGCTACTGAGCTTCGGCGTCAAGAGCGGCACCTGAATCATCAGGCGCCTCAGGCCCCGCTGCCGCGCGTACTCCTGCATCAAGCCGAGGTACGAAATGCGATCAGGCCCGCCGATTTCAACAACGATGCTTTCGCTGAGCGGCACGTCAATCGCCTCGACCAGGTACGCCAGCAAGTCACGAATGCCGATTGGCTGAGCGAGCACCGACACCCAGCGCGGCGTGATCATCACCGGCAGATGCTCGGTCAATGCGCGCACCAGCTCGAACGACAGGCTGCCAGAGCCAATGACGATCGATGCGCGGAACTCAAGCGTCGGCACGCGGCCGGCGCGAAGGATGCGGCCGACGTCGTGGCGGCTGCGCAGGTGCGGCGACAGCGCTTTTGAACCGTCACCGAGACCACCGAGATAGACGATGCGGCGAACGCCGGCGGCAGCCGCCGCGTCCGCAAAGTTGGCGGCGCTGGCGCGCTCGCGTTCCTCGAACTCGCTGGCATCACCCATCGAATGCACGAGGTAAAACGCGACATCGATGCCGCGGAAAGCCGCATCGAGCGACGCGCGGTCGGTCACGTCGCCGCCGATGGTCTCGACACCAGGCGGCACGTTGAGACGCGCCGGATTGCGCGCGAGGCAGCGCACCTGCTCGCCTCGCCTGACCAGTTCCGTGAGCAGGCGGCCGCCAACATAGCCGGTGGCGCCCGTCAGCAGGATGCGGCGTCCGGAGTCAGACATGGTTGCGCAGCATCAGCTCCTTGGGATGCGGGTCGAGATAGACCTGGCCTTCGAGATAGGTCACGGCGCACCGCCGGACGTGGTGGCGGATCAGGGTAATCGGCACGACGAGCGGCACGAGGCCGCGGCCGTAGTCGTCGATCAGGCCGTGGAGTTCGGCGCGATCTCTTTCGTCCAGGTCCTTCTTGAAGTAACCGGCGATGTGCTGCAGCACGTTGACATGACGACGCGGCGTGGCCACCACCGACAGTGCCGCCATGAATCCCTCGACGTAACGATCCTGCAGGTCTGCGCGCGACAGCGCCTTGGCGTTCGCGACCAGACGCCCGAGCTCCTGGTACGCCTTGACGGAGTGCGCCATCAGCACGAGCTTGTGCGCGGTATGGTATCGCACCAGCGTGCCCGTGGTCCAACGCGACGAAAAGTGTTCGGTCAGCCGCTTGAACGCAAACACGCGCTCGATGAAGTTTTCGCGCAGGCGCGGATCCTCGAGGCGTCCTTCTTCTTCGACCGGCAGATGCGGCAAGCGCGTCGTCAACGCCGTCGCAAAGAGGCCCCGGCCGGACCGCGCCGGCACGCCGTGCTCCGCATAAACCTTGACGCGAAACAGGCCGCAGCTTGGGGAGTCTTTCTTCAGCACGTAGCCCGACAATCCGGCCGCGTCGAGCTTTGTGACCCGCTTCTGCGCGGAGCGCTCGAGCTGCTCGGTGAGGTCCACGTGGGTCTTGACCGTGACCAGGCGAAGGCGGCCATCTCGATCGACGAGGCGCATCGCTTCGCGCGGAGTGCCGAACCCCGCCTCCACTTCCGGGCAGATCGGCACCCATTCGACAAAGGCGCCAAACGTATCGGCCAGGAAGCGATCGCGCTTGTGGCCCCCATCAAAGCGCACTTCCTGCCCGAGCAGGCACGAGGAGATGCCGAGTCGCAGCGGAGCGGCGGCGGTCATGGCGATGACGAGGAGGCCGGACCAGCCATGACGCCTTCGAGAACGCGGGCGGTCTCGGCGTCAAACGGGCCGTGATGCATCCAGCGCACGATCCCCTTCCCGTCAACCACCACCAGGAACGCGTCATCTTCGTTCGCGTTGGTGACGCCGAGCCGCCGCTTCCAGTCACCGGTTTCCGAATACACCGTGATCACGTGTTCGTGCAGCTCTTGCGGCGTGCTCTTGCGCATCCCGCGATCGATGAACCAGCGACCGAGCTTTCCCATGCCGCCGATCATCGGCATTTCGAAAAACGTGAGCTCCTGCCGACCAGCGAACGTCTTCTTGAACCAGTCGCCCCACGGCTCCACCGCGCGCCGCGAGGCGTAGGTAAAGCCGAGGATCAGCAGCGCGGTCTTGCCCGCCGACGCCGAAGGCAGGGCGACGTTTTTGCCGGTGAGGAAGGACCCACGCAGCGGCGGCAGGACATCGCCGACGCGGAGCGGTTCGACCGGCGCAGCGAACAGTTGCGCCGCCAGGACGATCACGAGCAGCCCGGTCCACAGGCCGCGGGTATGTGCCACGGAATGAGCCATGCGTGCACTTCAGTGTATCGCCGTTTGTTCGATCTCTTTTGTGAATCGTTTTCATAGATAGATTGCGCTTTTGTTATGCCTGGGCAGCGCCTTTAATAGCCATTCCAGTCTTGCGGAGAACGCCATGGACGAACGCGCGGAAGAGATCGGAGACCAGCGGCCCACGGGCCTCTATCGCCCCAGCGAGGAGCACGACGCCTGCGGTGTCGGTTTCGTCGCGCACATCAAGGGCACGCGTTCGCACTCGATAGTCCGCTCGGCCCTCGACCTCCTCATCAATCTCGAACATCGCGGCGCCACCGGGTCGGACCCGGACACGGGCGACGGCGCCGGCATCCTGGTGCAGACACCGGATCGCTTCCTGCGCAAAACCGTGAACTTTCTGCTGCCGCCGGGCGGCTGCTACGGCGTCGGCCTGGTCTTCCTGCCACATGACGAAAATGCACGGCAGGCATGCAAGTCAGTCATTGCGCGCATCGTTTCGGAAGAAGGCCAGCACCTGCTGGGCTGGCGCGACGTGCCGATCGACCTGACGAAGATCGGCAAGACCGCCGCGTCGGTGGCACCGCGGTTCGAACAGCTGTTTGTCGGGAGCCCCGTGCCGGCGGACGGCACACACGCGTTCGAGCGGCGGCTGTACGTCATCCGCAAGCGCATCGAGCGCGAGGCGACGGGCCTCTACATCTGCAGCCTGTCGTCGAAGACGCTGATCTACAAGGGCATGCTGACGGCGTCGCAGATCGAAGGCCTGTTCCCCGACCTGTCCGATCCCGACTTTGATTCGGCGCTCGCGCTCGTGCACCAGCGCTTCTCGACCAACACGTTCCCGTCCTGGCCCCTCGCGCACCCGTACCGCTTCGTCGCGCACAACGGCGAGATCAACACGCTGCGCGGCAACATCAACTGGATGAAGGCGCGCGAGGGCTTGCTGCAATCGAGCGTGTTCGGCGACGACCTCAAGAAGGTGCTGCCGATCATCACGGAAGGGGGCAGCGACACCGCCTCGTTCGACAACGTGCTCGAGTTCCTCGTGATGGCGGGCCGCTCGCTGCCGCACGCGGTGCTGATGATGATTCCCGAGCCGTGGGCCGGCAACCAGGCGATGGATCCGGCCGTGCGCGCGTTCTACGAATTTCACTCGTCGATCATGGAGCCGTGGGACGGCCCGGCCTCGATCACGTTCACCGACGGCCGCCTCATCGGCGCCGTGCTCGATCGCAACGGCCTGCGCCCGTCGCGCTACTGCATCACCACCGATGATCTGGTGATCATGGCGTCGGAGGTCGGCGTGCTCGACATCCCGGCCGATCGCATCGTCACCAAGGATCGCCTGCGCCCGGGCAAGATGCTGCTCATCGACACCGGCGAAGGCCGCATGATCAGCGACAGCGAGATCAAGCAGTCGCTGGCCGCGGAGCAGCCGTACGCCGAGTGGCTGCGGCAGAACCTCGTCGACATCGAAGACCTGCCGAGCGCGTTTGCCGAGCGGCCCGATCACCAGACGGTGTTGCGCCGGCAACTGGCGTTCGGATACACGCAGGAGGACCTGCGCGTCCTGCTGACGCCGATGGCGATCAACGGCGAAGAGCCGATCGGGTCGATGGGCACCGACACGGCGCTCGCCGTGCTCTCGAACAGGCCGCGGCTGCTCTACGACTACTTCAAGCAGCTGTTTGCGCAGGTCACCAACCCGCCGCTCGATGCCATCCGTGAAGAGCTCGTCACGTCGATGGGCGTGACGATCGGCGCCGAAGCGAACTTGCTCGAACCGGGACCCGAGGCGTGCCGGCAGATCAAGGTCGACTTTCCGGTGCTGCACAACGACCAGGTCGCCAAGCTTCGCCACCTGGCGCCGGGATCGCCGTTCCGTTCGACCACGCTGCCGCTGCTGTACGACCCGGCGGAGGATGGGCCTGGACTGGAGCGCGCGATGGAACAACTCTGCCGCCGGGCGAGCGCGGCCGTCGAATCCGGCGTCGGCATCCTGATTCTCTCTGATCGCGGCGTCGACGCCAGTCACGCGCCCATCCCAAGCCTGCTCGCCGTCGCCGGCGTGCACCATCATCTCGTGCGCGAAGGCACGCGCCACAAGTGCGGCTTGCTGATCGAAACCGGCGAGGCCCGCGAAGTGCATCACATCGCGCTGCTGCTCGGCTACGGCGCCGGGTCGGTGAATCCGTACCTCGCCTTTGAATCGCTCGATGACCTGATCCGCCAGGGCCTGCTCCCCGACATCACCCACAACGATGCCGTGAAGCACTACATCAAGGCGCTCAACAAGGGCGTGTTGAAAGTGATGTCGAAGATGGGCATCTCGACGCTGCAGAGCTATTGCGGCGCGCAGATCTTCGAAGCGGTCGGCCTCGATCAGCGGTTCGTCGACAAGTACTTCACCAACACCGCGTCGAAGATCGGCGGCATCGGCGTCAAGGAAATCTCCGAGGAAGTGCGCCAGCGCCACGCGCGCGCCTACGGCCGCCGCGCCGACAGCGAGCTGCAGAGCGGCGGCGAATACCAATGGCGTCGCGACGGCGAGCTGCACCTGTTCAATCCGGACACGGTATTCAAGCTGCAGCACGCCACGAGGTCGGGCCAGTACAAGATCTTCAAGGAATACACGCAGCTCGTTGACGACCAGAGCCGCGCCCGCGCGACCCTGCGCGGACTCTTCGGGCTGAAGCCGTTCGGGCCGCCGGTGCCGCTCGACGAGGTCGAATCCGCCGCGCAGATCATCAAGCGGTTTTCGACCGGCGCCATGTCCTACGGATCGATCAGCCAGGAGGCCCACGAG
>CAZBYY010000012.1:0-26148 GCA_964495855.1 uncultured Acidobacterium sp. | reverse complement strand
TCCGCAGCGCGCCGTTGCCGCGCCCGTTGGCGACTGCCGAGCGCGCCTCCAGCCGGCGCGTGCCAACGATGTTGAACGCAAAGTCCAGCACCAGCCGCGCGCCGTCGACGAAGATGCCCGAGCCCCAGAACGCCGAGCCCATGGCGAAGCCCCACTCGCCGATGCAGAAACCCGGCTCGAGCGAGCGGACCTGGAAGATGCCCACGGCTGTGTCGAAGCCCTGGGGCACGATCGCGAAGCAGACGTAGTTGCCGGCAGCGCGCTCACGGTGTGTCCACGCAATGAAGCGTTCGAACCCTTCCACCGTGGTCGGCGGCGGCGAGATGAAGCGGCTGACTTCCTCCGTCGTCAGCAACGCGAGCAGCGAGGGTGCGTCTTCGAAGCGCATCTCGCGCAGCGTCACGTTACGTCCCCCGAGCACCGGGAGTTCCGACCGCCAATCGGTGGTCGTCGTGGTGGTTGACGGCGTCGTGTGAATAGCCATGATCCGTTACCTGTTTGATTGCGGACTCAGCTAATTCTGCTTGGAGCAATTGCCCCAGACGATGTTGTCATCGTCGTTGTTGCCCCACACGATATTGTCGTCGTCGGACTGGGCGTTCGTGCAGTTGCCCCACACAATGTTGTCCCAGTCGTTGCCCCAGACAATGTTGTCCATGTCATCGTGCGAGACGTTGCCCCACACGATGTTGTCGTCGGCGAAGCCCCAGACGATGTTGTCGGCCCAGTAGCCCCATACGACGTTCTCGCCCCAAACGATGTTGTCGCCCCAGACGATGTTGTCGTCCCAGCTGTTGCCCCACACGATGTTGTCGTCCCAGCTGTTACCCCAGACGATGTTGTCGCATTCCTCGCACTCGCCCCACACGATGTTGTCGGCCAGCGCGTCGTAGCCCCACACGATGTTGTCGTCCCAGCGGGCCATGTGCACCGATGCGGTCTCGATCGGCATCAACCGATCGCCCCACACCAGCACATGGCCCCATTTCGCCCTGCGGCCATGCTCGTCGAGGTTGTAAGTGGGCAACTCGTCACGCAGCCACGACTCACCCTTCTCCGCAGCGGGGTTGAGGAGCTGCGCCATCTGCACTGCGCCAACGTAATTGAGCGCGCCGGCGCCCTGGGTAAGCACGTCCACGCCCGGAAGGATGCGCGCCGTGAACTGCAGCGCCATCTTGACGGCGTTGGCTGACAGGGCCGGGTTGGCCCGCAGCATCAAGGCGGCGGCGCCCGCCACGCGCGGCGACGCCATGCTGGTGCCGGACAGGCGCATGTACGTCGGCGCGTCGTTCAACTCCTGCGCCGGGCCCTTGACCTCGTGATCCTTGAGGCTCTTATCGAGCTTGCTGCCCTTCGCATTGAGCGAAATGACGTTGACGCCGTCGGCGACCAGATCAGGCTTGGCCAGCAGATCGAACCGCGTCGGGCCGCGCGAGCTGAAGCCGGCGATCGTGTCGTCGGAGAACTTCGCGGTCTTCTTGGTGTCGAGCGCACCGACGCAGACCGCCGATGGCGAGTTGCACGGAACGCCGACGCCGCCGTAACCAGGCTTGCCCGTCGTGGGGTTGATGCCCATGTTGCCGGCGGCGGTGACGACGACGATGCCCTTGCGGCTCAGACGCTCAACGGCCTGCACCATCGGGTCAGTCATGATCGACTCGAAGACCGGGTGGCCCAGCGACAGATTCACCACGCGAATCCCGTAGGTCCGGTAGTTCTGGCCGATCCATTCGAGCGCATCCAGCACGTCGCTCGTGTTGCCGGAACAGTCGTTGCCAAGAACGCGCAGCACGACGAGGCCGACATTCGGATCGATACCGGCGTACTCGCCGTAGGAATCCTTGCCGCTCCCGGCGATCGTGCCCGCGACGTGCGTGCCGTGACCGCACATGTCAACGGGCTGGGAGCCGCCGGTGACGAAGTCCTTGTAATAGGCGATGCGCCAATCGGGCAGGTCGTCCTGCGTCTGGACGCCCGAATCGATCACCGCCACGGTCATCTCAGGCCGCGCGAAGCGGCGACGGCGGTTGTCGCCGCCGCGGCGCCGGTTGTCGCGCGCGGGCTGCTTGGTGACCACCGCGCGAGCCGACTTGGCGGCGAACGAGTGAACTGGGGCGTCGTACGAGACCTGGGTCGCCGAGTCCGATTCGCTGGCGACGAGGCCCGAGCTCGCGACGACATTCAGTGCCGGACCGTCCTCGGTATCGATGGTGCGCACCGCCGCCCCCCGATCGAGCAGGCGGCGGAACGCTTCGTCGCGATCTTTGGACGAACGAAACTGCATGATGACGCGGGACGACTCGCCCGAGACGATCTTCTTGCGCACCGCCTCGTCGAACTTCCCGCCGTGCCCGCCCTGTGCCGAAGCGGTGGACGCCAGAAGCACCAGAATGATCGCGGTGATGACTCCGGAGCCCCAGACGGCTTTACGTCGGATGTGGCTCTGTTGGTTGATATCCATGGTTCGTCTCTGCAGACGCCACAGCAACTAGCAAGCCAAAGGAGGTCGTGGCGGTTCGAGCGTCGCCAACTCGTTTGGCGTCTGATGATTAGCGCCGATATCTCCAGTCCGTTACATTGCGACTCTTTGGCGCTTTTGATTCGTTATGAAACAGCGAGTTAGCCATGTCGACTTCTAAGTCTTTTCCGTGCAACATTTAAGCGGTTATCTTGCACTATTGAACACGGGGTTGACTTACGCGACAGTCGAGAGGCGCAAACGGGCGTCTGCCTGACAACTCGAACTGTTCGAAGGAGCTTGGTTGGTTGCGGGGGGGGGATTTGAACCCCCGACCTTTGGGTTATGAGCCCAACGAGCTACCGGACTGCTCCACCCCGCGATACCGGAAGATACTCATCGTAGCACAGGCTTTCAGTGCCGCAAGTCTGTGTCTTTCGTTTCGCGCGTCGCCACCAGCCCAATCAGCGACAACACCGCCACGCCGGAGATGTAGTAGCCGACGTATTGGAGGCCGTAATGCTGCGCGAGCCACGTCGCCGCGTACGGCGCCAGCGAGGCACCGAAGATCCCGGCGACGTTGAAGGCAATCGAACTGCCCGTGTAGCGCACCGAGGTGGGAAACAGCTCCGACAGCACGGTGCCCAACGGCCCGTAGACGAGGCCCGTCAACCCGAATCCCAAACACATCGTCACCACCGCGCCGGTCGTCCCGGACGAAAACAGCGACGGCATGATGATGCCGTAGATGACCGCGCCAATCGTCATCCAGATCATCGCCTTCTTGCGGCCGCGCTCGGCCAGTAACCCGGCCGGAGGAATCGTGGCGGCGAAGAACAGGATCGCAAACAGCTGCATCACGAGGAACTCGTTGCGCGTGTAGCCCAGTTGGCTCGTGCCCCACGACAGCGCGAACACCGAATGCATGTAGAACAACGTGTAGGCGATGATCGAGATCATGGTCCCCAGCACCAGCGTGCCTGGATAGTCGCGGAACACGGTGAGCGCCGGCACCTCGACGCGCTTCTGGTCGCGTTTGAGCGCCTCGGCGAAGATCGGCGTTTCGGTGATCGTCAAGCGCACGTAGAGGCCGATCGCGACGAGCGCGGCGCTCGCGAGAAACGGGATGCGCCACCCGAAGGCAAAGAACTGTTCATCCGTGAGCGTCTGTGACAACAGCAGGAACACGGCGCCGCTGAACACGAATCCGATCGGCGCGCCCAGCTGCGGGAACATGCCGTACCACGCGCGCTTCCCCGGCGGCGCGTTTTCGGTTGCGAGCAGCACGGCCCCGCCCCACTCGCCGCCAAGGCCGATGCCCTGGCCGAACCGGCACAGCGCCAGCAGCAGCGACGCCGTAATACCGATCGTGTGATACGTCGGCAACAAGCCGATCATCACCGTCGACACGCCCATGGTCATCAGCGCGGCCACCAGAGTGGTCTTGCGACCGACACGATCGCCGAAGTGGCCGAACAGCACGGAGCCGATCGGGCGGGCGATGAAGGCGATCGCAAACGTCGCCAGCGACGCCAACGTCGCAGTGTTGGGATCGGTGGCCGGAAAAAACAGCTTCGGGAACACCAGGACGGCGGCGGTCGCGTAGATGTAGAAGTCGAAGAACTCGATGGTCGTGCCGATCAAGCTGGCAAACAGGACCTGGGCGGGGGTGTTGATCTTTTTCTGCGTGTCGGTCACGCCGGGGATGGTATCGCAAGTTAGGATGTCAGGGTGTCGTTCCGCCTAAATCGTCTTTTCATCGTTCTCACCGTGATCCTCTCGGCTCGAACGGCCGTCGCTCAGACCGCCGCTCCCAAGCCCGTCCCCGCTGCGGGGTTCCAGGACGGCTTCTTCGTCCAGAGTCCGGACGGCGAATACCGGCTGGTCCTCGGCATGGTCGCCCAGGCCGACGGCCGCTTCTCCATCAACAATCCGACACCAATCATCAACACGTTTACCCTGCGCAAGCTGCGGCCGACGTTCACCGGACAGCTGACGCACTACTTCACGTTCAAGCTGATGCCGGACTTCGGCAGCGGCTCGGCGCAGGTCCCGGACGCGTACCTCGAATTTCGCCCGTCGCAGGCGTTCCGCATCCGATCGGGGAAGGACAAGACGCCCGTTGGCTACGAATTGCTACAAGGTGATGCGAACCTCTGGTTCCCGGAGCGAGCCCTCGCGTCGAGCCTCGTCCCGAATCGCGATCTCGGCGTCGAAGTGCTTGGCGATGTGGCGAAGGGCCGTGTCTCGTACCAGGGCGGCGTGTTCAACGGCGTGCCCGACGGATCGAGCACGACGACGGAGCTCGACACGAACAACTCGAAGGATCTCGCCGGACGCATCGTCGTGACCCCGTTCCGCACGTCGAAATCGGCGGCCATCAACGGCTTCGGCTTCCATCTGGGCGGGTCGGCCGGCAAGGAAACCGGCGCGCTGCCGTCGTTCAAGACCGATGCTGGCCAGACCTACTTTACCTACGACACCGGGGTGACGGCCGCGGGCACACGGACGCGCCTGTCGCCGGCGGTGTTTTACTACTACAAGACGTTCGGCATCTTCGGCGAGTACATGAGCTCGGCCCAGACGATTGCAAAGGGCGGTCTCGCCCGCGAGATCACCAATCACGCCACCGAGGTGTCAGCATCCGTCATGTTGACGGGCGAAGCCGCCACCTACGGCGCCGTGCGGCCGAAGAACTCGTTCAATCCGGCCCAGCATCACTACGGCGCGGTGCAACTCCTCGCGCGCTACACCACGCTGTCGGTGGATCGGTTGGTATTTCAGAGCGGGCTCGCGTCCGCAACGGCAAGCCGGGAAGCCACATCGTTCACCGTGGCGGCGAACTGGTTCCCGAATGCGAACGTGAAGTACTACGCGACGTTCGAACGGACCACGTTCGACGGTGGCGTCTCAGCGCGCCACGCCGAAGACGTGATCCTGTTCCGAACGCAACTGAGCTTCTAGTTTTCCGGCTTGCCGGCTGCGGTCGACGGCTGCTCCGCGAGGAGCCGTTCGACCGTGGCCGTGATCTCTTCCTTCGCGGTCTCGTGGAACACGCCGCTCACGGCGCCGGCAAATCCCGCATGCACCGCCCGAACCAGCCCGTCGCGACCGATGAAGATCGTCGTCGGGAACGAGTTCAGGTTGTGGATCTGCGGCACTTTCTCGGCGACGTCAGCCTGATCGCCGGCCAGCAGCACCGTGTAGTTCACGCCGTAGCGCTGGTTGAACGCCTTCAATCGCGGGTAGCCCTTCGCCTTCTGCGCATCCTCTTCGAACGAGAACTCGACGATCTCGAGGCCCTTGCTCTTGTATTTCGTATAGAGCTCGGACAGGAACGGCGCCTCGTCGTGGCAGTTCGGGCACCAGCTGCCGCCGATGCCGACAATCACCACCTTGTTTCGGAAACGCTCGTCCTTGTTGGTGATCACTTTGCCGGTGATGTCCGGGAAAGCGAACTTGAACGGCTCTGTCGGATCCTTGACGCTCGAGTGGCGCGACGGATCGGTCGGCTCAGCCACGCCTTTGAGCTTGGCCTCGGTGTCCTTGAGCGCGATCATCCGGTCCGTGCGGTTGCGGACGATCTCCAGCGTGCCGTCTTTCTGTGGAGTGAGTTCGAGCAGCAGCGGGCGCGCACCGGAGAAGTGGCTGACGATGAACTTGCCGTTGCGATACGTGCCGGCCAACGCGCCGGTGTCGCCATCGACGCGCAGGATCGCGGCGGTAACTTCTGCCCCGGACTGGCGCACGATGAAGTGCCACGCCGCCTCGCCCTTGTTGCTGCTCACATTGCCGATCGTCCACAGCCCGTCGATCTTCGGAATTTCATTCGGGAACTGATTCGACGGCGCGAACTTCTGCGCGTAGAACGGATACACGCCGACGTCGTTGGCGCGGTTGTAGACGCCTGCAAGCCGGCCGTTCAGCATCGACGCATCGATCCGCGTTCCGTAATGATCGAAATTCAGCGTGAGCGTGTTGTTCTCGAACTTGCCGAGCGTCGAGGTGACCTTCTCATCGCCGTTGAAGAACGACCCGCTGATCGCGGTGCCGCTGCCGGCGATCTCGAATCGGAACGGAATCTCGAGGCCGTTGACGACAACCGCCGCATCCCACAGTCCGGCGAGCGACGGCGCCGCCGACTGCGCCCGCACCGCCGGTGCGAGCAAGACCAAGACCAAACCAATCGAAAGTAAGCGTCTCATCACCGTCCCCAAACAAAAAAGGCCCGGAGGTCTTCGTTCCTCCGAGCCTTGAATCTGCTGCGAGTGACCGGCGTCTTATGCGGCGGTCGTGGACACAGCGACGCAGGCGTCGGAGGCGTCTCCGACGCAACAACACGCGCAGCTTGTCCAAGCGTTCTGCATGACCCGCAACTTATACCTCAGATGCCCGCTTCCGGGCAAAGTTTCGCCACAGCCGCAGGGCCAGGAGCCCCCCGACGAGGATGGCGTAGTTACGGGGATAGACCGGGGGGATCTTGATGCTGACCTTCCAGTAATAGTGCAGCACGGCACCCATCGCGGTGAGGTGGATCAACTTATGGAGCAGGTTCCAATTCTTCCCGCCCATCCGTCGAATCCACCCGGTCGTCGAGGTGATGGCCAACGGAATCATCAGCACGAAGGCGATGAAACCCGCCGTGATGTACGGCCGCAACTGCACGTCCTTCCACATTGCCGCAACGTCGAATTGATGATCGAACAGGAAGAACGTCGTGAAATGCAGGCACCCGTAGAAGAACGCAAACAACCCGACGAGGCGACGGTAGTTGATGAGCTGATTGATTCCCGTCATCCAGCGCAGCGGCGTGATCGCCATCGTGAGCATGATCAAGCGCAGCGTCCAGATGCCGGTGCTGTTGGTAATTGTCTCGACAGGATTGGCGCCGAGATCGATGTAGAGGCTGTAGATCAGGTACGCGAGCGGCGCGAGGCAGAGCATCCAGACGACGGGCTTGAAAACCCGTCGTCTCCACTGAGTTGCTGTCATTCCTGAAGCCTGATGGCCCGATGGCCTGTTGGCCTGATCAGTAGAATTTCCGCAGGTCCATTCCGTTGTAGAGGGATGCGACCTGGTCGGCATAGCCGTTGAACATCAGCGTCTTGCGCCGGAAGAACTCGCCGATGCGTCGCTCGCTGCCCTGCGACCAGCGCGGATGGTCGACCTGGGGATTGACGTTGGCGTAGAAGCCGTATTCCTGCGCCTGCATCTGCTTCCAGGTGTTGGTCGGCTCGTTTTCAATGAAGCGGACCCGCACGATCGACTTGATGCCCTTGAAGCCGTACTTCCATGGCACGATCAATCGCAGGGGCGCACCGTTCTGGTTCGGCAGCACTTCGCCGTAGAGGCCGAGTCCGAGCATCGTGAGCGGATGCATCGCCTCGTCCATACGCAGGCCTTCGACGTACGGCCACGGCAGCGCGGGCTCCGTCTGCCCGGGCATCTGCTTGGGATCGACCAGCGTCTTGAACTCGACGTACTTCGCCTTGGACGTGGGCTCGAAGCGCTTCAGGAACTCGCTCAACGAATAGCCGTTCCACGGAATCACCATCGACCATGCCTCGACGCAGCGGTGACGGTAGATGCGCTCCTCGATCGGCGCCCACTTCATGATGTCTTCGATGTTGTAGGTGCCGGGCTTGGCGCACTGCCCTTCGACGACGACGCTCCACGGCCGCGGACGCAGCGAGCCGGCGTACTTCGCGGGATCACCCTTGTCGAGGCCGAATTCGTAGAAGTTGTTGTAGGTGGTGATGTCCTTGTAGGAATTCACCTTCTCGTCCGTCGTCGCACTCTTCTTCGCGACCGTCAACTTCTGCGCAGCGGGATTCTGCGCCGCGAGATCGGCCTCGCCCTGCAACAGGCCAAGGCCGTTGGTGGCCACAGCCGCCGCGGTGACGCCGGCAGCGGCGATGAATTCCCGTCGGCGGACGTACAGTTCCCTTGGGGTGACGTCCGATTCGCGCAGGTCCGCAGCCTTCTTGATCAACATAGGCAGATGATAACCTTTCCTCCCTTTGGACGCTCTTCAAAGGCGCGACGTTTCAGGGCAAGATTCACTGTGATGTCCCGACCGTTCGCCGCCGTGGTCTGCCTGGCCGCATGCCTTGCCGCTGCCGAGCCACGCCTGGCCGCCCAGATACGGCTGGCCGACGAGGCGGATCGGGCCGCCTTTCGCGCGTGGTTCACGATGCTGGCCGACGCGCAGTTCGAACGACAGACGGACGACGTCGCTGACTGCGCGGGGCTGGTGCGCCACGCGGTGCGCGAAGCCTTGCGCGCGCACACGCCCGAATGGGTTCGCCGGTCGGGTCTGCCCTTCACGCCGCAGTTTGCCGACGTGCGGTCGGCGCCGCGCGCCGGCGCCAACGGCCTGCCGCTCTTCAAGATCAGCGCCGCGCCGGCGTACGCCGAATTCGCGGACGCGAAGACGTTGATTCGCTTCAACACGCGATCGCTCGGCCGTGATACACGTGGCCTGAGGCCCGGCGATCTCCTCTACTTCCGTCAAGCAAGCCAGGATCAACCCGACCACGTCATGGTCTTCATCGGGCGATCACATTTCGAGCAGGACGGCGACGATTGGATCGTCTATCACACCGGACCGATCGACCCATCGGTCGGCGCAGCCTCACCGGGAGCGACCTCGAGCACGAGTGGCAGCAAAGGTGAAGTCCGGAAAGTGCGTCTCGCAACCCTGATGCAACATCCCGCGCCGCGCTGGCGGCCGCTGACGGCGAATCCACACTTCGTCGGCGTGTTTCGACTGACATTCTTATGACACGCATGACCTTCCTGATCGCGCTGCTGCTGGCCGCGCCTGCGTTTGCTCAAGGCGAGCCGCAGGACGATCGGCCCGCCTTCTCGCTGTCGACGAGCGAGATCTTCACGACGCGCGATGCCCCGAATTTCTACCTGACGTTCCGCCGCATCGAGCGGCTCGACTTCCGCGTCTACAAGGTGCGCGATCCGTTTGCGTTCTTCGCCGGCCTCGAGAATCCGCACCAGGTCGGCACCCAGGAAGCTTACGTCAAGCAGCAACGCACGTGGCTCGAACGGTTCGCGGATTGGAAGCGCAACCAGCGGCAGCAGATCCGGTCGTTCGCGCGATCCCAGGCCAGCCACCAGTATCGGGCCGCGCGGCGCACGACCAACGACCAGGCCGAAGTCGCGCAGCGCGTCGTCCTCAACGCGAGCACGTTCGCGCAGGTGCCGCTGCTGAACGCCGATCAAGTGGTGACCACGTGGCGAGAGTTGCTGCCGAATCGGCGCGACGCCGAGGTGCGGCGCGTGCCCGTCGATCTAAAACAGCCCGGCGTGTATGTGGTGGAGGCGGTCAGCGACCTCTTGCGCGCCTACACGATCGTCATCGTCTCGGACATCGGCCTCGTGACCAAGACGTCGCCAGGACAAATGCTGATCTTTGCCGCCAATCGCTTCACGGGCGAGCCGGTGGCCGATTGCGCGGTCCGGGTGATGCGCGGCACGCGGCAGTTGGCCGAAGGCCGCAGCACCGCCGATGGGCTGTTCGAGGCATCGCTGCCGGATGAGAAGCTCGACAACCTGGTTGGCGTCGCGCAATGCGGCAACGAAGCGGTCGCGACCGACCCAGGATCGTGGACGCTCGAGCAATCCGCGAGAGAACTCGCCGCCTACATCTATACCGACAAACCGATCTACCGACCCGGCCACACGGTGCACATGAAGGCCGTGCTGCGATGGCGGCATCGCGATGCGCTGGCGCCATTCGATCGACCCGATGCCGAAGTCGTCATCGCCGACGTCAACGACAAGGTCGTGTATCGCGCGAAGTCGAAGGTCGACGCGTTTGGCGCCGTGCACGCGACGTTCCCGGTCCCCTCGACAGCGGCGCTGGGCGACTGGGTGATCCGCGTGCAGAGCGGTGATGCGGTCGGCACCGGCGGCTTCGAGGTGCAGGAGTATCGCAAGCCCGAGTTCGAAGTGATCGTCACGCCAGCATCGCGCTTCGAGTTGCAGGGGCGCGAGGCGGTGGTCACCGTCCAGGCGCGGTATTACTTCGGCCAGCCGGTCGCCAACGCGCAACTTCACTGGGTGATGAATCAGCAACCGTATTACTCCCCGCTGCGATGGGACGATGGTGCTGACGGCGGTGACAGCACCTCGTTCTACGGCGAAGACCAGACGGCTGAAGGCACGCTGCGGCTCGATGCCGACGGCAAGGCGACGGTACGCGTCCCCCTGCAGGAAGACGAGCACAGTCACGATTACAGCGCGCGGATCGAGGCCAAAGTCACCGATGCATCGAATCGCGAGGTCTCCGGCCGCACCGTCGTTCATGCGACGTGGGGCTCCTTCCTGCTGTCGGCGGAAACCACCGACTCGATCCATCGCGCCGGGAGCGCCGTGCAGGTGCTGGTGCGCGCCGTTGATTATGTTGGGACGGCGCAACCGAACGTGCCGCTGACGCTCGCGCTCGAACGGCTCGAATACAAGGACGGCTACTATTCAGAGCCGGCCGCGACGACGCTGAGCACGCAGACAGCCACGACCGACGCGAGCGGACGAGCGTCGGCGACGCTGACGCTCCCGAATCGCACCGGTAACTTCCGCGTCCGCGTCACGGCGCCAAGCGGGACTCGCACCGTGCAGGACGATCTGTGGCTGTGGGTGCCGGGGCCGAGCGAATCCACGGCGGATAGCGGCGATCGATATCTCGAACTCCTGGCCGACAAGAAGACATATCAACCCGGCGAGACCGCCACCGTCATCGTGCGCGGAGAAACCATCAGCGGCCCGATCCTCGTGACGAAGGAAGGTCAGCACGTGTCGTGGTTCCGGGTCCTTCGCCCATCGCCCACTGACGCGATCCAACTACCGATCGATGAAGGCGACGTTGGCGATGTGTTCGTGAACGTGGTGTACCTCCGTGAGGGTCGGTTGAATCGCGCCGAGCGACGTATTGGTGTCGCCGCAACGGCGAAGACATTGCAGGTGGCGGTCACCGCGCAACAGGCCGTCGCCAAACCACGCGATCCGGGCGTCTTCGACGTGGCGGTGACGGATGCAGCCGGGCAACCGGTACGCGCGCAGGTGAGTCTCGCGGTGATCGACGAAGCCGTCTACGGCGTGAAGCCTGACAGCACGCCCGACCCGGTGACCTTCTTCTACAGACGCGATTACTCGCACGTCTCGACCGTGTATTCGAGCAGCTACTACTTCACCGGGTATTCCGGCCGCGATCGCATTCAGCTCGCGCATCGCAAACGGCGGCCGTTTACGCTCGCCGACTTCAAGGGCGACAAGCCGGTCCAGGCCCGGGTACGCAAGGAATTCCCGGACGCGATCCACTGGATCGGCGACCTCGTGACCGACGCGCAAGGTCACGGTCGCATCGCGGTGACATATCCGGATGCCCTGACCACGTGGCGCTTGACCGCGCGCGCGATCACGACCGACACCAGGGCCGGCACGGCCGTCGCGAGGACGACCACGACCAAGGACTTGATCGTGCGCGTCGTCACGCCGCGTTTCCTGACCGAAGGCGACGAGGTCGTCGTACCAACCATCGTCCACAACTATCGCCAGGAGACACGCACGGCACAGGTGTCGATCACGGCGACGGGCCTGCAGCCGGTCGGATCGCTGTCGCCGACGAGCGGCGCCGTGAACGCCGGCGCAGAACGCCGCGACGACTGGAGGTTTTCGGCAGGCGCTCCTGGATCCACCACGGTGACGGCGACGGCGAAGACCGAAAGCGATGTCGACGCTGTCGAGCTGCCGATTCCGGTACTGCCCTTCGGCATCAAGCGTGAAGTTGGCAGCAGCGGATCGATCGTTGGTGCTGGCGAGGCAACCACCAAAGTCGACATGCCGACCACGTCGAATCCCGCCGGACGAGCCATTACCGTGTCGTTGGCCCCGTCGCTGGCGGGCTCGCTGCTCGGCGCGCTCGACTTCCTGACCGACTACCCGTACGGCTGCACCGAGCAAACCGTGTCGAGCTTCCTGCCCAACCTGCTGGTCACGCGCGCGCTGACCGAGTTGAAGCTCGCGCCGACAGAACGCCTGTCCGCGCTCGACCGCCAGACCTCAGCGGGCGTGCGGCGCTTGTATGACTTCCAGCACAGCAACGGCGGCTGGGGCTGGTGGAAGGAAGACGGCAATCATCCGTTCATGACCGCGTACGCCTTGTGGGGACTGGATGAGGCGCGACGCACAGGAGCGAAAGTGGACGCGGGGCGTCTCGCGAACGCGGCCCGCGAACTCGCGCACTTGTATGCGCAGTACCCGCGCGTCGAGCCGGACCTGAAAGCGTATGAAGCGTACGTGTTGTATCGCGCCGCTGGATCAGAGGCGACGATCTCGTGGTTCGCCGACAACACGCAGGGCGCGTATGCCCATGACGCCGCGCGGACCGAGCTGTGGAATCTGCGCGGCAAGATGAGCGCGTACGGCCGGTCGCTGCTGCTGCTCCTGCTCGACGAAGCGAAGGATGCGCGCGGCAGCGAGCTGGCCGCGGCATTGATCGGCGAGGCGCAGACACGCGGCGACGTATCGTGGTGGAGCGTCGCGAACGACCCGTTGTTGTTCGACTCGGCGGAGACCAGCGTCGAAGCAACCGCATTTGCGGTGCAGGCGCTGGTCAAGCGCGATCCACACAGTCCGCTCGTCGAACGCGCCGTGCGCTGGCTGATGCTCAATCGCACGGCGGGCTACTGGTCGTCGACGAAGCAGACAGCGATGGCGATCTACGGCCTGCTCGCCTTCATGCAGGCCAGAGGCGAGACGGCGCAGCCGTTCACCGTCGACGTGCTCGTCAACGGCCAGCCGGCCGGCACGCATGCGTTTGCGGCCGCTGATCTGGCGGCGTCGGATCCGATCGTGATGTCCGTGCCGGCGACGACAGGCCCCAACGAAGTAAAACTGATCAAACGTGACGGCGGCGCCTTGTATTGGTCGGCGGCGGCGGTGTACTTCGATCCGGCGACGGCTGATGCGCGCCAGGGGTCGCGACAGCTTGCAATCACCCGCAAATACGCGGTGCTGACACCGGTCACGGCGAGAAATCGCATCGTCTATCGAGAGACGCCGTTCACGGGAACGGCAAAGGCGGGTGATGTCATCAGCGTGCGCATCACCGTCGCGGGATCGCCGGAGTGGCGGTACCTCGCGATCGAGGATCCATTGCCGGCCGGCGTCGAATCGATCCAGGACACGAGCGCGTATCCGCTCGAGAAGCCGAAACCCGACGCATGGTGGTCGGCCACGCGCGTCGAGTATCGCGATGCAAAGACGGTGTTCTTCCAGGAATCATTTGAGCAGGGACGCTATGAATACGCGTACCTCGTCAAGGTGATCTCGCCGGGCCAGTTCCGCGCGGTGCCCGCGCAGGTGTCACCGATGTATGTGCCTGACGTGCACGCCTCGTCTGAGCCGCAAACGTTCACGATTCCCGCCGCTGGAGGACCGCAATGAGAGTGCTGCAGGCATCAGCGTGGCTGCTGTTCGGTGCGGCCATCACGGGCGGCATTTACTGGGCGTTCCTGATCACACCGGAGTCGTCCGTGTCGGCGCTCTTGGCGTCGGCGGTCCTGATCACGATCGCGTTCGCATCGGCCTCGTTCACGGTCACCGGAGCGATCGAGATCCTGCAGCGCGGCTTCTCCACCGCTGGCCTCGTCCGCGCGATGCGCGGCATCAGCGGCGGGATTCCGGCCGCGATGATCGTGCTGCTGCTCTGGTGGATCACCACCCGCGCGGAAGCGGCCGTGGCGATGCGCAGCGGCGAGATCAGCGCGTTCTTTATCGCGCGATTCGGGTGGGCGGACGTGTCGTGGCTGTTCCGCGGCCTCCACGGCTTCGCGATCTGGTTGCGATGGGTGATGGCCGCGGTGCTTGCCGCGTCGCTCATGACAGCGGTGTTGTCGCGCGGTTGGGTCGCAGCGGCCGACCGCGGCTGGATGACCCAGGCTCTGCGGCCGCGATCGATCGCGGCCGCGACGCTGTCGTTCGTGCTGCTGATCGTGCTGCCGTGGACGTTTCTCGTTCCCTGGCGGCCGCAGGGCCTGCCGGCCACCTCTGCGGAGCTGGCATTCACGGTGGCGAAGCTGACGCTCGCGGCGATCGTCTTTTCTGCCGGCGCCTCACTGATCCTCCGCGAAGCCACCCGCGCCACAACGAACCACTGACAGGACAAAGGAACCTGCTTCACTTTTACGGGACGCGTAAAAGTGAAGCAGGTTCACTTAATCTCGGACCAGGCCTTGCCCTCAGCGATACCGCGCGCGAAGCATGCCTCGGCACGCGCGTAGGCATCGCGCTGCGCGCCGGCTGAGAGCGGACGCGTCAACTCGGCCTCGGTTGGACACGCAATGCGCCCGCGGCCGGCGGGCGTCGGCTGCGCACGCGAGTAGTACGCAGCGGCACCCTCCCTCACCCACATCGGCCGCTTGGCCAATGCGGCGTCAAGCAACGCATGCGTCACTTCATGCCGGATCGTTCTCTCGAGTTGCCCCTGCTGACGCAACACGGTGATCGGCAGGAGGTCGATCTCCGACCCCTCGGTGGCGCCTGACACCCACCACGGTTGGCCCGTGGCCCGATTGAAGCTGTCCACCGTCGGATGGACCGTGACCTTCAATTTTTCCGGCGCCGGCGCGCCCGTGAGCTTCGACACGTCATCGCGGCTTCGCCGGATCAGCGACATCAACGCGGCACGCTCGCCTTCTTCGCTGCCCGGCAATGCGAGCCACACGTCGGTCGCCGCGGGGGCAGGCACGGCCTTCGGCGCGGCGACAGCGGGAGGTGCCGTGGCCGGCGCCGGGGCAACCGGGGACGAAGCCGTCGAGGTCAGTGGCGAGGCGACACGACCGACCGTGAGCCCCGGGTAATAGAACTTCAGGATCTGTTCCGTCGATGCGCCCTGCAACGCGCGCTTCCCTGCGCCGATGACGCACAACCCGACGCCGTGCCCGTAGCCAACGCCCTTGAATCGATAGCCCGCACTCGTGCGCTCCACGTCGAATGCCGTGCTCTTCAACGATTGCCAGCCGGCCACGCGCCCTACGGCCATGCGAAATTCGTTGCCCGGCAGCTCCGGCGGCGTGAAGCCCTCGAGGCCGACGCGCGTCACTCGGCCTGATGCGTTGCGCGCCAACACGCGAAGCCCCCGCAACCGGGTGCCGCGCAATCCGGCATCGCGAAGCGCCGTTTCGATCTGGCTCGCACGAACTTCGCTCATCCACCCCGGCTCGTCTTCGCACGCTTCGTCTCGCAACGACGGCTCGTAGCTGTAATCGATCGCGCCGGGCCAGACCTGAGAGGCCAGTTCGGATCGTCCTCCACACCAGGCGGAATAGAACACGAACGCCGGCTGCCCTTGGTACAGCAGCACGCGTCCGCTCGTCGCCTCTGCGGCTCGCTTGGTCGTGGCCGTCGCCGGACGCAACACCTGGCAATGCGTCGTGTCGCACAGATCGAACCCTTCCTTGCGATGCCGATTGCGGTTGGCCAACGCGAAGGTTCGCGCCGTGATCGCCAGCGCCTCTTGCGCCGCATCCGCTGCCTTAGGCTGCCCCTCACCGGCCAAGACCTGCGCGATGTACGCATCCATCGCGATCGTTTCGATCTTCGTGCTGCCATCGGGCTGTGTTCGGCCAATCCGCAGTAAAGCGTTGGCACCATTGACCGGATTCGCGCCACCGTTCGGCGGTGGTTTCGAGATCGACCGCTGTGGACTGGGAGAGAAGCCTGTCAATGTGTCCAGAGCCCGTTGAGCCGCGATCTCCGCAGCGTCCATGCCGGCGCCACCGGGAGCGGCGACGACGATGGCACGCGTGGGCTTGTCAGCAGGCGTGAGCGCGACGACGAGCCCGAGCGCGGCGCCACTCGGCATCAGGATCGTGCCGGTCTTCGCAAGCGCCGGCACACCGGCGTCCTTGAACGCTGACGCGGTGCCGTAGTCAGCCGCGCCGCGCAGTCCCTGCAACAGCACGGCGCGCGTTTCCGGTTTCATCGGCACCGGCGCGTCCTTGCCCGTTGCCGTCAGACGCGCCATCACGTCGACCAGCGCCCGCGGCGTCGTCTTCGGTCCAGCCAGACCGACGATCGCCGACGCCATCGGCGTGCCCGCGGCAATGGGCGGCAGGCCCGCCGCGATGCGCGTGGCATTGAGCGATTCGCGAGACAGGCGCGGCGCGAGCGACAAGAAGAAATCGTTGCAGGAGTAGGCGAGCGCTTCCGCCGGCGTCAGGGCGCGTTTGAGGTCTGGATGCGAACAGGTGAACGTCTGGCCATCAACCTTGACGACGCGACGGCACATGCGAGTGGAATCCGGCGTGATGATGCCGTTTTCGAGCGCCGACACGAGCGCGATCGTCTTGACGACAGACCCTGGCAACACCGGCGCATCGAGAATCTCAGCGCGGGCTTCGCGACGTTGGCGCGGATCCTCCAGGCTGCGAACGAAGAACGCCGCTTGTTGCGCCTGGAGGGAGGCCGCAACCGCGCAGACGAGCATCGCGGTCGCGGCAATCAGCCACTTCATAGCTTGGTCTTGCAGCCCGGCCGGCAGCGGCACGGGATCACCTTGTCACCCTCGGTGTTGTAGTCGTAGGTCAACTCTTCGCCGGGCCGGATCTGCCGCGACGCCCGGACCCAGATCGTCTTGGTCTTGCCGTCGACCTCGATCCAGCAGTTTGGCTTGCACGAATGGTTGATGAACCGCGCGACGTTGCCGCCCACAGCGGCATCGCGGCTCCAGTTCCGGTTCACGCGAAACACCCAGATGCACCCCTTGCTGAGGTACTTGTCCTCGCGCGATTCGCTTTGCTTGTTGGAGATCAGCTCCCCCGCGTAATCGATGATGCGCGTGTTCTTGTTGATGGTCTGACGGGCAAAGACGCCGTAGCCGTGCAACTTCGACTTTTTCCGTTCGATCTTCGGCAATGAAACAGCAGTAGGCATTCTGCTGAAAATGATACATTGTCGCGCGAGAGGTGCAGTGTGATCCGTAAGTATTTCTTCACAGCCCTGACGGTCGGCGTCGTCTCTCTGGGGGTGAGCGTGCACGGTCAGCGACAAGTGTTTCCAGGCAGCGGACAGCTGCCCTTCAGCGCCGCCACGAAGGCGGATGGCCTGATTTACGTATCAGGAACGCTGTCGGCCAAGGGCGACATCAAGGAGCAGACCAAGAGCGTCCTCGACACCATCGGCCAGTCCCTGACGAAGGCTGGGTCGAGCCTGAAGAACGTCGTGGCCGCGACCGTATATTTGAAGGACGCGGGTGATGCGGCCGCGATGACCGAGGTGTGGCGCCAATACTGGCCGAAGGATGCGCCGACACGCACCACCGTGTCCGCGCAACTCGTGTCGGAAGGCGCGTTGATCGAGATCGCCGTGATCGCGGTGCCCGACGGCGCCGAACGCACGATCGTGATGCCTGCGGGATGGTCCACCGCCAATCCCTACAGCTACGCGATCAAGAGCGGCGACACGCTGTTCATGTCCGGCCTCGTCTCGCGCGGCGCGAAGGACAACCAGCCGGTCGAGGGCGATGTGACGACGCAGATGAACACCATCTTCGCCAACGCCGAGGAGCTGCTGAAGACCGCCGGCTTCAGCATGGCTGATGTCGTCGCCAACCGCGTCTACCTCACCGATCAAGCCGCATTCCAGGAGATGAACAAGGCGTACGTGCCGCACTATCCGCAGAATCCGCCGGCGCGTGCCACGGTGATCGTCGGACTGCCCGGCCCCACCTACAAGGTCGAAGTGACGATGACCGCCGTCAAGGGCGCCAAGCAGGCGATCACCACGCCAAACGCCGACGGCACACCGGGTCGCCCCAGCCAGACCCTCAGCTCCGCGATCAAGGTCGGCAAGCGCTTGTACGTGTCCGGCATCCTCGGCAATACCGCCGACAACAAGGGCAACGTCGAAGCGCAGACCAAGGAAGCGCTGGCACGCATCGAGCGCACGATGAAGGCGGCCGGTTTCGAGTTCACCGACCTCGTCGACGGCGTTGTCTACATCACCGATCTCGCGTATTTCAACGCGATGAACAGCGCGTATCGTCCGGCACTGGTAAAAGACTTCCCCGCGCGCGCGACGGTCAAGACCGGACTCGTCGGTGCAGACGGCCTCGTCGAGATCATGTTCGTCGCGTCGAAGTAAATCCGATACAGGAACCTGCTACGTTTTCGAGGCAGCTGAACTGGTAGCAGGTTCCTTTCATGCTACGGTCGGTAGATGGAAGGCATTGTTCGCGCCTGGGGGAAGCTCCTTAGCGGCTACCGTCCGAATCTCTCAATCGAAATTACGAAGGAATGTCCGCTGCATTGCCCGGGCTGCTACGCCTACGGCGAGGTGCATCTTGGCGGCGCGCACACGCTGCGCAGTCTCTCCGATCGACAAGGCCAGCCTCTCGTCGACGGCATCGTCGAGCTCGTCGATCGACTGAAGCCGCTCCACGTCTCTCTGGTCGGCGGCGAGCCGCTCGTGCGCTATCGCGAATTGAACACGCTCCTGCCGCTGCTCGCCGGGCGCGGGCTCTACGTGCAGGTCGTGACCTCTGCCGTGCGGCGCATCCCGATCGAATGGGCGGCAATTCCGCGCCTGCAGATCTGCGTCTCGATCGACGGGCTGCAGCCCGAGCACGACGTCCGCCGCGCGCCGGCCACCTACGATCGAATCCTCAAGCACATCGACGGGCACCACATCACCGTGCACGGCACCGTGACGCGTCAACAAACGACCCGCGCAGGTTACATCGACGAATTCGTGCGTACGTGGTCGGCGAACCCGAACGTGTCCTCCATCTGGCTGAGCCTGTACACGCCCCAGGTCGGCGAACAGTCCGACGAGAGACTCCTGCCTGCGGATCGGCAACGTGTCGTCACGACCCTGCGGCGCCTCCGCGAGCGCTTCACCAAGCTGCAGATGCCGATGCCGCTGCTCGATGCCTACCTCGAACCGCCGGCGTCCCCAGAGGAATGCATCTTCGCGCAGACCACCGATTGCGTGTCGGCGGACTTTCAGACACGGATCACACCGTGCCAATTCGGCGGCACGCCCGACTGCGCCAACTGTGGCTGCATGGCCTCGGCGGGTCTGGCCGCCGTCGGCCGCCATCGCCTGGCGGGGTTCGTACCGATCGACGCGCTGTTTCCCGGATCGCTACGGGTGGGACGAGCCATCGCCTCGGCCCGATCGAGTGCGGCGTAAGGCTATTCCCTGTTCAAACAGAGAGCAGCGAATGTTCTAATTTAGAAATAGCTTTAAATAGCTTTAAATAGCTTTATATACATATATTTATGAGATTTTTTAGACCTTAAATGCCGATGATTGTTCTTTTTCGAAACGCAACGACATTATTGTCATATTAGGGACCAAATACGTAAGTCGCAGGTACGCTTTTTTCAGGCCAGTTTTCTGCAATCTCGCCGAAATCCACCGCAATCGAGGGCTGCGCTGGTTGGCCCAGCCTTTGCGAATGGAGTTCGGCATGAAGCGCCTCCTTTGCCGTTCAGCCCTGCTGGTCGCAGCCGCTCTCGTGCTGCTCTCGCCGTCCGTCGCCCGAGCGGATGACAGCGGGAAGCCGGCGCCGATCTGGCTAGCGTATGTCGACGATCAGGCCGCTGCCGGCGGCCGCAACTGGGGTGCGCTGTCGGTCAAGGAGGGACGCGT
This sequence comes from uncultured Acidobacterium sp., assembly GCA_964495855.1. GTDB lineage: Bacteria > Acidobacteriota > Vicinamibacteria > Vicinamibacterales > UBA2999 > 12-FULL-67-14b. Next base: position 6,020 of record CAZBYY010000012.1, on the reverse strand, counting down.
GACGTTCGCCTCCAACAGCGGAGACCTGCACTGGCAGGCGGACCTGGCCGACGCATCCAGAATCGCGCCGAGCAAACGCATCGATGGCGCGCTTGAAATCGAACTGCGCAACGGCAAGACCTTCGTCGTGACGGTGCTGGATGCGCGCATGCTCCCGCAATCGCCCAGGCTGGCCATCAAGACGATCGCCGATGCGGCCGCCGCGGCCAAGGCCGATGGGAGTCGTCTTGCCAGCGCCACGACCAACGCGCCAGCACCGGCGGTGGCGCCGTCCGACCTGCGCACGGCCCCGTCGAACGTCCGCAATCGCTAGCCCGGTCCAGCCCCCCTCGCGGCGACGATCGCGGCGGCGCGGTCCAGCGCCGCCTGAACGCTCGCGCAGATGTTCTCGTCACCCAGGTGCCGGTGAAACTCCGCCTTGCGCATGACGCTGGCCGGTTGCGACGGGGCGCCGCACAACACGAGCGTGCGTCCTTTCGCTCGCAGGTCATCCGCCAGATCCTCGATCGCACTGAGGCCGGTGCCGTCCATCGCAGTCATGTTTCGCAGCCGCAGGATCACGACGGGCGGAAGCGTGTCGGCCTGGGCGACGATCTCGTGAAGCTTGTCTGTTGAGCCGAACAGGAACGGGCCGTGGATGGGAAAGATGGCGACGTAGTCCGGAATCTGCTTGTCCTGCAGGATGTGCGGACGCCCCGACTCGATGTAGTCCCTCGTCACGCGCGATACCGTTGTCGTTCGCGCCACGCGGCGAATGAACAGCAGCGCCGCCATCGCCATGCCGACTTCGACGGCCACCGTCAAGTCTGCCACCACCGTCAGCACGAACGTTGTCACCCATACCGCAATGTCGGCGTAGGTCTGCTTCGTGATGTCGCCAATCTCGCCCCACTCGCCCATGTTCCACGCGACGATGAACAGGATGGCGGCGAGCACCGATAGCGGCACGTAGGCGGCAAAGCGCGCACCGAACAGCAATATCGCAAGCAGCGTTACCGCATGCGTCATGCCGGCAACCGGTGACCGCGCGCCGGAGCGGATGTTGGTGGCGGTGCGGGCCAGCGCTCCGGTAGCCGGGAGTCCCCCGAACAGCGGCGACAGGATGTTGGCGACACCCTGGGCAAACAATTCGGTATTGGGATTGTGGCGATCGCCGCCCATCCGATCCGCCACGACCGCGGACAGCAGCGACTCGATTGCGCCGAGCATCGCGACGGTGAAGGCCGGCGACAGCAGCGTCAGGATCAACCCTGGCCTGAACGCCGGCACGTGCATCGCCGGCAGCCCCGACGGTATGCCGCCAAACCTCGAGCCGATCGTATCGACGTGCAGGCCAAACACCGCCGCCGCCGCGGTGCCGACAAACATCGCAACGATGTAGGCGGGAATCCGCTTGACGAACTTACCCCACACGATGAGCAGCACGAGCGTCCCGGCACCGAGCATGACGCTGTCGGCCGAGATCGCGTCGAGATGTTGCGCGATCGTATCGACGCGGCCGATGAAATCTCCCGGCACCTCGATGGACAGCCCGAGAAAATCCCGCAGCTGCGTGCTGGCGATCACGAGGGAAATGCCGTTCGTGAAGCCGACGATCACCGGGCGCGGGATGTAGCGGACCGCCGTGCCCGTGCCTGTCACGCCCATGATGACGAGCATGACGCCGGCCATCATCGTGCACATGAAGAGGCCGTCGACGCCGTGCTTGGAGATGATGCCGGCGACGACCACGACGAACGCGCCTGTAGGTCCGCCGATCTGAAACCGCGATCCACCGAGTGCGGAGATGATGAAGCCGGTGATGATCGCGCAATAGATGCCGGCCTGCGGCGTGAGACCCGACGCGATTGAAAACGCCATCGCCAGCGGCAGCGCGACGAGGCCGACCGTGACGCCCGCGATCAGGTCCGCGCCAAAGTCTGCGGCGGCATAGCCGCCCGACAACGTCAGGATCGACCGTGGCAGCCAGTCCGGCAGGCGCGTGCTCATCGATCCGCAAACGACCAGAACGCGGCGTCGTAGCTCCAGGCGGTGAAGGCGACGCGGGACCCATCAGGCGACCACGCGGGCTGTGTCTTGTTGGAGGCATCGTGCGTCAGTTGCACCGGTTCTGATTCGCCGACGACCGCCTTCTTGAAAACCTGGTAAAAGCCGTCAGGCGCCGGCGCGATGAATGCCACGTAGCGGCCATCGCTCGACACGCCGAGGCCCGGGAAATCGTGCTCGGTCGCGAAGCGATGGATGACGTTGGGCCGCCCGCCGGTCACGGCAAGCGTGAAGATGGCGTGCTGCCCCGGCTTCTCTTTCGCGATGCCGATCACCGTCGTACTACTCGGCAGCCACTCGCCGTGCGTGATGTCGCCGTCGAATCCCTCCGCCCGTATCTCGCGCAGGTCGGATGTGGTTGCGCCGGTGTCCTGGTCCACGCCAATCACGTAGATCACCGATCGTCCATCGTTCTTGCGCGCCCCATCGAGCAGGATCATGCGCCCATCGGGCGACCATCGGGGCCAGCCCACCTCGGCGCCGCGGCCCAGGAACGTGATGCGCCGGTCCGGTTGCGAACCATCACTCGGCCGCAGCCACACATCGTCCGACATCTCGCGATGCGAGTGCAGCGCAATCCACTTGCCGTTCGGCGACCAGCTCATCGCCTGGTCCTCGGATGGGGACTGCGCGATCACCGCCGCGGGCGTGGTCGCGGGCAGCGGCTGCGCAAGATCGATCGTGCCGATCTCCTGCGCGATGTCCGGATAGTTGGCGTCATCCACCAGGCGACGCCAGCTGCCGAACGTGAACGACAACATCGAACGCGACGGATGGAAAGACGGCGTTTCTGACTGGAACGACGTGAGCTGGCGCGTCATGCCGCCGGCCGACGGCGCATCGGCCACGAACGTCCGATACGACTGCACCTTGAACACGACGGCGCCGGTCGTGGCGACGCTCGGCGCATACGCATCCCGGGAGAATGACGTCAGGCGTCGGGCCAGCCCCTTCGCGGTGTCGCCGGCCCAGAGGGCGACCATGCCCTGTTCGTTCGGTGAAGCGAAGTAGGCGGTCGCGCCATGAGCGGCAAACGCGATTGGCCCGTAGACATCGAGATCCGGCTCGAACGTCAGCGGCGGCGCGCCGCACGGCAGCGACAGCCGTGGCCGGGCGCCGTCATTGGCAATGCAGGCGATCTCGCCCGATGGCGAGAAGGCGGGGAACGACGGACGGCCATTCAGCTTCTGGCGATCGCCCTTTGAACCATCAGCGGCGATGCGCCAGAGTTCGGGTCCCTGCTTCGATGAGACGAGTGCCGCGACCCACTTACCGTCTGCGCTGAAGCTCAATTGCCGTAAGTCATTCACGCGCGCGGTGCCATCAGCCGCGACCACATCCCGGCCGCTCCAGAGCGGTTGGCGATCGGCCGCCCCCACGCGATACGTCCACCATCGCGCCCCCTTTGTCGCATCCTCGCCCACCACGACGTCATTCGATGCCCACGTGATGTAGCGCACCTGCCCCTCTCCAGGCGCGAGCGTGACCGGCACACCGCCGCCAATCGGCACAACGCGGATGAATCGGCCTTCGGCGTACGCGAGCTTCGAGCCATCCGGAGAGATCGCGCCGGCGGGATCGCGGTAGCCGACAACGCCGAGTTTGATGCGCCGTGGCTACGTACGAGAGTTGCGGAGGCTCACCGGTGAAGGTGGGGCTGGGCCGCGACCACAGGATCGCAATCAACGCACCGACGATGATGCCAAACAGTACCAGCGGCCGCACGCTGTGATTCTAAAGCATTGCCACGGCGTCAGTGGAAGTCGTGCGAATCGATCGCGGCCTCGTCGGGCATCCCGTCGAGCCGCGACATTCGTTCGGCCTTGATCGACGTCACGCCGTCCTGGTTCTGCAGGATGCCTTCGACGAGCAGGAACGAGGAATTCACGACGACCAGGCGATCGGCGGCATACAGGTCGGGGCGAATGATGATGTTCGAGATGCCCGTTTCGTCTTCGAGCGTGAGGAAGACGAAGCCCTTCGCCGTGCCGGGCCGTTGCCGCGTGATCACCATCCCCGCCGTGCGCACGCGCCGCCCGCCGCGCACGCGCGGCAGGTCGATGGCCGGCACAACGCCGCGCATCGACAGTTCCTTGCGCCGGAACGTCAGCGGATGCGGGCCGACGGTCAGGCCGGTACCGCTGTAGTCGGCAATCAATCTTTCAGAGATATTCATCTCGTTGAGCGGTGACCTACCTGGTGCATCAGGTGCATCAGGTGCATCAGGTGCAGAAGGTGCCGAGTGCCACTGCTCCGAATCGAACATCTCGCCCGCGGGCCGGATTGCACGTTCGACCTGCCACATCGCGGAGCGGCGATCGTGGCCGAGCGAGTTGAGCGCGCCGATCTCGGCGAGCATCGCGATCTCATCTCGGCGGAGATTGACGCGACGAACGAGATCGTCAATCGAACGGAACCGGCCGGACGGAACGCGTGTCGGCACCCAATCGTGAGAACAGACGTTGCAGAAGAAGGTGCCGGATGCCGGATGCCGGGTGCCGGGTGCCGGGTGCCCCATGCCGGGTGCCGGATGCCCAGTGCCGGGTGCCGGTTCAATCATCGACGGATCGTCGCAGCCGCACTTCGGGCATCGAAGGTCGGTCGTTTGTTCGACGAACGGAATCGACGCGATCTTCTGCCCGGCTTCGGCGCGCAAGCCGCGCACGTAGCGCAATCCCAATCGAATCGCGCCGTCTGGTTCGACCGTGCAGTCCCAGTGCGACACCTGCACGTCGATCGGGTTGAAGCGCACGCCGCGGCGCTGCGCGTCCTTCACGAGCGTGGCCGGATGATAAAACCCCATCGGCTGGTTGTTGAGGAGCGCGGTGTAGAACGCGGCCGGGTAATGCGCCTTGAAGTACGCGCTCGCGTAGGCCAGCAGCGCAAAGCTCGCGGCGTGTGATTCGGGAAATCCATACAGCGCAAACGACGTGATCGACAACACGATGCGGTCGGCGGCCTCGCCGGTGATGCCGTGGCGGGCCATGCCCTCGCGCAGCAGCCCCTCGAGCTGCTTCATGCGCTTTTCGGAGCGCTTGAAGCCCATCGCGCGGCGCAACTCCTCGGCCTGTCCGCCCGTGAACCCGGCCACCGCCATCGACATGCGCAGCAGCTGTTCCTGGAACAACGGCACGCCGAGCGTGCGCTTGAGGATCGGCTCGAGCAGCGGGTGATCGTAGGTGACCGGCTCGCGCCCGGCGCGGCGGTTCAAGTACGGATGCACCATCTCGCCAACGATCGGCCCCGGCCTGATCAATGCGACTTCGACGACGAGGTCGTAGAACTTTTCTGGGCGGAGCCGCGGCAGCGTCGCCATCTGCGCGCGCGACTCAACTTGAAAGACGCCGATCGTGTCCGCCGCCCGCAGCATCTGGTAGACCTCGGGATCATCGGCCGGTATCGACGCCAGGGTGAATTCGTCTTCCCTGAGGCCTGAGGCCCGAGGCCCGAGGCCTGCGTTGATCTGCTTCAACGTGTCCTGCAGCACGGCCATCATCCCCAGGCCGAGCAGGTCGACCTTGATCAGCCCCATGTCGGCGCAGTCTTCCTTGTCCCACTGCACGATCACGCGGCCGGGCATGCTGGCGTTTTCGAGCGGCACGACGGAGGACAGCTCGCCCTGGCAGATCACCATGCCGCCGGAATGCTGCCCGAGATGCCGCGGCAGGTCCTGCATCTGCCGCCACAGCTCCGCAAAGTGGCGCACGCGCGGCTCGTGTCCGGCCATGCCGGCTTCGGCGAGCTTCTGCGCCAGTGTTTCGTCCGGATCGATGTACTCGAACTGGTGCATCACCTTGGCGAGGCGATCGATCTGCCCCTGGTCGAGGTCCAGCGCCTTGCCGACCTCGCGCGCCGCGCTCTTGCCGCGATAGGTGATGACGTTGGCGGTCATGGCCGCGCCATGCTGGCCGTACTTCTTGTAGACGTGTTGAATGACGCGCTCGCGACGATCGCCGCTCGGCAGGTCGAGGTCG
>CAZBYY010000011.1:0-27452 GCA_964495855.1 uncultured Acidobacterium sp. | reverse complement strand
ATCGGCCGGAGAAGCGCTGACCGACCGCGTCATCCACGACCGGGACGTCGACTGGCTGCGGCATGCCGACGTGCTCGTCGCAGAGGTGACGACGCCGAGCCTGGGCGTCGGTTACGAGATTGGCCGCGCCGTCGAGTGGCGTAAGCGGATTATCTGCCTCTATCGGCCTTCGGAAGGCCGGAGGCTGTCCGGGATGATTTCCGGAGCGCCGGGTATCCAAGTGATCGAGTACCGCGCGGTCGCTGACCTCCAGCACGTGTTCGACGGCCTGTTGAAACGCTAGAATCAGCGCCATGGCCGAATTGAAAACCAAACCAACGAAGGCGAGTGCCGCCGCGTTCATCAACGCAATCGACGATGATTCGCGCCGCAAGGACTGCAAGGCGCTCGTCAGCATGATGAGCAAGGCGACGAAGTCAAAGCCGGTGATGTTCGGGCCGGCGATCATCGGCTTCGGCGACTGGGAATACACCGGATCAAACGGCAAGACCAACAAGTGGTTCCAAGTCGGTTTCTCGCCGCGCAAAGCGGCGCTGTCGCTCTACCTGATGGGCGGCAAGGATCCGGCGCTGCTGGCGAAGCTCGGAAAGGTCAAAGTCAGCGGCACGGCGATGGCCGCCGGATGCATCTACATCAACAAGTTGGACGATGTGGACAAGACGACCCTGCAAAAGCTGATCGATGCGTCCGTGAAAAATCTACGCAAGCACGCCAAGAAATAAGTTCACCAAAAATCGAAGGGCCGGAAGACTGAACGTCCTCCGGCCCCTTGATGGCTTGATGGCCTGACGGCCCGCCTTACTTCGCTCGCTTCGCGACCTTCAGCTCGCCGAGCTTTGCCGCGATGTCCTGGCCCGATGTCGCAGGCTTCACTTCTTTATCGATGTAGAGGATCTTGCCGTTCGGATCGATATAGAACGTCCAGCGATTCGCGACGCCGAACCTGCCGAGCACGCCGTACTTGGTGGCGATTTCCTTGCTGACGTCGCTGAGGATTGGGTAATCCGCGTTGTGTTCCTTCGCGAACCTCGTGTTGTCGTCGAGGTTGTCGACGCTGATCATGTAATAGGCGACGTTGTACTCCCGAATCAATTTGCCGCTCTCACGGAGCGAGTTGCATTCGGCCGTTCAACCACCGGTAAACGCTTTGGGGAACCACGCAAGCACGACTGCCTGCTTGCCTTTCGATTCCGCCAGCGTGTGAGTCTTGCCGTCCGAACCAGGTGCCGAGAACGCGGGAGCCATGTCACCGACCTTCAAATCCGCAGCAGGTGTTTGTCCCATAACCGTGCTCGCCACCAAGCTGAATGTCGCACTCATTACGACTTTCAGCCAGGACTTCATACGCATGAGCTGATCCTCCACTGCGGAATGGTATCGCACTTGCAACGATAGAATCGAGAGAGTGATGGCGCGGGTCCTGCGGGTGGTGCTCATCCTGACCGCGATCGCCATCGGGGCGATTCTGGCCGGTTTGCTGGCGGCCCAGACGCCCTGGGCGCGCGGCCGCGCGCTCGCGTGGGCGTCGACCTTCGTCACGCGATACCACCTCGATCTCGCGGCGGGTGATCTTTCGTACAACGCCGTGACGCGCCGTGTCACGCTTTCCCGGGTGCGCCTCGCGGCGGAGGGGCATCATGACCGGCCGTTTCTTGTGGCCGAGCGCATCGAAGTGCGCCTCCCCTGGAGCGTATTCCAGCGCCGCTTCGCCATCGATCACCTCACGATCGACCGCGGCATCGTCGACATCTACCGCGACTCCAACGACATCGTGAACCTGCCGCCCGGGTCGGACGGGCCGACACCCGAACGCCCGCGCCACCTCGATATTCGCTCGCTGACGCTCAACGGCCTCGACGTGCGTTACGAGGATCAACTGCGCAACTGGGGCGTCACGGTGCCGCGCATCGAATCCGATCTCCTGAACACGGCGACCGGTGCGACGGGACGATTCGGCGTCAGGGGCGCGCTGTCACTTCACCTTCGCGATCGCGTGATGACGATGGCGCCGTTTGAGACGGCGATGACGTTTGATGGAACGAACGTGCGGCTCGAACAGGCAAAGCTCTCGTCGAAGGAGATCGAGGCATTCCTGAGCGGTCCGATCACCCGCGTGCTCGATTCGCCGGCGCTGGATCTCACGCTCAAGGGGACGGTTCATCTGGACGAGGCGATCGCGTGGGTGCCGCCTCCGCCGGTTCCCGTCAGCGGGCTCGCGACCATCGAAGGCACGGTCAAGGGTCCCGCGCGCAATTTCGTCGTCGATCTCAACGTCAGCAGTCACACGCTGGACGTCGGACGCGAGCGGGATCTCGCCGTGGCTGGCCCCGTACGCGTGACGTTCGACGCGATCTCGGGCCACGACCTCGTGGTGTCGCCGCAGTCGGGCGGCGCGATCCGTGCCCGGTTCACGGTGCCTTGGGGCAGCCGCTCGGTCAGCACCGCGGCGGCGGAATGGAACGGCGTCGATGCACAAGCGGCGCTGCGTCTGGCCGACGTCGATCCACAGGCGATTGGCGGAACGTTTGATGGACGCGGCACGTTCGAGTTCGCGGAGCCGCGACGATTCGTGATCTCGAACCGGTCGACGGGCAAGGCCGGTCGCGGCGTAGTTCCGATGACCGGCACCATCGAGGCGACGATCGTCGGCGACGAGTATCGCTACACGCATGCCAACAGCTTCCCGGGCTTCGATTTCGACGGCGAGATGGCCGGAACGATCAAGCGCGGCGCGGCGACGCTCAGCACCATGTCCGGACCGGCGCACGCACGAGTGATCGATGTCGCAGAAGCGGCGAAGAGCATCGCCACGCTGGGATTTCCAGTCGCCGACATCATGCTTCGAACGCACGGAGCCGTTGATGCGCCGATGACGCTTGGCGGTGTGTATCGATATCCGGAGGTCACAACCGACGTCACGGGCGGTGCCGTCGACATTCCGTTGCTTGGCGTCGTGCGGGCCGCCGCGCACGTGGTTGCGGATACGAAGCTCGCCACGATTTCGGCAATTGATCTACAGAAGGGCAGCTCCGAGATTTCGGGCAACGCGGTGGCGAACATCACCGCTCGCACGTGGGATGGTGTGCTCCGCTTGCGGAGTGCGCACGCCGAAGAGTTGCAGTCGGAGATACCCGAGCGGTGGCGCGTGTCAGGACACATGACCGCGAACGCGACGCTTGGCGGCACGTTCGACGTGCCGCGCCTCGACACCACGATCGAGGCGGACGCCCTCCGATTTGCAGGCCAAACCATCGATCGCGCGACGGTGAAGGCGATCGTGACGTCGGATGCGATCGACGTCACGTCACTCGAAGTCCACCAGGGCGCGGGCTACCTCGAGGGCGCGATTCGATACGCGTGGGACACGGGCGCGTACACCGCCAGCGTGAAAGGCGATCGCTTGTCATGGACGGGCACGGTGCTGTCGCCGAACGACACGAGCGCGCTGTTCGCGATGCAATTTTCTGGAACCGGCACGACGGCGCAACCACGCGGGCGCGCGACGATCGACTTCGCGCTGAGCGGCGGCACGGCGAGCACCTTCATCGGCAACGGCGAAGCGTCGGCCGAGCTGCTCGGCGATTCTGCGCACGTGGTCGCGCGGTTGCCGATGATCGGCGCGTTGATCAATGCCGATGTGGCGACGGCGGCGCCGCACGACTACAAGCTGTCGGCGCAGCTCGATCGATTCGAGCTGGCGCGCCTGGCCCCGTTCGTCGGCGCAATCGACACAGAGATCCTCGGCTTCGCAAATGGGACGATCACCGCGTCAGGACGTATCGATGACGATCGCGACCGCCTCGCGTTCGTCAACATCACCGAACTCGACGCCGGCCTCGGCGGCGTAGCCGTGTCGTTGTTGGCGCCGTTGAACGCCGAACTCCACGGCGAAGACGTCACCCTCAAGGACCTGGCTGCCCGCGTCGGTGGCGGACGCCTCACCGCGTCGGGCGAATGGAACACGCGCCTGTCCGGCACGTTCCGCTCACAGTTCGCCGGCGATTTCCAGGACGTGATCCGGTTGGGACGAGCCTTCGGCGTGCCTGCAGGTTTCGACGGCGCAGGTCCTTTGGTGTTCAACGTGACGTCGAACGGCAGCCGGCTTGGCACCGAAGGCACGCTCGAGTTGAACAAGGGCACCATCAGCTATAACGCTGTGCCGGTCGCGCAAGGCCTGACGGTGACGGCGGCCCTGAGAGGCGAGCAGCTGACGATCGAGCGCATCACCGGCGATGTTGCCACGGGCGGCGTGATCGGCAGCTTCTCGGGCAAGGGACAGGCGCGCTTGCCGCAATTGTCGCTCGCCGCTGTCGACGGCGCGCTCGTCCTCGATTCGGCCAGGTTTACCTTCTCCGGCATTCCCGTGCAGCAGCAGCGTCCGTCGCGGATCGCGCTGTCAGGCGGAACTGTCACCGTCACCGACGTCGCATGGCTCGTGGCCGAACACCCGATCAGCATCGGTGGCTCCATTGGGCTCACAGAACGCGATCGCGCTCTCGACCTCTCGCTCAACGGCATCGTCGACATGCGCGTGTTGTCGGCGTTCACGAGCACGGTCGCGTTCGACGGCCTGGCCAACGTCGATGCGCGCGTCGGCGGCACGGTGAATCGCCCGTTGCTCGATGGCCGGATCACGCTCGACGATGCAGAGATCGGCGTGTCGGAGCCGCGGTTGTTGATGTCGCAGCTGCACGGGACCATCGCGCTGCGCGGACAGTCGGCGGTGTTCGAGGGCGTGCGTGGCCTTGCAAACGGCGGATCGCTGATCCTGGACGGCCCGGTTGAATTCGAGAACATGCGGCTCACCGGCGGCGAACTGAACATCCAGGCACAGGGTGTGGCAATGGAGATTCCGCGCGGCCTGCGCAGCGAGCTCGATGCGCTCGTGACCTTCCGGCCCGATCCGCGTACGCCATCGCTGACCGGCGACATCCGCGTGATGCAAAGCGCGTACACGGAAACGATCACGATCGCGGCGTTCGCGCGCCAGGCCAGCGCGCCCGTCGGCTCGGCGGCACCGAACCGTGCGTACCTGGACCGGCTGCAATTCAACCTTGCGGTCACGACGACCGAGGACATCAGCGTCGACAACAACTACGGGCGCCTCGCAGCGGGTGCCGATGTGCGCCTGGTCGGAACCGCCGCCACGCCAGGCATGGAAGGGCGCATCACCCTTCGCGAAGGCGGACAGATCTACCTTGCGGGCCGGACCTTCCGCATCACCCGCGGCGACATTTCGTTCACGGATCGGCGCCACATCCACCCCGAGTTCAACATCGCCGCCGAAACCAATCTCGGCGCCGGTACCGGCAACGTCACGATGACCTTGACCGGAACGCTCGAGCGTCCCCAGGTTGATCTCAGTTCCGAAGAAGGCGCGCGCACGTCGGGTGAGATCGCCGCGCAGATCGTGGGTTCAGGAAACACCGAAACCGCATTGACGCTGTTGTCGGCCGACTTGCTCGGCGTCACCGGCCGGGCGATCGGCCTCGATGCCTTCCGCGTCGAGCGCGGTGAGTTCCACGACGTTGACTTCCGCGACTATCAGGACGATCCGGCGTTGATCGGACAGGCGCAGACCGATCCGACCACGCGGCTGACGGTCAGCAAGCGGTTGAGTGACAAGGTCGAATTCACGGCGTCGCAGAACCTGCGCGAGAACGGCAAGGCAACCTTCATCATCAGCTACTTCCCGACGCGCACCGTGGAGCTGCGCGCGGTGTCGCGTGACACCGGCACGCTCAGCATCGGCATCCGCCACCAGATCACGTTCGGGGGCGGGGTCAGTACTCCGCCATCCGAGCGCCGGATTCGGCCGGCGATCAGCGCGATCAACCTCACGGGCCTCGATCCGCGGCGTGCTGATGAGGCTCGGCGCCAGATCAAGCTGCATGTCGGCGACGCCTTCGACTTCCTCGAATTACAGAAGACCGTCGACCGCATCAGCGAGTCATTCCATCGGCAAGGCTTCTTCGAGGCACGGGTTCGCGCCCGCCGTGTCGAATCGGACGATGCGAGAACCGTCGCGCTCGAATTCGCGGTGACTCAGGGGCCGCACACGGTCCTGCAGGTCAACGGCATTGCGGCGCCGGCATCGTTCATCGCCGAAATGGAAGAGGCGTGGCATAAGAACGTGTTCGACCAGTTTCTCGTCGAGGACCTGACGCATCGCGTGCGGCGCTACCTGGTGACCACCGGTGAACTCGGCAGCGTCGTCGTCGGGCGGGTCGATCGGCCGTCGCCCGACACCAAGCGCTTGCGCATCGACGTGACGCCGGGTGCGCCGGTGAGCGGTCGCGAGTTCCGCTTCGAAGGCAACACGCAGCTGAGCCAGCAGCGCCTGCTCGCGGAGATTGCGGACACCGGCCTGCAGGTGGACGCGTGGCTCGACCGCACGCTCGTTGAACGCGCGCTCCAGCAGGTCTACAACGAAGAAGGCTTCCTCACGGCGCAAGTCACAGGGAAGCCATTGACCATCGACGGTTCGACGGGTGTGTTGCTCTTCGACATCAACGAAGGTCCGCGAGCGGAGGTCACCGACATCCGTTGGGCCGGTGTCGCTGACGCGCGGCTCGGTGCAGTGGAGAAGGCGGCTTCGTTCCGCACGCCGGCGCCATACGTGATCGCCGCCGTCAACGACGCGCGCCTGCGAATCGAGGAGCAATACCGGCGGCAGGGGTTCAATGACGTCGAAGTCGACTCCAGCGCCGCGGTGTCCGCCAACAACGCGGTCGTCCTGACCTTCGAGGTGCGCGAGGGCGCGCAGCAAGTCCTCAGCAGCGTCGACACGTCGGGTTTGGACGTCACAAACGGCAAGGTGCTCACCGAGGCGCTGAAGTTCGAGTTTGGCAAGCCTGTCGATCTCGACGAATGGGCGCTGGCGCGCAAGCGGCTCTACGACACGAACGTGTTCCGCCTGGTCGACATCCAGGCCGTGCCCATCAGCGACACGACCAACGGCGTGCAGCCGGTCAAGGCGGTCGTGCGCGTCGAAGAGTATCCGGCGTGGTCGTTCCGCTACGGGTTCCAGCTGGCAGGGGAGCGACGCACTGACCTTGCAGAATTCACCAGCACTCGGAATGCAGGCGTCGTCAGCGAACTGCGCACGCGCAACTTGTTCGGTCGCGCGCTCACGGCGGGCCTGTTCGGCATGTATGAACGCGATCGTCAGGACGGCACGTTGTTGCTGGCCACGTCGCGCCTGTTCGGCTGGCGGGCCCGCTCCTCGCTCTACGGCTTCTTCACGCGCGACCAGTTCCGCAATCCCGACACGTCGGACGTGACGTTCATCACCAACCGCCAGGGCATCAGCGCCGATCAACGATGGCGATCCGGCGGCTTCCAGGTCGTCTACGGCTATCGCTTCGAACGCAACCACACCTACGACCCTGACCCGGGCAACGACCCGCTTCCGCTCGACATCGTGGCCAACCTCGCGAAGCTGAGCGCCGCGATGCTGTTCGATCATCGCGATGATCCGATCAACGCGCGCAAGGGGACGTTCAGCGCCGTGTCGTTCGACCAGGCCGCGCCCTTCCTCGGCTCGGACGTGAACAACCGCAAGTTGTTGATGCAGCAGTTCGTGTTCGTGCCGCTGGGTGCGCGGGTGACGCTGGCGTCGCGCGTGCAATCGGGCTTTGCGTTCGGCAGGGACAGCTTGCTGCTGAGCGACCGCTTCCGCGCCGGCGGCGCGACGTCAGTGCGCGGCTACAGCGAAGACGGCCTCGGCCCGCGCGATGCGACCGGCTTCCCCAACGGCGGCGAGCGCCTGTTGATCCTGAATCAGGAAGCGCGCTTCCCGCTGTACCGCTGGGCGAAAGGCGTGCTGTTCGTCGACGCCGGCAACGTCTACGCCAGGCATGAAGACTGGAATTCGTTGAAGGTCGGGTACGGCGCAGGCCTTCGCTTCGATACGCCGGTCGGGCTCTTGCGCGTCGATGTCGGGTGGGCGAAGTCGTCGGTCACGACGAGCAGCCGAGGCGCGAAGTGGTACTTCGGCTTCGGTCACATCTTCTGATGCGGGAGGCGATGCCTCCCGTTACGCTACTTGATCGTCCGCAAGATTGCGACGACGGCGGAGCGTTCCGGCGCATCGGGCGCGAGACGAAGGAAGGCGTCGAAGTGCTCGGCGGTCTTCGTCAACTGCCGCTGGCGCTGGAAGGCGAGGGCGGCGTAGTAGTGCGCGTAGGCGAAGTCAGGCTTCAGCGCGAGCGACCGGGTAAATGCGTTCGTCGCGCCGCCCCAGTCCCCGGCCTTGCTCGCTGACAAACCGAGTTGATAGAACGCAAACGGATTGCCTTCGTCGGCTTCCACCGCCCGCAGCGCGAGCTCGATGGCGCGGCCGGCGTCGTTGGCGAGCAGCGCATCTCCAGATTCACCGATCGCCCGCCACGCAGCGTTGTCACTCGACCGCAGGCGTTCGAACTCGGCCCCCGCGCGGTCGGTGCGTTCGAGTCTCAGGAGTGCCTGAGCGGCTACAAACGTCGACGCCGGGTCGGCGTCCCGCGCGGCATCCACGGCCTGTTCGTACGACCCGGACTGGAAGTAGCGTTGCACCTCGGCCTTCTGGGCGAACACGGCAGAGCCGGTCAGGAACAGAATCGCCGTCAAAATGGCCGTTTTCCGGAAATCGCGCATGCCCATATACTAGTAAGACGCACGAACGCGTCGACAGTTTCCCCCAGCTCAGCTGCACTTCATGTCAGACCAAAAACTCAAAATTGCTGTTTTCATTGATTTCGACAACGTCGAAATCGGCGTCAAGACCACCCTCAATGTGCCGTTCGACATCGGCGGCGTCCTCGAAGCGATCAAGGAACGCGGCGAGGTCATCACCAAGGTTGCCTACGGCGACTGGAAACGCTCCGGCGATCATGGCCGCGCGATGGCGCAGCATGCCGTGCGCATGGTGCAGCGCGTCATGACGCCAGGCGGCGACAAGAACGGCGCCGACATCAACCTCGCGCTCGATGCGCTCGAAATGGCGTTCACGCATGCGCACATCAACGCCTTCGTCATCGTCGGCGGTGACAGCGACTTCATCACCCTCGTCGAGAAACTGAAGCAGTACGACCGCAAGGTGTTCGTCGTCGGCGGCCGCGCGTTCACGAGCCAGGTGATGCAGAAGAACTGCACCGAGTTCATTGCCTACGAGAACATCATTCCCGATCGCGTCGTCAGGCATCACCGTCCGGAGAAAGGTGAGCGTCCTCGGCATGCGGCCGGGTCGTCAACGATCGACCAGGCGTTGCCGCTCGTCAGCCGCGCGTTGAAGGTGCTGAGCGACCGCGAAGTCTCACCGCAACTCGGGCTCCTCAAGAGCACGCTGTTGCAGCTCGACTCGTCGTTCTCCGAACGCGACTACGGCGTTGCGACGTTCCGCGAGTTCGCCGAGAAGCTCGCCAACCAGGGCCTGGTGTCGTTGAAGCACCAGGGGCGCAGCACGCTCGTGGAGTTGCCAGGATCCGGCGTGACTTCCGCAGAGCCTGCGGTGGCCGCAGAGCCCGCGAACCTTGCGGAGCTGCTCGAGCAGCCCGACTCGGTCCCTCACGACACCGTGCCGCAGACCGCGTCGCTCGGTGACGGCGTCGCGCTGGTCAGGCGTGCGCTGGCAGACGCGAAGGCGCCGCTGCGCTGGCCCATGTATCCGCGGCAGTTCAAGCAGTTCCTCCGCAATGCGCAGGCGGATTTCGACGAACGCAAGTACGGATCGATCGCCGACCTGATGCGAGCCTGTCAGAAGGACGGCCTGCTGCGACTCGAGCGCGATCGCCAGGGCGCACTCCGCGTTTTCGCAAGCGGCACCGCATCACGACCCTCCGTGCCGCACGGCTGGGGCCGCGGCGATCGCGATCTGGAGCCGGTATCGCAGATGGCCCCGGAAGCAGAGGCGCCGCCCGTCGTTGACGCGCAGCCGGAAGGGATTGTCGAATCCGAGCCGGTCATTGAGGCACAGGTCACTGACGCGATCGAAGACGTTGATGCTGAAACGCGGAAGCCGAAACGTGCCGCCAAGGCGAAGAAGGCGGCGCCGAAGCGAAAGACCGCGGCCAAGAAGAAGCCGTCGTGACCCGGCACCATAGGCACCCGGCACAAGAGGCGCCGGCACGACGAGTGCCCGGCACCTTATAATTCTTCCCGCGGTGGCATCGAACTACACAGCCAAAGACATCACGGTCCTGGAAGGCCTCGAGCCTGTCAGGAAGCGCCCCGGCATGTACATCGGCGGCGTCAGCAGCGCGGGCCTGCACCATCTCGTCTGGGAAACGCTCGACAACTCGATCGACGAGGCGATGAACGGCCACGCCAGCAACATCCGCGTGACCCTGCACAAGGACGGCTCCTCGATCACCATCGAAGACGATGGCCGCGGCATTCCGGTGGACGTCCATCCGAAGACGAAGCAGAGCGCCCTCGAGGTCATCTTCACGGTGCTGCATGCCGGCGGAAAATTCGAGGCCGGCAACTACAAGACCGCGGGTGGTTTGCACGGCGTCGGCGCGAGCGTGGTGAACGCGTTGTCGCGTGAACTGGTCGCAACCGTGAAGCGTGATGGTCAGCAGTACCAGATGACCTTCAAGCAGGGAAAGCCGACGAGCAGCCTGAAGAAGATCGGCCCGGCGCGCGGCACGGGCACGACGGTGTATTTCAAGCCGGATCCGCAGATCTTCCCCAAGGTCGAATTCGACGCGCAGATCATCCGCGAACGCCTCGAAGTGGCCAGCTACCTGCATCGCGGCGTGAAGGTTGCGTTCGAAGACGAAACGACGGGGCAGAAGGACGTCTATCAGCACGACGAGGGTCTCGTCGACTACCTGAAGAAGATCGTGCGCGACCGCAACGTCAAGCCGGTCCACGAAGCGCCGTTCACCCTCGAGAAGGACAACGGCATCAAACTCGAGCTCGTGCTCCAGTGGACCGAAGCGACGGACGAGAACCTTCGCAGCTACGTCAACGGCATCCCGACCGGATCCGGCGGCACGCACGAAAACGGCCTGCGCGCCGGCCTGGGCAAGGCCGTGCGTAATTACATCGACACGCACAACCTCACGCCCAAAGGCGTGACGCTCACTGCCGACGACATCCGCGAGGGCATGACCGGTGTCCTGTCGGTATTCGTGCAGGAGCCGCAGTTCCAGGGCCAGACGAAAGATCGGTTGAACAACCCTGAAGTGATGTCGGCCGTCGACGGCCTGGTGCGTCCGGGACTCGAGCATTGGTTGAACAACAACCAGTCGATCGCCGAGGCGATCGTCGGGCGCATCATCCTCGCCGCGCGGGCGCGCGAGGCCAGCCGTGCCGCGCAGGCGGAAGTCGTCCGCAAGGGCCCGACCGCAGGACGTGTCAATCTCCCGGGCAAACTCGCCGACTGCACGAGCCCCGGCTCGATCACGAGCGAGCTGTTCGTCGTCGAAGGAGATTCGGCCGGCGGATCGGCGAAGCAGGGACGCGACCGCGCACGGCAGGCGATTCTGCCGCTGCGCGGCAAGGTGCTGAACACCGAGGGCGTGTCCACCGCGAAGGTCCTCGAAAACAAGGAACTCGCCGATCTCGTCACGGCGCTCGGCTGTGGCGTTGGCAAGAGCTTCGACCTCAACCGCATGCGCTACGGCAAGGTCATCATCCTGGCCGACGCGGATTCAGACGGTCACCACATCGCCACGTTGCTGCTGACCTTCATCTTCCGGCACATGCCGCAGCTGATCACGGCCGGCCGTGTCTACCTGGCGCAGCCGCCGCTCTATCGCATCGACATCGGGAAAGAGACCCACTGGGCCCTCGACGAGCAGCAAAAGGAACAGATCGTCAAGAAGGCGGGTCGCGCCACTCCCGAGATCACCCGCTTCAAAGGCCTCGGCGAGATGATGCCCAAGGTGCTCTGGGAGACCACCCTCAATCCGCGAACGCGGCGACTCCTGAAGATCGACATCGCCGATCAGCTGGTGACGGATCGCGTGATCAACGAGCTGATGGGGAAGGACGCCTCGGCCCGCTTTCGCTTCATCATGGACCGCGCCGAAGATGCGGTCGAGCTCGACGTTTAACGCTACAATCAAGGCCGTTTGTCCGAAGGTCTCGCGAAGAAAAAGAACTCGCCTTTCGATCGATCGCTGATCGAAGGCCCGATCGGTCCCGCCGTCTGGAAGCTCGCGTGGCCGACCATGCTGCAGAACGTGATCGCCGGCCTGCAGGGTGTGGTCGATCACATCATGGTCGGCAACCTGCTCGGCTACACCGCCAACGCCGCCATCGGCGTCAGCTGGCAGATCTTTCTCGTCGTCATCGTCTTCATGGCCTCGCTGTTCACCGGCCAGGCCGTGCTGGTCGCGCGCTTTGCCGGCGCGGGTGACAGCGATCGCGTCAACAAGACCGTCCAGCAGGCGTTGATCACCGCCATCGGCATGTTCTTCATCGTCGCGCCGATCGGTTACTTCGCGACGCCGTATCTGCTGAATTTCGCCAACGCCGCTCCGGCCGTTCGCGAGCTCGCGTTGCCGTTCCTGCGCGTGAACTTCACGTTCAGCATCGGCATGCTGATGTTCTTCATGTTGACGTCCGCGCTGCGGGCCGCCGGTGATGCCCGAACGCCGATGCGGCTCGGCGTCACCATGACGATCCTCAACGTGATCCTGAACGTGATCCTGATCCGCGGACTCGGGCCCATTCCGGCGCTCGGCACGATGGGCTCAGCGCTTGGGACGGTCATTGCCTCGAGCACCGTCAGCGCCTACGCGGTCTATCAATTGCTCAAAGGGCGACTCGTCATCAAGCTGTCTCGTCACATGGACTGGCGGCTCGATTGGACCATCGTCAAGTCGCTGTTCCGCTTCGGGCTGCCCACCGGCGTGCAGGGCATCGCGATGAACCTGGCCGGCGTCATGCTGCTGCGTTTCATCGGATCGCTCGAGCAGAGCGCAGAGGCGCAGGGCGCCTACGCGATCAGTTACACCGAATTGTTCTCGCTGATCACCTGGACGTCCGTCGGCCTGATGGGAGCCGCATCGACCATTGCCGGCCAGAATCTTGGAGCGGGCCATCCCGATCGGGTGATGCAAGGCGTCACCACTGCGTCAAAGATCGGCCTGGGCGTGGCCGCGGCTGTCGGCTTCCTCTTCGTCGCCTTCCCGCACGCATTGCTGAGAGTGTTTGGTGCGACCGACGTCGCCGTGACGACGATCGCCGAGCAGCTGCTGCAGTACCTTGCCGTATCGGGGTTCTTCATCACGCTGGCGCTCACCTACACAGGCGGCCTGCAAGGCACGGGCGACACGCGAAGCCCGTTGATGATCACGCTGGCGTCGCAGATCCTCGTGCCGATCGGGATGTGTGAGTTCATCCAGATGGCGAGGCCGCTGCAGCCGGCTGACATCTGGCTGGCCATCGTTCTCGGTCACTTCACGCGCTGCGTGCTGACCGTGGCGCGCTTCCGCCAGGGCAAGTGGCGGACGATCGCCGTCATCAACTAAGCCAGCGGCATCGTCAGCGTGAAGGTCGCGCCTTCGCCTTCCCTGGAGTGGACGCGAACCGTGCCGCCCTGCTTTTCCGCGAGCGCCCTTGCGATGGTCAAGCCCAGCCCGGTGCCGGCGATGCGTCGCGTGTCGCTGCTATCGAGCTGCGTGAACGGCTCGAAGATGAAATCCACTCGGTGAGCCGGAATACCCGGACCGTGGTCGCGGACGGCCACGGCGGCCATTGAACCCTCGCGTGCGGTCGTCACCTCGACGACCGTCCCCGCAGGCCCGTGCTTGATCGCATTCGACAGCAGGTTGATCAGGACCTGGATCGTCCGGTCCGGATCGGCGATCACGTCCTGGATGTCGTGCGCCCGCTGCGTGATCGTGATGCCGGCATCGCGCGCAACAGCCTCGACCGACCGGATGGAGTCCTCGACGATGGGCGCCAGCGGCGTGCGGCGTGGCATCACCAGCATCTCCCCAGCCTCGATCTTCGACATGTCGAGGATGTCGTTGACGATGCGAATCAGGCGGTCCGCATTCGACAGCGCCACGCGCACCAGCTGATCGGCGTCGTCGTTGCCCGTCATCTCCTCGGCAATCAGCAGTTGCATCGACGCGCGGATCGACGTGAGCGGCGTGCGCAGTTCGTGGCTGACCATCGAGATGAACTGCGACTTCAGCCGCTCCAGCTCGCGGGTGGTGGTGACGTCGGTGCCGAGGCCGATCAGGTAGGAGGTTGCGCCGGTCTGGCCGCGAAGCGCCATGACCGTCCACGCGATCACGTGGCGGGCGCCGCTCTGCCCGACCCAGACGCGATCGAGATTCACTGGTTCGGTGGACGCCGCCAGCCGCGGAATCCCCTCGCGGATCGAGTCTCGATCTTCATCGAGCACGAACGGCAGCTCCCAGATCGGCCGCCCCGTCACCTCCGACATCGACATGCCGGACAAGGCCTCGCACGCGCGATTGAACCGCACGAGACGGCCGTTCGAGTCGAGCACCATGATCAGGCTCGGCGCGGTGTCAAGAATCGCCGAGACGAAATCGCGCTCAGCCCGCAACTCTGCTTGCGCAATGACGCGGTCGGTGATGTCACGCGCCATGCCCTGGAAGCCTTCGATGTTGCCGCCGGTGACGATCGGCCGCACGTGCTGGCCGACCCAGATCTCGGCGCCGTCCTTCTTGCGGACCGGGAATTCGAAATAGGTCGATTCGCGCGTCTTGGTCGTCTTTTCGTAGAAGTCCATCGCTCGCGGCACCCAGTCCGGCCGGATGAGCTCGAAGTACTTCATGGACAGCAACTCGCTCTCGCCGAAGCCGAGGATGCGCGTTGCGACGGGGTTGACGAAGGTGAACCGCCCGAACGCGTCCGTCCGGTAGATCATGTCGCTGGCGTTGTCGACGAGGTCACGATACCGGCGCTCGGTCCGCTCGACCGCCTTGGTCCGCGTCTGCACCTGCCGCGAGAGCGACCGGTTCCAAGCCGTGCTTCCGACAAACAGCAGCAGGACGACGGCGCCGGCGAGCTCCATGCTTGATGCGTATCGATCAAGCCACGATCGCCGCGCGGGACTCGTCAGGTACTGCTCGACGAGGCGATCGAATTCACCGCTGGCTTTCAGCCGGTCGAGCGCGAGCCGCAGCGGCGCGACGATGTTCTCGCGGCCCTTGAGGACGGCGAGATGGTACGGCCGGGAGATCAGCGGCACTTCGACCGCGTTGTCCGCGAGCGGTCCCATCAAGAAACGCATCGTCAGGTGGTTGCCCGCCGCGCCGTCGACTTCAGCGCGCTCGAACGCGCCGATCTCGTCCTCGCGCGTCTTCACCACCAGCAGCGTCGGGCGGCGCGAGTCGGGCAGCGCCGCGAGCAATTGATGGTTGATGGAGTTTTCGTCGACGGCGATCTTAGCGCCCCAGAGATCGTCGAGCCCGCGAGGATAGTGCGCGAGGCCCGGCCGCATCATCACGACCTGCGCGAGCGTCCACGTCTGGTCGAGCAGCTGATACTTTGCGGCTCGCTCCTCGGTGTACGACAGGAACATCACGTCGGTCTTGCCCTCGTCGAACGAGCGCATGCGCTCTTCGCGCTGGCCCAGCCGGATTTCGATCGACATGCCCGCTTCGCGCGCCAGCGCGCGAATCAGGTGGATGTTGAACCCTTCAGGCTGTCCCTGTTCATCGAGGTATTCGTACGGAGGAAACTCGTGATCACCGCCGTAAACCAGCGATCGCGACGAGGCCGGCTGCGCCACGGCACTGGACGGCAGGGCCAGCGCCAGCCACGACACGAGCATCAGTACCCTGCGCACGGGCGAATTGTATCCGGCATGAAGGCACGGGCAAGCCGCTAGAATAGAGGGATGCCTGATATCTTCGCGGGCCGCCGACGCGTGCCGCACCCCGAAAACGATCCGAACCTTTCGTACGCTCCCGGAACGCCTGCTCGTGCCGAGCTGAAGGCCCGACTCAACCAGATGGCCGCCGAAACCGTGGACATCCCGATCATCATCGGCGGCAAGGAGATCCGCACCGGCCAGACCGAGCGCGTCGTCATGCCGCACAAGCACGGTCACACGCTGGGACAGTTCCACAAGGCCACGCCCGAACACGTGCGTCAGGCCGCAGAGGTAGCCGTCAAAGCGCGGAAAGAGTGGTCGAGCTGGTCGTTCGACGATCGCGCCGCCGTGTTCCTTCGCGCCGCGGAATTGCTGACGACGACCTGGCGATCAACGGTTGTCGCGGCGACGATGCTGGGCCAGTCGAAGACTGCGTTTCAATCCGAGATCGATGCGGCCTCGGAGCTGATCGACTTCTGGCGCTTCAACGTCGCCTTTGCGCAGGAGCTGCTGGACGAACAGCCGGCCAGCACGCACGCCATCTGGAACCAGATGGAGTACCGGCCGCTCGAAGGATTCATTTACGCGGTGTCGCCGTTCAACTTCACTGCGATCGGCGGAAACCTCGCCGGTGCGCCGGCCCTCATGGGTAACGCCGTCTTGTGGAAGCCCGCCAGCACTGCGATGCTGAGCGGCTATTACGTGATGCGGCTCCTCGAGACCGCGGGTCTTCCTGCCGGCGTGATCAACTTCCTGCCGGGCGACGCCGTGTCGATCTCGAACGTCATTCTCGATCACCCCGACTTGGCCGGCATTCACTTCACCGGCAGTACCGCCGTGTTCAACAGCATGTGGCAAAAGGTTGGCGAGAACCTCGGAAAGTACCGCGGCTATCCCCGGCTCGTCGGCGAAACCGGCGGCAAGGACTTCATCGTCGTTCACGCGTCCGCTGACCCGCAGGCCGTTGCCGTCGCCGCCGTGCGCGGCGCGTTCGAGTTCCAGGGCCAGAAGTGCTCGGCCGCCAGCCGCATGTACGTGCCGAAGTCCCGATGGAACGACATTCGCGACCGCATGGTGGCGATGATGAAGGAGATCAAGGTCGGCGACGTCCGCGATTTCCGCAACTTCATGGGCGCGGTCATCGACAGAAAGTCGTTCGACAAGATCAGCAGCTACATCGACGACGGCAAGAAGAATGCGAAGGTGATTTCCGGCGGCGGCTGCAAGGGCGACGAAGGCTACTTCATCGAGCCGACGTTGATCGAGTCGGCCGATCCCGGCTACCGGCTGATGTGCGAGGAGATCTTCGGGCCCGTGCTGTCGGTCTACGCCTATGACGATGCCAAGTGGTCGGAAACGCTGGACATCGTGGATCGAACGTCGCCGTATGCGTTGACCGGATCGGTGTTCGCGACCGATCGCGCCGCCATCATCGAGGCGTCATCTGCACTGCGTCACGCCGCCGGCAATTTCTACATCAACGACAAGCCGACCGGCGCGGTCGTGGGCCAGCAGCCGTTCGGCGGCGCACGCGCGTCCGGCACGAACGACAAGGCCGGGTCGAAGTTGAATTTGATCCGCTGGGTCAGCGCCCGGACCGTGAAGGAAACCCTGGTGCCGCCGACGGACTACAAGTACCCATTCATGGCGGAGGAGTAACCCGCCACAGTCGCTAGAACCTCACCAGCTTCGTTGCCTTGACGACGATGCTGCGATTGTCGAGGAACGGAAATCCTGGCCCGGTGGTGGAGCGTCCGTCGCTATAGACGACGAACAACTCGCTGCCGGGCTGAAACTCCCATCGAAAACGCGCGTTCGTGCTCATCGAGTCTGTCGCCGACTGGTACTGCACCAGCGCCGATACGAACATCCGCGGCGACAGCGTGTACGTCAGCCGCGAGCTGATGATGTTCGAATCGCCGCTGCCGAACGGCGTGTTGAAGTAGTTCAGTGAAAGCGTCGGCTCCGCATAAAAGCGCGGTCCGAACTCGACGCGGCCGCGCCAGGTGATCTCTTTCAGTGTGCCGCCGTAAAAGCCCCCGTAGGTCAGGATCACGGTGCCCGACAATGGCCGCTGCGGAGAACTCGTGTACAGCATCTTGGTTTGCTGGAACTGGTACGCGCCAACGGGGATCAGCACGCCGCTTGTGACCGTGAACGGCGCCGGCAGCGCCTCGAACATCTTCGAATACTCGACGGCCCACTGGTCACCATTCGCCAACTCGGCGCGCGTGGCCACTTGCGCTTCTCGTGACTCCGGATGGCCCGCGGCATTCTCGAAGTAGTCGTAGCTGCCCTCGTAATACAACTTGCGCACGCTCTTCCACTGCTTCGGACGCGGGCTGAATCGCGCCTGTCCGTACGACCGCCGGAAGGCGGACCGACGAAGGAACCCGATCTCAGGATTGAAGCTGCTGCCCACGAACAGGTGCTCGAGCTGGAGGCCGGTGCGATCGGCATTCCAGTTGACCTGCCCGCGATAGCTGCTGCGCGCCTGCGACGATCCCGTCGCGCTCCAGTAACCGTTGATGGCGAGTTCCTCGAGCGGATTGAGCTGCGTGTCGACGCCGTAAGTGAGGGTGTCGTCGCTTCGCACGCCTGGCGAGCGGCGCGTCGCGATCATCCCGATCCGGCTGCGCTTCAGGATGTCCTTGTTCGCGCGAAAGACCGAAAAATTCGTGGACGGGACCGACGCGCCGGCCACTGCGTCCGTGTGCATCTGGATCGCGCCGACCTGGAACCCGTCGCCGCGGGCGAGGAGCCTCCCGCCGCCGAGAATCGGGATCACCTGGTTGTTCTGCAGGCCGATGCGCCGACTGAAGAACACGATCGGCGTCACGTTGCTGCTGCCGCCGCCGCTGCCGCCGGTGTTGGGAATGGCCGTCGGCCCCTGCGAGCCGCCGCCCTGGTTGGCGCCGGAGCCGGCGAAGTTGAAGACGTCCTGTCCTTCCAGAAAGAAGTCGCGCTTCTCTGGAAACAACACGCTGAACCGCGTCAGGTTCACCTGCGCCTCGTCGTCCTCAACCTGCGCGAAGTCCGTGTTGTAGGTGAAATCGGTGACGACGGATTGCGTAATGCCCCACTTGGCATCGATGCCGAACTCCGCGTTGCCGTCATTACGCAGCGGCGGTGTCGCATGATTGTTCGTCGTCGATGACGCAAGCGCGTACGGCTTCACGTCGAGATTCCGAAGGTGCGTCGGCGACTCGATGCCGACCAGGGTTCCCGCCGACGATACCTTCGACAGTCCGCGCCGTCCCCACGCAATCGGCACTTGGGAAAGAAACGTCAGCTCGTTCTTCCAGCGCACCATGCGCCGGAAGTTGACGCCCCACTCCGTGGCGCCTTCCTTGAAGCGCATCGAGCGGAACGGGATGATGAACTCCGCGGTCCATCCACCGTCGAAATCAGCGGTTCTCACTTCCCACAAGCCGTTCCAGTTGTTGCTCGGCTGATCGTTGGTGACCTGCCAGTCGAACATCCCGCCTTGCGCATTCGACGAAAACCCGAACCCATTGCGGCGGTCGTTGAACGTGTCGAACAACACCGCGATGTGATCGTTGTTGTACATGTTGCTGGCATCGCGCCGCATGTCGCTCGTGACGCGTTTCGACGAATCCTGCTCGTACATCCGTGCGGCGACGTACACGTTCTTGTTGTCGAACAGCACCCACACTTCCGTCGTGTCGGTCGCCGGACGGCCTTCGAGCGGCTCCTGCTGGATGAAGTCACTGGCAGGCTTGATGTCCTTGTAGATCTGCTCATCCAGCTTGCCGTCGATCTGCGGTGGCGTCGTGATCCGCACGGCCCGTAGGGTGGCGTGACCGTTGGCATCTCGCGAGACGACTTCAGGCGGGACGGGCGCGGGCTGCGCCACGGCGGCTGTTGCGCTGACCAGACAAATTGCGAAAGAACACAGTGCAACACGGACGCCGGAATAGCTCATCGGAACTATCGATCATAAACTGGCGGCACCTCGGCTTTCCGCCAATACGGGCTGGCAGGTCCAGAGCCGTTACGATTTCGTAAGTGAATGCCTCGCTTTGGAACAGCGGAGCGATCTTTGGTGGTCAAAGACGCGCATCAAGTCATGATGATTCAACACGTTAGATGCGAATCCAGACAGTGGTGTACCTCTTGCTCTACGGAAGGCATGCGCTCCAGCCGAGGCTTCACGATGATCGAGTTGCTCGTCGTCATGGCGCTCATCGGCATCCTTTCGGCCATGGGCATCCCGACGCTGCAAGAGGCGACTCGCCGGAACGCGGTCTGGACCACTTCGGAGCTCATCGGGTCGCAAATCCGCCAGGCGCGGCTCAAGGCGATCAGCCGCAACAAGACCTTCAAGGTGCGTTTTGACTGCCCGTCTACCGGCCAGTTTCGCATCCTGGAAGTCACCGGCAACACGACGATCGACAACGCATCGAATCGGTGCAGTACGACCCAGACGTACGACAGCGGTGTGTTCGCGGTGCCGGCCCAGGTCACCTACGGATCGCCGCCGATCTTCACCGTCGACAGCCGCGGCAATTTCACCGTGTCGAGCGGATCGCTGCCGGCCACCATCACGGTCACCTATGGGAATTACTCATCGCGAACGATGACGGTCTCCACCACCGGGCAGGTGAACTTTGCGACCTACTGACGATCGCGGCTTCACCATCGTCGAGGTCCTGATCGCGATGGTGATTCTGACCGTGGCGCTCGTCTCGCTCGCGGAGTTGATGGCCATCACCCTGCGCATGCAGATGCTGGGTCGCAACGAAACAGCGGCCGTGCGCCTCGCGCAGTCCAAGATCGACGAGCTGGTCAACCTGAATTTCTCCACGAACACCGTGACCAACGTTGGTGGATCGCTGACCGCAGACGTGGCCAACTACTACGACACCCCGGTCACCTCGGGCTCGACGTCGGTCATCGGCTACAAGCGCCGCTGGCAGATCGCGGCGATCACCGGCCAGACCAAGGTGCGCACGCTGACGGTCCGCATCATTCCGACGACGTCCGATCGCCGCACCAACGCGCAGATCGACCTCACGACCATCATTCGCAGCCCATAGCCATGACGCACCTCAAAGACCAACGCGGCTTCACGCTGATGGAATTGCTGGTCGCGTCGACCATGACGGTCGTCGTGCTGGGCGGAGCCGTGGCGATCACGGCGCAAATCCAGAACGGCTATCGCAAGCAGCTCGAAGATTCGGTCGGCGAGCAGGAAGCGCGCTACGCGCTCGAGTGGATCGGGCGCTACCTGCGCAGCGTCGGCAACAATCCCTTCAACGTCACGACCTCGTCCTGCCCGGCGGCCAACACGAATTACCAAGCGATCACTCCCGATCCAAACGGCGATTCGGTGAACAACGACATCGCCCTGCAGTCCGACGACAACCCGCCGGACGGCCTGATCGGCGGCTCGTCGGTGATTGGTTGCACGCAGAAGAACGAGAACGTGAACATCTCGCTGAACACGACCCTGAAGGAGATCCAGTTTCAGGACGTAGGGGCCAACGTGTCGTCGACGACGCGCACGGATGCCGTTATCGAAGATTTGCAGTTCAGCTATTTGAAGTCTGATGGGAGCGCCTGGACCACTGCAGACGGCGCAGGAAACATTTTCTACGTCCGCACCACGATCACGATTCGTACGCGAACCCTCAACGCGACGTCCGGCACGCCAACCACACGAGCGCTGATGTCCACTATCAGGGTGAGGGGAAGATGAAGACCCATTACATGAACCCATCGTCGGAGCGCGGCATCGCGCTCATCGTCGTGCTGCTGCTGATGTTGGTGCTGTCAGGCCTGGCGACCGGGTTCGCGCTCACGGGCCAGGTGGAAGCGCAGATGGCGACGAATGAAGTGTATTTCGCCGGCGCCCGCGCGGCGGCCGAAGCGGGACTGAATCGCGCCCTCGTTGCAGTGCTGGCCGATACATCGACCGACTGGATCAAGGGCGCAGACGGGGCCGTCGATGCCTCGAATGCCAGCGCTGCGGTCAACGCCGACAACGGCAGCTTGTCGTTCCTGCTGGGGAACGGCCCGTACTACGTCGACGCGAACAACCAGTACTCCTACACCGTGTCGATTCTCGACGACGATAACGACACGCTGTACGAAACGCCGCTGACCGCGACCCAACGGGCCACGATGGGCGAGGATGGAAGCGCCTACAGCAACACGAACGATCGCGTGATCCTCCAGGCGATCGGCTACGGGCCCAACGGAACCACCATCAAGCTCGCGCGCATCATCGAAACCGTCGACACGCAGAACTACACGACGACGACCACCACCACGTTGTCCAACCCGGCCTTGCTCGTGAACGGCGACCTCACGGCAACCGGCAACTTCACCATCCAGGGCACGTCCGGAACGGTGCACGCGAACGGTAACTTCACGATGAGCGGCAACGCCGCAAATGTATCCGTCGATGCGACGGCGTCAGGGACGTTTACGGCCAACCAGAATTGGCATGCCGGCGGCGCGCAGGGTGGCGGACGGCCGACCGTCAATGTGCCCGACGTGCACGCGTCTGATTACCTGTCGATTGCAGACTACAAGCTGAGCAGCAGCGGCACGGTGCAGACACTGCAAAACGGGACGTGGACCAATTGCACGACGAACGCCTGCAAGAGCACCGGCTGGTCCTACGCCAACGGCACGTGGTCGATCACGGGCAACACGGCGTCTTCGGCTACGTATTACGTCGAGGGCAACGCCACGGTGTCGGGCAGTCCCAATGGCGGCGGCAGCGGCAAGAACGCAACCAACCTCGCCCTGTCCATTATCGCCACCGGCGACATCCGTATCACCGGCACGCCGAAGTTCACGCCCGAGAACGCGTCGAAGATTCAGTTCGTGACCGACAAGGACCTGCTGCTGGCAGGCAACTCGGACCTCGACGACGACCAAACGAGCGTTGAAGGCCAGATCCTCGTTCGTGAGCAGCTGTCGATTTCGGGAAACCCGGAATTCCAGGGACGCGTGACCGTTCAAAATGTCACCAGCACGTCGAACACGGTGACGGCCAACTCGATCTCCGGTAATCCCACCATTACCTACAACGGCACGCTGGGCGCGATTTCAACGACGACGACAACTACGACCGCTGGTGCGATTACATACGTGAACAACGTATCCGGTTGGATGGAGCAGTAAGTGCGACTGCTGGCTATGACCGCGTGCCTCGTCTTCACTGCCGCGAGCGGCGCGGCCGCGCAACAACAGGGCGAACTTCCGCTGGGCGATCTCGCGAGAAAGACAGAAGCTGATCGCACGACAGGCAAGAAGGCGGCGAAGACATACACCAATGCCGACCTTGGCCAGGCCGCAGCAAGCGCAGGCGCCGAGCCCGCAACCACGGGCTTCATGAGCGCGTCTCTCGGCAAGCCTGTGACGGCCGAAGAGATCGTTGAACGAAGCCAAGCCAAGGTCGCTGCAGACTCCGGTGCCACGCAGCCCGAGGAGCACTGGCGCGGGCGCGCGGAGTTCATTCGCACAGAAGCTGCGCGCGCGCACACGCGTTACGAGCAGTTGACTGCTGATGCGACGGCGAGTGCGAATCCGACCGTGCAGTCCGCCAACGCGCAAGAAAAGCGGCGCCTCCAGCAGATGCTCGACGGGTTGGCCAGGCAATGGGACCGCCTCGAAGAATCCGCGCGTGTTGCGAAGATCAATCTGGACTGGATCGGCCCTCGGCCCAACTTCTCGCTGTAGCGTTGGGTCTTCACCCGCCGAACGCCGAACGAAATCCTGACGTGAACAGGGCCGGCATTCCACCGGTGTGCAGGAAGACGACCGTGTCGTCCGGCGCGAGCTGCCCGCGGCGCACATGATCGATCAATGCCGCCATCGCTTTTGCCGTGTAGCAGGGATCGAGCAGTATCGCCTCGGTCCGGGCGAGCAGCGAGATCGCGTCGAGTGCTTCGCGCGTCGGGATGCCATAACCCTGACCGATGTAGCCCTGGTCGGTGAAGAGATCATGCGCCTTGAGGCGCTCGCTGATGCCGAGCCGGACCGCAGCTTCGTCCGCGATCCGTTTGGCGCGTTCACGCTTCTCTGGTTCGCCGCCGCTGACCGCTACGCCGTACACCTGATACGGCGCCGCGCAGAGTTTTGCACCGAAGGTCAAGCCGGCCTGGGTCCCCCTGGATCCGCTCGCGTAATAAAGACGTGAAGGTCGCACGTCCTGCTGAGCCAACTGATCGACGAGCTCCGCGGTGCCGCCGATGTACCCCAACACGCCAACGCCGCTCGAGCCACCAACGGGAATCACATAGGGGACGCGTCCGCTCGCTTTTTCTTCCTCGACCACTTGCGTGACCACGGCTTCGTCATGGCCAACCGCGAACATCGGATCGATCGAGGGAACGAGGCGGATCTCAGCGCCGTACAGGCGATCGAGGAGCAGGTTACCGCTCACTTCCGGTTCATCCTCCGTCGTCGTGAGCACGAGCACGCACCTCATGCCGGCGATGGCGGCTGCGGCGGCCGTCATGCGCGCATGATTCGACTGTACCGCCCCGGTGGTCACGAGGGTGGTCGCGCCCAACTGTCTGGCGTCGGCGACGAGGTATTCCAGTTTGCGCGCCTTGTTCCCACCGAGGCCAAGCGCGGTCAGGTCGTCGCGCTTGATCAAGATGCGAGGACACGACCGCGCGCCGCCCAGTGCCTCGCGAAGCCGAACGGCGTCGGTGACCGGAGTCGGCAGCGTAGCAAGCGAGATGCGTGGCTGCGTGTCGAGGAGGCCGCGCACGCGAGCGGTGGCCGGCGTCATAGCGCCAATCCTAACTCCGCGGCCAGCCCTTGCATGTCTGGCGGCAGGGGGGCCTCGAGCGTGAGCTCCCGCCCTGTGCGCGGCTGACGCATGACGACACGCCACGCGTGCAACGCCTGGCGCGGAAACGCCACGCTGTTCTTGCTGCCGTAGGTCGCATCGCCCACGATCGGCCAGCCCTTTGCAGCCAGGTGCACGCGGATCTGGTGCGTGCGTCCCGTGATCAGCCGGCATTGCACGAGGGCGTAGCCGCCATGCGAGGAGCGGCGCTGGTATTTCGTGATCGATGGCTGGCCGCCGCGATCGGTGACGGTGATGCGACGGCGATCCCACGGATCGCGATCGAGCGCGAGATCGATGGTGCCTCTTGCCGGCGAAGGCTTGCCGAACACAATGGCGAGGTAATCCTTGTCGACTCGCCGAGCGGCTGACGCGCGTTGCAGCGCCGCATGGATTTCGGCTCGTTTGGTCACAATCACGATGCCGCTCGTCATCTTGTCGAGCCTGCCGAGGAGCGCAGGGGCGGATCCCGCCGGCCACGCGTGCGCCAACGCGAGGACACCATTGATCAAGGTTCCGGCCGCGTGCTTGTAGGAGGGATGGACGACGAGTCCCGCAGGCTTGTTGATCGCGAGCAGATCGTCGTCTTCGTAGAGAACATCGAGCGGGATGGCCTCCGCCCGCGGCTTTTGCCGCGCGATCAACCCGCTCGGGCGGACGCGCACGTCATCGCCCGCTTGCACCCGCCGTGACGCTCGATCAGCGGCGACGCCGTTGACCAGGACGTCGCCTGCATCGATCCACTTCTGGATGCGGTTGCGGGATACGCCCTTTTCATCACGCAAGTGACGGAGCAGCACTCGATCGACCCGCAGGCCGAGATCGCCGCGATCGAGCTTGATGGTTCGCCACTCGCTCACGGTTTGAGTGTAATTCTTCGTGTGCTTTGGCAGACGCTGTGTTTCGTGACCTTCGTGGCGTACAAAAAAGGGGCCCGGGCACCCCTGGAAATGCCCGGGCCTACGAGTAACGAGACAGTCAGCTAGTTGATCACCGGGCGCTGCGACAGGCGCTGCAAGCGCCAGTCGTCGGCGAGGATGCCCCACAGCACCTGGTCATGCGTCACGCCGTTGCGCACGAACGAACGGCGCAACACGCATTCCTGCACTGCGCCAATCTTGCGCAGCGCACCGTTGCCGCGGCCGTTGCTCACGGCGGCGCGGGCTTCGAGACGCTGCACGCCGATCGTGTCGACCGCGAAGTCGATGATCATGCGCGCGCCCTCGGAGAAAATGCCCGTGCCCCAGAACGACGAACCCATCGCGAAGCCCCATTCGGCGGTCTGGAACCCGGTCTCGAGCGACCGCACCTGGAAGATGCCGATCGCCGTGGTCATGCCCTCGGGCACGATCGCGAAGCACGCGTAGTTGCCGGCCTGGCGTTCGCGCTGCGTCCACATGATGAACCGCTCGAAGCCTTCGACCGTCGTCGGCGGCGGCGAGATGAAGCGCGCGACCTCTTCGGTCGTCAGCATCGCCAGCAGCGATGCCGCATCTTCAAGCCGCAGTTCGCGCAGGCTGAAGTTGCTGCCTGCGAAGACCGGAAGGCCTTCCTTCCAGTTGGTGGTCGTGACGGCGGTCTGCGTGCGCGTCATCGCCGTCGCTCGCGTCGTCTGCATGCTGAGGGTGGCGATCACTGGACACCTCCGCTGCTTGGCGTTGCGGTGAAGAGCGGTATGTCGAAGAGGTCCTCGAACACGGTCGGATCGAACGACAGGATCTCAGCAGTGTCGTCGCCGTAGTTGTCGCCATCGCCGGCCGAATTGCCCCAGCTGATGTTGTCGGCGCCGTTGCTGTTGCCCCACACGATGTTGTCCGCCGATGTGGAGTTGCCCCACACGATGTTGTCGATGCCTTCGGCGTTGCCCCACACGATGTTGTCGGTCGCGTCGTAGTTGCCCCACACGATGTTGTCGCAATCGGCGCCGCCGCAATCGTTGCCCCACACGATGTTGTCGTCCGCGCTGTTGCCCCACACGCTGTTGTCGCCATCGCTGTTGCCCCACACGATGTTGTCGCCGTCGGTGTTGCCCCACACGATGTTGTCGTTCGGATCCGAGGCGCCCCACACGATGTTGTTGCCCCAGACGATGTTGTCGCAGCTGGCGTCGGCGCAGTTCTCACCCCACACGATGTTCTGGCCGGTCGGCGTGCGCGTCGCACCCCACTGCACATTCGGCAGCCAGGCTGTGCCGCCAGGCGTGAGCACGCCGCCGCGAACGCGACGGTTGCCCCAGAAGATGTGCTTGCTCCACGCCTTCATGTTGGGGTACTCGTCGCCCTTGTGGCCGACGGCGAAGTAGCGTGACAGCCGGACCGCCCCGAGGGTGTTGAGGAACCCGGCACCCTGGGTCAGGAAGTCGTAGCCGTTGTAGACCTGCGCGGTGAACTGGAGGATCGCCTTCACCATGTTCGGCGTCAGGTTCGGGTTCGCCTGCAGCATCAGTGCAACCGTGCCCGACACCACCGGCGCGGCCATGCTCGTGCCGCTCAGCGTGAGGTAGGGCAGGTAGCTCAGGCCCTTCACCTTGCCGGCCACGAGGTACGCGGACTTCGTCGTGTAGAACGTGCTGTTCGGCACGCTGAGCGACACGGTGCCGCTGCCGGGCGCAACCAGGTCCGGCTTGGCGGCGAAGTCATACATCGTCGGGCCGCGCGAGCTGTAGGACGCCATCGTGTCGTCGCGACGATCGGTCGTGCCCATCGTGCTCGACGCGCCAACGGTGAGGACCCACGGTGCGTTGCCCGGCGACTGAATCGCGCCGTACTGCGGCTTGCCGTTGGCGGCCTTGCCCATGTTGCCGGCGGCGGCCACGACGACGAT
>CAZBYY010000010.1:0-29282 GCA_964495855.1 uncultured Acidobacterium sp. | reverse complement strand
TTCTTTGAGCTCACTTTGGGCCTCTGGCTTCTGCTTAAGGGGTTGCCCTACTCTGTAACTGCGGAGCCGGAGCGGGCGACTGCGCAACCTAAAGCTGGTGCCCCCTGACCTCGGCTCGCAGCCGACGGCGGCGGTGCAATGCTGAGAGCCGCCGCGGCTGAGCGGCAGAGCGTTAGCCAGGCGGATCGGTGCCGGTCTGAATGACACGAAGCATTGCTCTTGCCGCTGCAGTCAACCGGTGCACCAACGAACGGGGGTAATGGCGCTGCGGCCGGTCAATAACGCATCAGTCGCCCTTGACGGGACCTTTATAGGATGCGCAAATGAGTCTCGGAGCGATTATCGGCGCGCTGGTGGTATTGGTCGTCACTGCCTACGCGGTGTATCTGCTGGTCGCGGCGCTGCGAACCGGAACCGCGCTTGCACCTCCCGTCAGCCGATATCGCCGGGCGTCGAATCCGTTCCGATACTGGCTGGCCGTGCTGGGCCTTGCCGTCTTCGTCTATATGGGCCTCTTCACGCTGGTTGGGTTGCTCCGCCCGTTTATTCGGCGATGACGATAGTCCACTCGCATTGGGAAGCCGATGACGACGCTCGCGCTTGTCCGCCGTAGTCAGAGACGAAGGCGGGGCTGAGCGTGTCAATTCATCAGATGGGCACAGGAATGGGTGAGCTTCGTTATGAAATCACCAAGGCTAGTTAGGAGGATCTCTTAAATGCCGGATCAACAACATGGGATCGAGATCGTCCCGTACGATCCTCACTGGCCCGTCGCGTTCGAAATCGAAGCCACGCGGCTCTGGTCCGCGCTTCAAGGACTGGCCTTGCGCATTGACCATCATGGCTCAACGGCAATTCCAGGTCTCAGTGCCAAACCGATCATCGATATCCAGGTGTCGGTTGCGGTGCTTCAGCCGGCCGCGACTTACGGCGACTGCCTGCAGGCGCTCGGGTACGTGCATGTCCCGCATGCCGACGATGCGGTCTGTCCGTTCTTTCATCGGCCGGCGCGGTGGCCGCACACCCATCACGTGCATGTCGTCGAGCGAGGCGGGCAGGAAGAGCAACGAACGCTGGCCTTTCGCGACTACTTGCGCGATCATCCCGAAACGGCTCGTGAATACGAAGAGTTGAAGCGTGCCCTGGCCATGCGCTTCACCGGCAACGACCCCGAATCACGTGAGGCCTATGCGCACGCTAAGAGCGACTTCGTCGAACGAGTCACGGTTCTTGCAGTCGGGAGTGGATATCCAAAGGCAATCGGGATGCGGAGGTCTCAATGACAGTGGGAACGATCAAGCCATACGCGCGTAGATGTCTGCCACTGGCTCGTGGTGTCGCTCTGGTCGCGATGCTCGTTGCCTCACTGAGCCCGTCACTCAGCGCGCAGGCCGGATCGAGTGCAGCCCGATTGCCGTCGGCTCAGGTGACGATCAACGGACGCACGTGGACGCAGGAAGAACTCTTCCGGCGAAACCTTGGCGGCCCGGATGCGCAGACCTCGCAGTTTCCGCCGCACAAGGTGATCGGTAATGTCTACTACGTAGGCACGCAAAGCCTGGCGTCGTTTCTCATCGTTACACCGCAAGGCAACATCCTCATCAACAGCTCATACGAGCGCAATGTTCCGGTGCTGCAAAAGTCCGTTGAGGATTTGGGCTTCAAGTTCTCGGATACCAAGATTCTGCTCGGCAGCCACGCACATGGCGATCATCAGGAGGGCGATGCGCTGGTCAAGCAACTCACCGGCGCGCAAGTAATGACCATGGCCGAGGACGTCCCGGCTCTTCAGGGCATCAGGCCCGGTGGCAAGGAGCATCCGATCGACAGGGTCCTGCACGATGGCGACACGGTCACGCTTGGCGGCACGACGCTCGTTGCCCATCTCACGCCGGGTCATACCCGAGGCTGTACGACGTGGACACTCAAGGTGCGCGAGGGCGATCGATCGTACGACGTCGTGATCATCGGCAGCTTGGGCGTCAATCCTGGCTTCAAGCTCGTGAACAATGCTGACGTGCCGCAGATGGCGGACGAGTTCAGGCGCTCCTTCAAGCTGGTGCGGTCGCTGCCATGCGACGTTCCGCTGGCGTCACATCCGGCGATGTACAACCTGGAAGACAAGTACGCGAAGCTGGGCAAGGGCGGTCCGAATCCGTTCATCGATCCGGCAGGGTACAAGGCGGAACTGGATCTCGTCGAGGCGATGTTTCAGGCCGTTCTCGCCGCCCAGCAAAAAGCCGCGGGCGTGCAGTAGCGTCTCGTTCGGCCGAACATCACGGAAGGGCATATGACACGATCGCTGACCACGCTGTCGCGCCGAAGAGTCTTGCAGGCGGGCATGATGACGATGATCGGGGCCAGGGCTCTGGTGGCGTATGCGTCTGGCGCGCCACAGAGCGGCGCACCGGCCAATGCTCCTCAGTTGTCCTCGGTCAAGGCGCTCGTCTTCGACACCTTTGGGACCGTCGTGGACTGGCGAACTTCGGTCGCACTTGAAGTCGAGCAGCTGGCGAAGCGAAAAGGCTTGTCCGTGGACGGCGCGAAATTCGCCGACGCGTGGCGCGCGGGCTATGCGCCCAGCATGAACCGCGTGCGGACGGGCGAGCTGCCGTGGACGAAACTCGATCGGCTGCATCGAATGACGCTCGACAAGTTGCTCGTCGACTTCAAGATGTCCGGGCTCTCGGAGTCCGAGACGGACATGCTCAATCGCGCCTGGCATCGGTTGCGGCCATGGCCTGATGCCGTCAGCGGACTGACGCGGCTGAAGAAACGATTCATCATCGCGCCGCTGTCCAACGGCAACATTTCGCTGATGACCGACCTTGCGAAATTTGCCGGCCTTCCCTGGGACTGCATTCTCGGCGCTGAACTGGTTCGCCATTACAAACCCGATCGAGAGGTCTATCTGGGCGCGGCGGAATTTCTCGATCTGCAACCTGCACAGGTGATGATGGTCGCGGCTCATCTGGGTGACCTGCGAGCGGCAAAGGCACTAGGACTGGCTACCGCCTTTGTGACCAGGCCGCTCGAGTACGGGCCGGACGGCAAACCGGACTTGAAGGCCGATGCGTCCGTGGACGTGTCGGCGACCGACTTCAACCACCTGGCCAGTCAGCTCGGCGCGTAGCCTGCCAAAGCGCGATGGGGCGTTCCATGATGCATCGCCGCAGCGTCTTGAAGATGCTTCTCGTGCTCTCCGCGCAGTCGCGGATGGCGTCCGCCGGCCCGACGGTGCGGACGCTTGTCGGCACGGGCGTGCCCGGATATTCCGAGACGCAGGTCAACAATCCCTACGGCCTCGCGATCGGCCCCGATGGGCAGTTGTACTTCTGCGATCTCGACAACCAGCGGATTCGTCGAATCGATCTCCAGACGCGTCGCATCGAGACCGTGGCGGGCAACGGACAGAAGGGGTATTCGGGTGACGGTGGATCGGCCATCGATGCGTCGCTCAACATGCCGCATGAAATTCAGTTCGATGCGATCGGCAACCTCTACATCGCCGAGCGCGACAATCATGTGATTCGGAAGGTCGACGCGAAGACCCGCACCATCTCGACGTTTTGCGGCACCGGAAGTGCCGGTTTTTCTGGCGACGATGGTCCAGCGTCGCACGCGCAACTGCGTCAGCCGCACAGCATCGCCGTCGATCCGAGCAGGCGCTTTCTCCTGGTGTGTGACATTGGCAATCACCGCATCCGCAGAATCGAGCTCTCGACTGGAATCATCGACACCATGGGTGGCACCGGCGACAGGCAGCCAACGCCTGAAGGTGCTCCATTGAAAGGGACGCCGCTGAACGGCCCGAGGACGATCGTGTTCGATTCGACCGGCGACATCTACCTGGCCCTCCGAGAGGGCAATGCGATCTATCGCGTCGATGGTAAATCTCTCACCCTTCATCACGTCGCGGGAACCGGCGCGCAGGGATATGCCGGCGACGGCGGCGATGCTCGCAAGGCCACGCTTGGCGGCCCAAAAGGCCTCGCGTGGGCGCGCGACGTGCTGTATGTTGCCGACACGGAAAATCACGTCATCCGTGCCGTCGACGTGAGGACGGGCATCATCACCACCGTGCTCGGAACAGGTCAGCGGGGAAACGGGCCTGAGCCTGATCCCGCGAAGTGCGCACTGTCACGGCCCCATGGAGTGCTTGTTGATGGGCGCGGAGTTCTTTACGTGGGCGACAGCGAGTCGCACCGGATTCGCACGCTGAGTTGATTCGTCCAAACATGGACCATGGAGGGAGATTGAGGATGAGAATTGCGCTGTTGCTGGTCGTGACCGCTGTATCTCTGGCCTGCACGCAGGCCAAGGAACCTGCGCCGAAAGCGACTCAACCCGAAAAGCCTGAATACTTCATGCTGCGCCCGGAGGTTGAGAAGCAGTACGGATACACGCACGCGGTCCGGATCGGCCACGACCTCAAGATCTCCGGTGCCGTCAGCATGGACGACAAGGGCACCCTCGTCGCCGCCGGAGATCTCGAGCAGCAGATGAAGAACTGCTACGCCGATCTCTAGAAGATCCTGAAGCACTACGGCTACACGCTGGACGACGTGGTGGCCGAGAACATCTACACGACCGACATGGCAGGGTTCATCAAGGTGGCGGGGTATCGCAACACGATCTACAAGAAACAGTTTCCAACCGGCACGTGGCTCGAAGTGAAAGGGCTGGCCTTGCCGGGGCAGATGATCGAGATCGACATGGAAGCGCACAAAGCCGAATAAACGATCGGTCAGCATCGCAACGGGGAGGTCATCCGATGAATCGCAGCGTCTGGTCTGTACTGCTCATGGTCGCGGTGATCGCTGTCGCGGGTGCGGCGCCCGCTTCTGCTCAGAACAAGAAGGACGAACAGGAGATCCGAGCAGTTGCGAGCCGTCAGGGAGAGACGTGGTCCCGTCACGATGCCAAGGCGTACGCCGCCCTGTTCACTCACGACTGCAACGTCGTCAACGTCGTCGGATGGTGGTGGAAAGGGCGTGCGGAACTGGAGAGCAAGCTGGCGGCCGGTTTCGTCTATGTCTTCAGCCAGAGCACGCTCACGATGACGGACGTGCAGGTGCGCTTCTTGAGCAAGGACATCGCCATCGCTCACGCGCGCTGGGCGATGACGGGGGCACGAACGCCGCCGGGTATCCCTGAACCGCGTGAGGGGCTCCAGACGTTGGTGTTCACCAAGAAGGCGGGGCAGTGGCTCATCTCGGACTTCCAGAACACGAATGCGCTTCCCGAGCAGCCATTTCCGACCGGCCCGAAGTGAACGCCGTTTTATGAAGCGCACGCGTCGCGAATGGCTGTGTAGTGCGTTCGCCGGTTCGTTCGCGGCGGTGGCGGGCGTTCGCCGTGCTGCGGCGCAGACTGTCGACCTGGACGGTGTGGCTCGCCGAGTCCGCACTCTCATTGCGGAATTCGAGGCACAAGGCTTTCACCGTACCGGAACGGCCGTTGACAATGCATCCGGTGACTGGCTCGCCGAGCACGTGAGACAGGCGGGCCTGTCGCCGAGCCTTGAACCGTTCGCGCTGAGCCGAGTCGATCCGATCACCACGATGCTTCGCGTGGGCGACCGCACCATCGACGGCGTCCCTTTGTTCGATGCGGCCTTTACCGATGCGCAAGGCATTCGCGGGCGGCTGGGAACGCCGGACGCCAACCCAGAGATCGTGCTGACGCAAACCGCGGTGAACGCGGCCGGGGCAGGCCCTCTTGGTGAGCTGCGGCGTGCGGGTCGTTGCAAAGGCATCGTGGCGGTGACGCAAGGCAGAAAGTCCGGGTTGTGCCCGAGTAACGCCGATTCGTTCCGGGAGCCGTTCGGTCCGCCCGTGCTGCAGGTCTCGAGCGACGAGGCCGCGTGGCTGACGACGCAGGCTGCGCGTGGTGTGGATGTCACGTTGATCGCACATGTGGCGCGCACGCCTGTGACGGCGAATAACGTCACCACGTCAATCCAGGGCGCCGATCCAGCCCTGTCACCGTTGGTGATCATGACACCTCGCAGCGGTTGGTACTGGTGCGCCAGCGAGCGGGGCGGCGGCATCGCGGTGTGGCTCGAGACGATGCGGGCGCTGCGCGCGATGCAGCCGCAAAGGTCGATCTCATTTGTGGCATCGAGCGGTCACGAGTTGGGGCACGCAGGGATCAACGCCTACATCGAACGACGCCCCGGTAGCGTCACGCAGGCGATCGCGTGGGTCCACCTCGGAGCCAGCATCGGCGCCGCTGTCGATCCAAGCATGACGCTTCAGGCCGCCGACGACGAAATCGACGCGATATTGACGAAGGCGATGGGCGAGTCCGGGCTCTCGGTGTCGCGACGCACTCCGCGCGGGCAAGTGCCCGGTGGCGAAGCAGAAGCCGTTCACAGAGGCGGCGGACGCTACGTCTCCCTCATAGGCGGCAACGGCTTGTTCCACAATCTCGGCGATCGCGGTCCAGGCGCCATCGATGCGGCCGCCATCGCCAAGTACAGCCGATCGGTCATCACGCTCGCCGCACGCATGACGGCCGCCA
Organism: uncultured Acidobacterium sp.; assembly: GCA_964495855.1. Taxonomy (GTDB): domain Bacteria; phylum Acidobacteriota; class Vicinamibacteria; order Vicinamibacterales; family UBA2999; genus 12-FULL-67-14b. Next base: position 22,757 of record CAZBYY010000010.1, on the reverse strand, counting down.
GATGATCCCGAATCGTCGACGCATCAAGGCCTTCAAGGATCAGGCTGCCTTCGAGACATGGATAGGTGCCCATCGGGTCTCCTGAGCTAGACTCGAAAGTACCCGCAGAGTGTGAACCTTCAGTCGCTTCGTCTTCGGAAGCGGCGCGGGCCCGTGCCAGGAGGATGCCATGTTGAAGGGTTCTGCAATTCGCGCGACCGCCGCCGTCCTGGTGGTGGTGTTCACCGGAATGTCGGCAGGCGTGTTGGCCGATGGCCGTTTCATCAACGCGAATCTGGTCGTCCCGAAGGATGACGGCAAGGCGCAAGAGGTGGAAGGCGTGCTGATATCCGACACGAAGGCCAAGGTCCTCAGATTCGAAAGCGGCGGCCGCGCCGCGTTCGAGATCCCGTTCGGCAAGGTCAAGTCAATCCTTTATGAACGAACGGCGAAGCCGCGTTACGGTGCGGGCCTGCTGCTGGCCTGGCCGCTGCTGTTCACAAAATCGAAGAAGCACTTCGTGACGATCCAGTACGCCGACGCGTCAGGGAAGGGCAAGTTCGAGATCGTTCGGTTGGACAAGGGGAACTTCTCCATGGCGCTCGCGACGCTTGAAGCCGACACCGGCATCAAGGTCGAGCGCACCGAAGAGCGCTGAAATCGCACGTCGGTTTCAAGCGCATGCAATAATCGCGGCTCAGTGACTCGCATCCTCGGGGGAGGCGGCAGCCGTCTGAGGGGGGTGGTGTCGTTCGCGCCCGTGTGTCTGCTGGCGCTCGCAGCGTCCGCGTGTCACGGCGCGACCTCGCCGAGCTCCACGCGCGTCGAACTGCAGAACATCGTTGACCCCGAAACCGTGAACGCGGTGTCTCTGTTCAATTCGTGCGTGGGGCATCCGTTCCCGGCGCCGAACTCGCCCAACAGCGCCAAGAACTATTTCTGGCCGACGTCCACGAACTTCAGCACCAACGATCAGCTGAAGATCTTCGCTGCCTGCGCGGGCACCGTCAGCCAGAAATCGAGCGACACGAGTCCCGACCAGCAGGATCGCGGCCGGACAGTACACCTGACTTGTGATGGCAGCGCGACAGCCCTCCGATATTTCCACCTCAACTTCGCAGCCGGACTCCTCGGCCGGCACCTGAATGCGGGAGAGATGATGGGCTATGCGGCGATGGTGGGCACCGGCCAGGTGCCCGCGCCGAATCCGGCCTGGTACTTCTCGAGCAACTTCGACGTGGCCGTCAGCGACGGCGACGACAGCAAGACCGAAAATTACTTTGCGAGGCTCAGCCCGGCCGCGCTTGCCGCCTGGAACGCTCGTGGCGTGACATCGGTATCGCAGACGGCTGCGAGCCCTCAGAACTGTTCCAGCTATAGCTCGGACATTCCCAATCCCGGCATTCTCCTGTTCTCGCCGGCCAGGTAGAACAGTGTCTTCTTTCATCCACCCCATTCGACTAAGCTCTCGGGCTGTGATGAAGAGTCGCTGCCTTGGTTGGATTACCCTCGCGGCCCTGCTCCCGTTGCTGGCCGCAACGCTCTCCGCGGCGCAGCCCGCCCCGCAACCAGGCGCCGCGCTCGAGCGGCACGAGTTCGTCATTCGCGACTTTCGCACTGAAAGCGGCGTGGTGCTGCCCGAGGCGCGAGTCGTGTATGCCACGCTTGGCAAGCTGAACGCCAGCGGCGACAACGCCATCCTGCTGCCGTCGCACTACATGGCGAACTTCAACGGCTACAACTGGCTGATCAAGGGCGCCGACCCGAATCGCGTCTTCGATCCTGGTCGCGACTTCCTAATCCTCACCGAACTGTTCGGCAACGGCCGCTCATCATCACCGAGCAACACGCCGGAGCCGTATCACGGTCCGCGTTTTCCGGTGATGACCATCCGCGACAACGTCGACGCGGTCTATCGCCTCGTGACGACGGAGCTGCACGTGAAACACTTGCGCGCCGTCGTCGGATTCTCGATGGGCGCCGAGCAGGCATTCCAGTGGGCCGTGAGTCATCCGGATTTCATGGATGCAATCGTCGCGACATCCGGTACGGCGAAGTGTTACGGCCATGGCTACGTGCGACTGGAAGGGCAGATCGCGGCCTTGACGACGGATCCGGCCTGGCAGGGTGGCGACTACACGACGCCGCCACTGAAGGGGCTCGAAGCGTTCAGCATGGTGTGGGCCGGATGGCTGTATTCCCAGGAGTGGTGGCGCCAGGAATTGTGGAGGACGACATCGCCGGCAGGGACGACGTTCGAGCAGGCTGTGCAGGGCTTCCGTAAGCGCTTCAGCGCCGATGCGAACGACTACATCCTACAGGCACGAACATGGCAGCGCCACGATGTGGGCACGACGCCAGGCTTCAACGGCAACGTCGAGAACGCCCTGCGGTCGATCAAGGCTCGGGTGTTGTACATGCCGTCGGAGACGGATCTGTACTTTCCAATCACCGATGCCCGCTACGAGCAGGCGCTGATTCCGCACGTGACGTTCGCGCCCATACCATCGTTATGGGGGCATACGGCCGGCGCGGCGAGCAATCCGGCGGACTTGAGATTTCTGAACGATCGCATCGCGGCGTTCCTGGATCTCAAGTAGGGTTGGGCCGGTGTTGCGGAAGTGAGTTGAGCGAATGCGCTGCCTGATGTCCATTCAACGATCGTGGCCGCGCGCCATCGCTACGATCCGTGCGCTCGTGGCTGTTGCGGTCGCGATGTGCGCCGGTGAGTCTGCAGTCGTGGCGCAGGGAACCCAGGATGCACCGCGATGGCTGGGGACCTGGTTCGCGTCTTCCACGATGCGCGTCGATCAACCGGCGCCCCAGCTGCAAGGCGTTCCTGAGGGGCGATCGCTCGATGTACCGCCGGCGGTGCTGGCCGTGGCGCCGGGCCAGGCGCTGGTGCTCGCCGCGCAGTCGCCGCTGCACTTCAACAACCAGACGCTTCGACAAATTGTTCGCGTCACGGTCGGCGGCTCACGGCTGCGCATCGTCCTGTCCAATACCTTCGGCACGGTCCCGTTGGCGATCGGTGCCGCGCACGTCGCACTTCGAGACCGTGACGCGGCGATCGTGCCGCGATCGAATCGCGTCCTGACTTTCGGCGGCGAGGCGGCGACAACCGTTGCCGCCGGAGCGATCCTGGTCAGCGACCCGGTGGATCTCGTGGTCGCGGACTTTGCCGATCTCGCAATCGACCTCTACCTCCTTGGTGACACGGCCGCAGCAGGATCGCCGCTCACCACGCACGCCGCGTCCTGGCAAACGAACTACGTGTCGCCGCCGGGCAACCACGCCGGCGCGGTGAACATGCCGGTGCAGACGACCACGGCATATCGACGCAGTGATGGGTTGCCGGGCTCGACCTGGTTCTTCTTGACGCGCGTCGAGGTGATGGCGCCCCCGCAGGCTGGAGCCATCGTGACGCTCGGAGATTCGCTCACCGACGGCACCGCATCGACGATCGACACCAACAATCGCTGGCCGGACCACCTGGCCCGTCGGCTGGCGAAATCCGGCACGCGCATGGCGGTGCTCAATGCCGGCATCGGCGGCAATCGCGTGCTGAACGAAGGCAATGGGCCGAGCGCGCTGTCGCGATTCGATCGCGACGTGATCGCCCAACCAGGCGTCACCCATCTCATCGTCCTCGAAGGGATCAACGACATTGGACAGGCGCGCGAGAAGCCATCGCCGAGTGCATCGGATCTCATCAACGCGCACAAGCAAATGATCGAACGCGCCCATGCGCGCGGGATCAGGGTGATTGGCGCGACGCTGACGCCGTTTGAGGGCGCCAGCTACTGGACGGTGGCCGGCGAGGCGAAGCGGCAAGCACTCAATGCGTGGATCCGGACGAGCAACGCGTACGACGACGTTGTTGACTTCGATGCAGCGGTGCGGGACCCCAGCCATCCAACGAAGATGCGCGCGCAGTACGATTCGGGCGACCACCTGCACTTCACAGCGGCCGGCTACGAGGCGATGGCCAGCGTCATCGACCTGGCGATGTTTCGACGTCAGAGCACGCGCAAATGAAGATGCTGTTCAGCATGGCGGCAGCCTTGACGCTGATACTGGGCCTGACGTGGCTCCTTGTTCCGGAACAGATGTACTCGCTGTTGGGTGTGCAGCCTGACGCCGTGGCGATCTACATGGCGCGGCGTTACGGGGGCCTCTTCTTCGGCTATGCGGTGATTCTGTGGCTGGCACGGGAAGCAGGTGCGTCGCCGGCCCGAACGGCGATCGTGGCGGGCGGAGCAGTGGTCAGCGGTGCCATGACCATCATCAGCCTGGTCGGCGTCCTCAGCGGCGTCGTTGGTGGTGCACTCTGGGGCGCGGTCGTGATCGAGGCGCTGCTCACCCGTCGGTTTTGCGTATGACTACGTGACAGGGCGCTAGGATCGACTCACGCTGGAAATAACGCGTCGCCCGCGTGGCGCGCCTCGGCTACACTCTGCGGTCGAGGCGCCCATGATGACGCGAGTGCTCGCATTCGTCCTCCTCTCTTCCACCGTGTTCGCGCAAGAGCCGTTCGCCGGCCGCGAGAAGCTGCGCGCGCATACCAACGAGTTCCGGAAGGACATCATCAAGGTCGCCGACGGCGTCTATGTGGCCGTCGGGTACTCGCTCGGCAACGCGATCCTCATCCAGGGCAGCGGCGGCTCCATCATCGTCGATACGCTCAGCAACGTGGCCGACGCGCGCGAGGTCAAGGCGGAGTTTGCGAAGATCTCCACGGCGCCGGTGCGCGCGATCATCTACACGCATTTCCACCCCGATCACGTGGGCGGCGCGTCGGCGTTTGCCGGCGACGACACGCCCGAGATCTACAGTCACCAGATGCTCGTGGACCGGGCGCCGGATGTCGGCCGCGCGAATCGCGATGGCGGCAACCAGTTTGGATCCGGGCTGCCCGCGGCCTTGTATCTGAATGCCGGCATCGGGCCGGGGATCGGCCGCGCGGCGCCAGGCGCTTTGCCGTCGCCGGTGCAGAACGGGTTCCTGCGGCCGACGCGCACGTTCAGCGAGCAGATGCTCGACGTGACGATCGCCGGCGTTCGGCTTCAGCTGATTCACACGCCGGGCGAAACGAGCGACGCCATTTCCGTCTGGATGCCCGACAAGCGCATCCTGATGCCCGGCGACGACTTTTATCGCGCCTTTCCGAATCTCTATGCGATCCGGGGCGTGCGGCTGCGGCCGGTCGATCAATGGATCGCGAGCTTGACCACGATGATCGGCCTCGGCGCCGAGCACCTGGTGCCGAGCCACACGCGCCCTATCAGTGGCGCCGGCGACGTGAGGGCGGCACTCACGGCGTATCGAGACGGCATCAAGTCCGTCCTCGACCAGACGCTCGAGGCCATGCGAAAAGGCGAGCGGCCGGACGAGCTCGTTGCGCACGTCACGTTGCCGCCGCCGCTCGCCGAGAACCCGTACCTGCAGGAATTCTATGGGACCGTGGCGTGGTCCGTGCGCGCCATCTACACCGACTACGTGGGCTGGTTTCGATGGCAACGCCACGCACCTGTTCCCGCTGTCCGAGCGGGACCGCGCCGACAAGATCATTGCGCTCGCTGGCGGTGGGGATCGCATCCTCGCCAACGCGCGTGATGCGCTGAAAGCCGAGCAGTTCCAATGGGCGGCTGAACTGTCCGACTACCTGCTTGCCGTCAACCCGTCCGACGTTGAGGCCAGGCGCCTCAAGGCGCAGGCGCTCACCGAGCTTGGCGAGCGGCAAACCAGCGCGAACGCGCGAAACTATTACCTCTCGTCCGCGCAGTTCCTGTTGAAGCAGTAGTGCATGCCTGAGTTCCGATGTGCGTGCGCATCGACTGATAAACTCAGGCGTATGGATTGGACAGACATTGCCTCGGCCATGTTCGGTGGAACACTGATTGGTGTGGCCGCTGGAGCGTTGCTGCTGGCGACCGGGAAGACCGCCGGCGTCAGCGGGATACTCGAAGGTGTGGTTCTTCGCGAAAAGAACGAAGCCGCGTGGAAGCTGACGTTCATCGCCGGGCTCCTCGCCGGCGGCGTTCTGCTGGCGCTCTTGAGGCCCGCGTCGTTCACGGCTGTGCCGCATCCCCCACTCGCGTCGGCCGTCGTTGGCGGCACCCTCGTCGGGTTCGGCACTCGGCTGTCGGGCGGATGCACCAGCGGTCACGGCATCTGCGGCGTCGGCCGGCTGTCCACGCGGAGCATCGTGGCGATGATCACCTTCACGCTGACCGGCATGCTGATGAGGGCATTCCTGTGAGACTGGCATCGGCCTTCGGCTGCGGCGTGGTTTTCGCGATCGGACTGGGTGTTTCGGGAATGCTGAAGCCGGAGAAGGTCATCGGCTTCCTGGAATTGAAGGACCCGACCCTGCTGTTTGTGATGGGGCCGGCCGTGATGATCTACCTGCTCGCATCATGGCGGCAGCGGGGTCCTCAGCGTCCGGTCGACGTCCCGCTGGTCGGCGGCGCCGCGATCTTCGGCATCGGGTGGGGGCTGACCGGCGTTTGTCCGGGCCCGGCGATCGTCAACCTGGCGAAGCCTGACGCGTTTTTCCTGGTCTTCACCGCTGCGCTTGTCGCGGGGATTGGCGCCCGCGCCCTCGTCAAGCGCGCGCCGGTGTAGACCGGTCGGCACGCTCTGGGCCAGGCATGAATTGGCTCTACGGTTCCATGGCGATCTTCATCTCTTACCCCGCACTCGCCGCTGCGATCGGCGCCGTGTTCGCAGCGCTTGGTCTGCTCCTGCGCCGACGCCAGGCCACCGTCGTCGGCGGCGCATGGCTGGCATCTTCGGTGTGGGAATTCGGGATGAAGCTGCGATGGCTGTGCAGCGGCGAATGCAACATCCGAATCGATCTCCTGGTCATCTATCCAGTGCTGGCGATCGGCGTCCTGTTCGCGACGATCAGCCTGCTCAGGCGCACGTAATGGCGAAACCAACATCCACAGGCACTTCGTACGTCGCGCTGCTGCGCGGCATCAACGTCGGCGGCAACAACATGATCAAGATGAGCGACCTCAAAGGAAGTGTCGAGGCGCTCGGCTTCTCTGCCGTGTCGACCTACATCAACAGCGGCAACGTCCTGTTTCGCAGCAGGTCGACGGACCCGAGAGCGCTGGAACAGAAGATCGAGCAGATGCTCGAGCGCGATTACGACGTGGTCTGCAGAGTCGTGGTTCGCAGTGCCGACCAGATCGCACAACTCGTCAATGCCCTGCCGAAGTCCTGGACCGGCGATGCCGACTGGCGTTACAACGTGCTGTTTCTGCGCCACACCATCGACTCGAGACACGTCGTCAAGGAGTTTGCGATCAAGCCGGACCTCGAACAGCTCGTCTACGTGCCGGGCACGCTGCTATGGTCGGCGCGTGTCAAGGACGTGACGCGCACCACCATGCAGAAGCTGTCGGCGCACAAGCTCTTCAAAGAAGTCACGGTCAGGAACTTGAATACGACGAGGAAGCTGCACGAGCTGCTGTCGAAGATGTGAGCGCGTTTACCAGAACACTTTTTGCCAGCCGGACGGGTTCTTCCGGCGCATCGTCCAATAGATCCACACACCGCTGATCGTCAGGAAGGCCAGCGCGATCGCCCAGAACATCGCGAACACCAAACCGCCGTCGCCGAACCACTCGCCGCTGTGGATGCGATTGAGCAGCGGCTTGTCGGCGTAGGCATCTTCCTTGATGAGCGAGCCGGTCCGGGCGTCGAAGACGAACAGCCGATCTTCGCCGCCGCCCGGCTTGCCGAGATACACGGTGACCGTCGGCTGATCGCCCTTGAACTGCGTCGTGATCTTGTCGATCGGCGCGCCGGGCGCTCGCTGCTGCGCCGCGGCCATCGCCCTTGACACCGGATCAGACCAGGCACGGGCATCCGACGCTGTCGTGACCGGGCTGACGAGGTCTCGCGTCGCTTCCCGCAGCGCTTCGTCTTCACCAAAGAACTCGGTCGCGCCGAGGATGAAGCCTGTGACTGCCGCAAACAGCAGGAAGATCGCTGCGGGAAATGCGATCCACCGGTGCCACCGCCGCCACCACGCCGTGTTCATGCCGACACCACCCGGTTGCGGCCCTCGTGCTTGGCGCGATACAAGCGCTGATCGGCTTCCTTCACGAGCAGGTCCCATTCCATCGCCGCATCGTCGACGGATTCCGAGGTCGTGACGCCGAGGCTGATCGTCGCCCCTTCGCTGACGCCGTCGAACCTCGTCGAGCCGATCGCGATGCGCATGCGCTCGGCAACCTCGGCGGCGCCCATTGCGTTCGTCGCCGGCAACACGGCAATGAACTCTTCGCCGCCCCAGCGACCGAGCGCGTCACTTTCGCGGAGCGCACCGCGCAGCACGCGCGCCGTGGCGACCAGCGCGGCGTCGCCGGCCTCGTGGCCGTATTTGTCGTTGATGCTCTTGAAGTGATCGAGATCGGCCAGGATGACCGACACGGGCGCGCCCGAGCGCCTTGCGAGCTTCAACTCGATGCGGCCGCGCTCCTGCATGGCACGCCGATTGGCCAGCCCGGTCAGCGCATCCGTGCGCGCGTCCTTGTGCTGCTCGAGTTCCAGCGCGAAGGCGCGGCGATTCGAATTCTCGAGCACGCGGCCGAGGAGCATGCTGACGACGGCGGCCAGGAGCACGAACACCGCGGTGCCGACCCGATCGAACGGATCGAGCGGCAGCGCAAACATCACGACGAAGGTCGCAATGATGGCGAGAAGGTTGATGCGGACGAGATCGCGCGTGTCGATCGTGACGTACGGGCCCGTGAGCACGATCACCGCCACGCCGGCCACACCGAACCCGTAACCGCGATCCAGCAGCGACGCCGCGATCATCGCCGAGGTCGCAGCGACGACGAGGCGGACCTTGGCAAGCGGGAGAATCCAGCGCGAGCGCCCGGGCAGGTTCTGCAGGAAGCCGGTCACCGCGACGATGATGGAACCGGCGGCTCGCACGACTAGGGCACGCGTCCAGTTGTGCGTGTCGGCGTAATAGTCCCACGCGCTGAACGAGAGGACGATGATGGCGGTGACCCAGAATGTCTGCAGGTTCAGCGTCGTCAGCGAGACGATGCGGCTTTCGCGAAACTCGGCATCGAAATCGGCGGTCGAGTGGGGCAGGGCCCGCAGATCGTTCATCTGGTCGCGAGTAATGATACGAGCGCCTCGTCCTGCGCAGGGGGGACAGTCCGCAGGTCGAGCACCACGCGATCGTGCTCGATGCGCGCGATCACCGGCGGCGATAGCGATCGCAGCCACTGTTCGGTATCGTTCGCGGAGTGGCCGTCCCGCTCGATCGACAGCAGCACCGTGGGCAGGCTGAATCCGGGCGCACTGCCGCCACCGACGGCCGACGAGCCGTTCATCAATGCGACGCGCCAGCCATGTTCCGCCAGCCGTTCGGCGACTCCCTGCGCCCGCGACTCGATCTCTTCGGCCGACACGCGCAGCATGCGCTGGACCGGGATGGTTGAGGCCTCGCGGCCGGAGACGTACTCGGCGAGCGTCGCCTCGAGAATTGCAAAGGTGATCTTGTCGGCGCGCAACGCGCGCATCAGCGGGTGCGTGCGGAGCTGGTCCACGAACCGCTTCTTGCCGGCGATGATGCCGGCCTGCGGCCCGCCAAGCAGCTTGTCGCCGCTGAAACACACCACGTCGACCCCGGCGGCGATCGAGGCCTGCACGGACGGTTCGTCGCCGAGGTCCGTCGTCAGGCATCCGCTGCCGATGTCTTCGACGATCGTGACGTTCATCGCGTGCGCGGCGTTCACGAGCGCCTCGAGCGACGGACGTTCGGTAAATCCCTCGATGCGGAAATTCGACGGATGCACGCGCAGGAACAACGACGTGGCCGGCGTGATCGCCGCGGTGTAATCCGCGACGCGGGTGCGGTTGGTCGTGCCCACCTCTCGCAGGATCGCGCCGGACTGTCGCATCACATCCGGCACCCTGAATCCGCCGCCGATCTCGACGAGCTCGCCGCGAGAGATCACGACTTCGCGACCCTGCGCCAGCCCCGCCAGCATCAACATCGTCGCCGCGGCGTTGTTGTTGACGACGATGGCGGCTTCGGCGCCGGTGAGGCGAGTGATCAGTGATTCGGCGTGGACGGTTCGAGACCCGCGCGTGCCCGCGGCGAGGTCGTATTCAAGATTGCAGTAGCCGCCGGCGATGGCGGCGACGCGGGCGAGTGCGGCATCAGCAATCGGGGCGCGTCCGAGATTGGTGTGAATGACCACGCCGGTGGCGTTGATGACCGGGACCAGCGAGCCGCGCGAGAGTGATGCCAGCGACTGGCGCGCCGTCTCTTCGATGACCGCTGCCGCGTCGGCGACCGTTTCGCCGCGGCCGATCCGTGCGCGAATCGCGTCGGCAGCCGCGCGCAGCGCGCTCACCGTGGCATCGGCGCCGAAGTCCGACTCGAGTCCTCGCACGCCCGGCCGCTGGCGCACGATGTCGATGCTGGGAATTGCCCGGTAGTCGGCCACTCGACGGAAATTCTACTCCGGGCTGCCAGGCACGTTGCACTTTGGCACTCGGCGCGATTGGAGTACGATTTACGCGCCTCATGAGCGAACGACGGACGCACCGGCCGATCGAGCGATATTGGCCGTATGTCGAAAAGCCCGAAGAGCCGACGGCCGAGGAGTTGGCGGCCCTCGATCCCGATCTCCACGAGACGTTGTTCGGGCGGCGTGACCTTCCGTTTTCGATCACGATCGTGTTTCCGTCGTTCCCCGGAGAGAATTTTCCGCGCGCGCTCGAGAAGGCGAAGGCGTCTGCCGAGTATCGAGAGACCGGTGAAGGCGAGAATCGCCGGTTTCGCGCCCGGTTCTTCTCAAAGGACGCACACGCGCTGCGCGACCTCTACGAGCTGGTGGCGCCCGTTCCCGGCACGGACGTCCTGATCGACGATCGGCCCGTCCCGTACTCGCGCGAGTTGTGGCTGCCGTTGCTCTGGTTCCACCTGCTCGACTGAATCCAGGAACGTGCCCCCACCGAAATCCGAGTTCGAACGCGAGATGAGCTACCTCGAGGCCGAGATCCGGCGGCTCGAAGGCGAGTTCAACATGTTCTTCGCCGGCCGCTTGCCGCGGCCGCCCTACGAGACCAAGAACAAGGTCGCGGCCCTCATCAAGCGGCACGACCAGTCGTTCATTCGCAACACGGCCGACCGGTTCCGCTTCGAGATGTTGCAGACGCGCTACCAGAAGCTGATCGAACTGACCGAGCGGCAGATCAACAATCGCGAACTCGGCAGGCCGATGCCCGGCGTGAAGCGGCCGCAACCGTCCGTGCCGGTGCCGAAGGCGGAGCAGGCCGTGGCCGGCGACAACGTCATCCGCGTGGCGCGCGATCAGCCGGTCTCGCGGGAATCGGGATCGGTCCAGCAGCTGTTCGAAAAGTTGAGCGAGGCCAAGAAGCAGGTGGGCGAATCGCCGCTCGCGATCGATCGGCTTGCGATGGTGGTGAAGGCGCAAGTCGACAAGTTTGCCGCGCAAGGCAAGGATGTCGCGTTCAAGATCGCCGTCAAGGACGGCAAGGTCACGCTCACCGCCAAAGCGGCAGACGAAGACAGGGACTAGGGACTAGGGATCGTGGGGGGCAGGGAGAGCTTGAAGATTCAGAACGAAACCGGTGCCAGGAGGGAGCCTGGCACCGGGTGGATCAAGAGGTTAGGCGGCGCGGGTCACGTTGCCGGCCTGCGGACCCTTGGGACCGTCGACGATCTCGAATTCGACGGGCTGGCCCTCTTCGAGAGAGCGGAAGCCTGCGCCCTGGATCGCCGAGTAGTGCACGAACACATCGCTGCCGCCTTCGCGCTCGATGAAACCATAGCCCTTGGCGTTGTTGAACCACTTGACCTTGCCTGTAATACGCATCGTTCTCTTCCTGTCTTGCTGGTGGCTCGAAGCCACCGTACTGACTAACCTTCACCACACTGCTGGATGGGGTGAGGGCAACAAAAAAGGCCGCAACTTGCGGCCTTCTGGTCCGCAGAAATGGACTACGGGGATGATACTGGGCCGTTACATTTGGTGTCAATTCAATAAGCTGACACCTAGAGACGGGTTTTCGATTTTGCTTCGCGTGAGGATGACTGGATGCGCCGCGCACTTCTGAGTGTTTCTGACAAGACTGGCCTGGTCCCGTTCGGAAAAGCGCTCGCCCAACGTGGGTTCGAGCTGGTCTCCACAGGGGGAACGGCGAAGGCGCTGGCCGACGCCGGCCTGCCCGTCGTCAACGTCAGCGACGTCACCGGGTTCCCGGAAATGATGGACGGTCGCGTCAAGACGCTGCACCCCAAGATTCACGGCGGCATCCTGGCGCGCCGGCATCACGCCGAGGATCTCGAGCTCGCGAAACAGCACGGCATCGGCCTCGTCGACCTGGTGGTCGTCAACTTGTACCCGTTCGTCGAGACGGCAGCGAAGCCGGGGATTGCCTTCGACGATCTCATCGAACAGATCGACATTGGCGGACCGAGCCTGGTCCGCGCCGCGTCGAAGAATTTTCGCGACGTGCTGATCGTCGTGTCGCCGCAGGATTACGACCGCGTGATCGCCGAGCTCGACACGCCGGCCGGTCCGTCGATGGCGTTCCGGTTCGACCTCGCGCGCAAGGCCTTCGAACATACCGGCGCGTACGACACCGCCATCGCGCAAACACTCGGCGAAGTGAAGGTCGACGGCGACTCCTTCTCGCGCCCGGCGCCGGCGGCTGCGTCAGCGCCGGAGCACCTGGTCATTCACGGATCGAAGTTGCGCGATCTGCGTTACGGGGAGAACCCGCACCAGCCCGCGGCGTGGTATTCGCTCGGCCATTCGGGTCTCGGCGCGCCGACCGTGCTCCAGGGCAAGGAACTGTCCTTTACCAACCTCCTCGACCTCGACGCCGCCGCGCGCATCGTCCTCGAGTTTGCTGAACCGGCCGCTGCGGTCATCAAGCACACGAACCCGTGCGGCGTGGCGACGGGTTCGACCATCGCCGACGCGTACGTGCGTGCGCGCGACGCGGATGCCTTGTCGGCCTTCGGCGGCATCATCGGCCTCAACCGCACGCTGGATGTGGATACGGCGAAGGCGATCGTGTCGACGTTCATTGAATGCGTCATTGCGCCCGGCGTGGATGAGGCGGCGCGAGCGATCCTGGCATCGAAGGCCAACCTGCGCGTGATCGTCGCCGACTTCCGGACGCTGTCCGACACGCGCGAGTATCGATCGATTCTCGGCGCGATGCTGGTGCAGGAACGCGATCGCGTCGTCGAGGCTCAGGCCGGCTGGCCTGCCGACGGCATCAAGGTCGTGACCAGGCGACAGCCGACTGCAGAGGAATGGCAAGGGATGCGGTTTGCGTGGCGTGTGATGGCGCACGTGAAATCCAACACCGTGATCTTCACGGACGCGATGCGCACGCTGGCGATCGGCGCGGGGCAGATGAGCCGCGTCGATGCGGTGCGCGTTGCTGTGAACAAGGCCGCGGGCTGGACCGGCACAGCGGCGTCATTGAAGGGATCGGTCGCGGCGTCCGACGCGTTCTTCCCGTTCCGCGACGGCCTCGATGCGGTTGCAGCCGCAGGCGCGACGGCGGTCGTGCAGCCGGGCGGATCGGTGAAGGATGCGGAAGTGATCGCCGCGGCTGATGAGCACAACCTGGCGATGGTGTTCACGGGCCGTCGGCATTTCAGGCACTGATGATGGCCACGCTGCTCGTGTGTGCCTGTCGGTGAATGGCGGCACGTGGTCCGGAACGGCTTGGCTGGAGCCAGGCGCAGGCTTGCTCGTTCCAGTGATTTGAGCTTTACTCTGCGGCACAATGGCCGCCGCATCCAATTCAACCGCCGTTGCCGACCCGTTCCGGACGCGTGAAAGCGATCACGCGTTCTTTACCGCGAGGGCGATCGTGTCGTCAGTCACCATCGCGGGCGGCTTCCTGAGCACGTACGGCGTGCGGTTGGCCGCCGGAGACGCGCAGGTGCCGGCGATCATCCACGTGCACGCCGCGGTGTTCAGCGCGTGGCTCGCGTTGTTCGTTACGCAGTCGTTGCTGGTGAGTCGAGGCCGGACGAGCACGCACAAGCGGCTCGGCGTTGCCGGCGCGGTGCTGGCGCCCATCCTGCTCGCCGTGGCGCTGGCGGCGTCGATTACCGTCACGCGCGCCGGCCATCGCGGCATTCCGGGCGTCGAGTTTCCGACACCCGCGGGTTTCCTGCTGCTCAACGTGAACGCCGCGCTGATCTTTTTTGTGCTGTTCGGCGCCGCGTGGTACTTCCGCCACAACAGCCAGATGCACAAGCGGCTGATGCTGACGTCAGTGACCGGCGCGATGGTCGGCCCTGGTGCGAGCCGCCTGCCATTCGCATCGGGGCGAACGCCCGTGATCGCGGTCCTCGTCCTGGCGTTCCTCTTCGCCGGGCCTGTTTACGACCTGCTCACTCGTCGGCGCATTCATCGCGCCTACTGGTTTGCGATCCCGGTCGCGTTGCTGGGTATTCCTCCGATCGTCGGCGCGCTTGCGGAGACCGCCGCCTGGCGCAGCATCGCCGGCTGGATGTTGCGGTAGCTCGGCGCGGCTGCGCGGCGTCGCGAGGCTTGGGCCGTGGTTTCGGCGTATAGTTTCTGCCATGCGAGTTGCCGTTGCCACAGCGTTAGCTGTTGTTCTCCTTGTCGATGTTCACGCTGCGACCCGAAGCATCCTGTTCATCGGCAATTCCTTCCTGTTTGGCTCCGGGTCGGCCGTCCGCTATTACCGGACCGACACGGTGAAAGACTTGAACGACGAAGGGCAGGGCGGCGTTCCCGCGCTATTCAAGTCGTTCACGCAGCAGGCGGGGCTGGATTACGACGTCTCGCTCGAAACACGTGGCGGCAGCGGCCTCGATTTCCATCTCGCCGAAAAGTTGGCCCAGATCGGCAGCAAGCCATGGGACGTCGTCGTCATGCACGGCTTCAGCCTGCTCGACGCGCAGAAGCCCCGCGATCCTGCAAAACTCATCGCCACGAGCAAGCAGATGGCCGATTTCCTGCGCGGCAAGAATCCCGGCGTCGACATCTTCCTGATCTCGACGTGGGCGCGCGCCGACAACGTGTATCCCGAAAAGGGCGCGTGGGCGGGGCAGTCGGTCGAGGCGATGACCAAGGACGTGCGCGCGGCCTACGACCAGGCGGCAAAGAATGCCTCCATCAAGACGGTGATCCCGGTCGGCGAGTCCTGGCTGCGAGCGATGCAGACGGGTGTCGCGGATGCAAATCCGTACGACGGCATCGAGGCGAAGAAGCTGAATCTCTGGACGTACGACTCGTATCACGCCAGCACGCACGGCTATTACCTGCAAGCGCTCGTGATCTTTGGCAGCGTCACCGGCAAGGACCCGCGGTCGCTCGGCGACGCCGAGTGTTCGGCCTTCGAGCTCGGCCTGTCGCGCGCCGAGGCGAAGTCGCTGCAGCAGGTGGCGTTCGATCAACTGTCCGCGTCGCTCTCGATCGCTCCCGCACCACACGAGGCGACGCGCGCGCCGCAACGTTGCGTGCGCTGACGCACGCTAGCGCGAATAGGTGCCCGCAGCGGCCGTGAAGTCTGACGGCCGCGTCGTGAAGGTCTCCATCCTGATGTGCGTGTCGTCGGTCATCTGCACGAGCATGTAGCCTAGCGCGCCGACGCCAACTGGCGGTCCTGTAATCGTGCCGCTGAGCGTGTACAAGATGCGGCCTGACGCCACCGAGACGTCACGCGGCGCCGGATCGCCAGGCGCGATCCCAAACACGCCCTGCAGGAAGCCGGCTCCTGTCGCAATCACCACGCGCGACGGATCATACGTGTCGTACGCGAACGCGACTCCCGGGGCCTGCGCCAGCGTGAACCAGTTGCCGGCGAGTCGACCGGGCACGTCGTAATCGATCCGTCCATCGCGATCGGGTCCAATGCGCTGCACTCGCGCGTACAACTCGCTGCGGAGCGGCTCCTGAAAATATTTGAGCGGTGCGTCGGCGTGCAGGGTGTCGTAGTAGTAGCGCGAGGGCGTGATGAAGTTGAGCGTCAACGCATCGTTGGTGACGCCAAGGTCGATGCCGTAGGCGTTGCCGGTGGTGCCGAGGACCTGCCCGGCGCTGACGCGCGAGTTGCGTTCGAGCGGCACGGTGAGGATCAGGTGGTCGAGGTAATAAATGAACGTCGACGTCTGCCGGACGAATACCTTGCTCTCCTGGCCCACCCCGCCGATGACGGTGGTGACGACGCCGTCTCCGGGGGCGCGAAACGGCATGCGCCGCGCGGCAGGCTGCTCGTTCGAGGGATTGGCGAAGTAGAAGTAGATGTGATCGGTCGGGATGGTGTGGGCCGGGGGATTCAAGTTGCCCAGCGGCGTGATGAAGCGGATCTCGTTGACGTCAATCGGCGAGACGCTGAGCGTCAGCGTGCCGGCCGGCACGTGGGCCGACTGTGGCACGTCAGTGTTGGTCGGCGCCGTCGGGGTGTGCGCCTGGTTGCAACTGCACACTCCAGCGCCAAGCAAGGCGATGATGAGGGCTCGTGTGAGGTCCATCTTTGTCGTGGACGCGTAATCGACGGCGATATTATCTGAGCCCAGGGACCTCATGACATTTGAGTTGAACGACGGCATCGCCGTGCTCGAGCGCACGCCGAGGACGCTGCGCGCGATGCTCGACGGCCTGCCCGACGCGTGGACGAATCCCGACGAGGGGCCGGACACGTGGAGCCCGCGGATCGTGATCGGACACCTGGTGCACGGCGAGAAGACCGACTGGATCCAGCGCGCCGAGATTATCCTCGCCCAGAGCGAACACCGTACGTTCGCGCCGTTCGATCGGTTCGCGCAGTTTCGCGACAGCGACGGCAAGTCGGTGGGCCAGCTGCTCGACGAGTTCGAGCACCTGCGATCCGCGAACCTGGCGACGCTGCACGGTTGGCACCTCGAAGATGCACACCTGTCGCTTCAAGGCCTGCATCCCGCCCTCGGGCCGGTGACGCTCAGGCAGTTGCTCGCCACGTGGGTCGCGCACGATCTGGGACACATCCTCCAGGTCTCGCGCGTCATGGCGAAGCAGTATCGCGATGCGATCGGGCCCTGGCGCGAGTATCTGTCCGTGATGCAGTCATGATCACGGCCCCCCGCGCCTATACGGCGGCGGCGATCGGCGGCGCGCTGCTCTGGCAGATCACGGCGATGCTCAGCGGACGACGCGAAGCGTGGGATTCGCCGATGTACTGGGTGCTCGCGTATCCGGCCGGCCTCGTCATCGCGGGCGTGATCGCCTACCTGCATCCCTTCCGCGCCTGGCGCTTTGCCCTCGCGATGATGTGGATTCAGCCGGTCGTGATGGCCGTGACCTCGGATTCGGACTTCGGATTGCTGCCGCTCGGCTTGATCACGTTCGGTATTCTTGCGCTGCCTCCCATCGGCATCGCCGCCCTAGTCAGCGCAAACCGGCGGCGCAAAGAAAGTCTCGTCGGCCCGCCGGCCGCGTGATAGAACGGGCGGGCATGATTCGACGCCCCTCCCTTCTCGCGGTCCTGCTCCTGCTCTCGGCTCATGCCGCGGCGGCGCAGGATCAAGTGCCGTACGGCCAGACACGACTCGGCATCTCCGATACCGATCGCGACGGCACGCTCTACGTGCCGAAGTCATACAAGCCCGGCACCGCGATGCCGCTCGTCATGATGCTGCACGGGTTCAGCGGCTGGGGCGACAACCAGAAGCGCCTGTTTGCACTCGCCGACGAGTTTGGCTTCATTGTCGTGGCGCCGGAATCGCGCGACCTGACCTGGGGCAAGGAAGCGCCCGGGTTCGATGATGATGTCCGCTATCTCGGCGCGGCGTTCCGCCACGTCGGCGGCCTGGTCAACATTGACTTCGATCACGTGGCGCTCGGCGGCCAGTCCGACGGAGCCGTGTATGCGCTCTCAATGGGGCTCGCCTACGGCGACACGTTCAATCACCTGTTGATCTTCGCGGGCGGCGGCTTGATCGAGCCGATCCGGCGCAAGGGCAAGCCGAAGATCTTCATCGCGCATGGCGTCAAGGACACGACGTTTCCGATCGACCTGACCGCGCGCAAGAACGTCGCGCAGTTCAAGACCGAAGGGTACGACGTGACCTATCGCGAGCACGACGGCGGGCACGGGACGCCGGCCGACGTGATGCGTGAGGGCATCATGTGGTTCATGGGAAAGGCCGATCCAAAGTAGCAGCGGCGTTTGGGGCGAGCTCATGATTCCAACCGCGTAAGTCTGTAGAATGCGCGTCATGAAGATCGCTGTCGCCGCTGCCATTACCGTCGCCTCCGCGTCGCTGGCGCTCTCCGCGCAGTCGACGCCGCCGGCGAAGAAGATCCTGTCGGTCGATCACCAGGTGACGCTGAAGTCGATCGTCCCGGCCATCAACGGTCAGCAGGCGACGATCTACGTGCGCGAGCGCGTGGCCGACGGCATGAAGAATCCGGCAGCGGATCGGGTCGTGCTGTTCGTGCACGGCGCGGGCACGCCAGCCGAGGTGTCTTTCGATGCGCCGGTCGGTGACTACAGCTGGATGGCGTTTCTGGCGAAGGCCGGCTTCGACGTGCTCTCGATGGACACCGAAGGCTACGGCCGCTCATCGCGTCCCGCGCCGATGAACGATCCGTGCAATTTGTCGCCCGACCAGCAGAAGGAGTTCATTCCTTCGCTGCTCAAGGAGCCGTGCGCCGCGACACACCAGGGCCAGTTGACGACGATCGCGTCGGACTGGCACGACATCGATGCCGTGGTCGATCACATTCGGACGCTCCGCCATGTGCAAAAGGTCAGCCTCGTCGCCTGGTCGCTCGGCGGCCCCCGCGCCGGGGGCTACGCCGCGCAGCACGCTGACAAGGTCAACCGCATGGTCTTGCTCGCGCCGGCCTACAACCGGACGTCGCCGGATGCGCCGCCCACCGAAGCTCGCGGCGTCGCCTTCAACACCCAGTCGCGCGCCGAGTTCGATGCCAACTGGGACCGCCAGGTCGGCTGCGAGAATCAGTTCGAGCCCGCGGTCCGCGACGCGATCTGGTCGGACATGCTGGCCTCGGATCCCGTCGGTGCGAAATGGGGCACCGGCGTACGCCGTGCGCCGTCGACCGCGACCTGGGGATGGAACCAGAAGATGATCGGCAGCACGAAGATTCCGACGTTGATGGTGACCGGCGCGCACGACAAGCAGGTGCCGCCCGAGCGAGTCCGCGATGCCTACGCCGATCTCGGCGCGACCGACAAGGTGCTGATCGATCTCGGCTGTTCGTCACACATGGCGATGTGGGAACGTAACCACCTGCTGATGTTCAACGCGTCGCTGGAGTGGCTCACCAAGGGCACGGTCGACGGCAGGACCAGCGGAGTCCTCAAGCTCGGTTATCCGGCGTCGTCCGGCGCGCCGAAACCGTAGACCTCCAGGCCGACAACCTAGAAGCGCGCCTTGAGTTCCTCGGGCGAGACGGTCGCCGCACCGAATCGCCCGACGACGATGCTGGCGGCTTCGTTGGACAGGCGGGCGGCCTCCGCCATCGTCGCACCGGCGGCGATCGCGAGCGCCAGCGTGGCAATCACCGTGTCGCCGGCGCCGGTCACATCGGCGACTTCGCGCGCGGATGCAGGCAGGTAGCCGTCGATGCCGGCGTGATCGAGCCACATGCCGTGTTCGCCCCTCGTGATCAACACGCTTTCCACGCCGGTACGTTGACGCAGCAACTGCGCCGCGCGCCGCGCATCGTCATGCGACGCGATGCGGGTGTTGGTGGCGCTCTCCGCCTCGATGTGGTTCGGCGTGACGAGCGTGGCCCCGGAGTAGTAGTCGATGTGCGGCACTTTGGGGTCGACGATCACCGGCAGGCCGTTACCCTGCGCAAACGACAGCACGTGCGCCATCGAGCGCCGCGTGATCACGCCCTTCTGGTAATCCGAGACGAGAATCACCTGCGAAGCCCGCGCCCGCATGTCGACTTGCGATGCGATGGCGTCTTCGATCGCGGTGCCGACTTCATGGTCCGACTCGAAGTCGATGCGCGAGACCTGCTGATTGCGCGTCGTCACCACCCGCATCTTGGTGGTGGTCCTGCGCTCCAGGTCCGTGATGAGCCCCGTCGAATGAATGCCTTTCGCGGCGAGTTCCTGCTTCAGGTGGAAGCCCGACTCGTCGTTGCCGATCACGCCGATCAGGTCGACGTGAGCGCCGAGCCCGCGCAAGTTGTTGGCGACGTTGGCGGCGCCGCCAAGACGGCACTCTTCGCTCTCGAACACCACCACCGGCACCGGTGCTTCAGGGGAAATGCGGCCGACACGCCCAATCAGGAATCGATCGAGCATCACGTCGCCGACGACGGCGATGTGCCGTGTCGAGAACTTGTCGATCAACTCGTGCGCGCGCGCCGTCGGCAGGTCGGGCAGCAGGGTCGCGCTCATGTCGGCAGCCCTCCAGCCCGGTTGGCGGCAAACGGCAGCGTGATGATCACCAGCAACAGCATCAGGAACTCGGAGTCACCGAAATTGTATTCCGTCAGACCGGCGGCGAGCATCGCCGCCATGGCCCCGACGGCGGCGGCAGTGAGGCTCTTGTGGCGGCCGCGGATCGAGAGCTTGTAAAGGCTGGTCCCGACGGTGACGACAAACCAGAGCCACGCCCCGAGCGCGAGCAGCCCGCGCTCGGCGGCAATCTGCATCGGCACGTTATGCAAGTGAGGGTTGGTCGGCTTCACCGCATCGGGGACGCGGTAGTACGGATAGATCCGTTCGATTTGATCCGGTCCCACCCCGAACAGGGGATAGTCCTTCACGATGGCGACGCCGGCTTGCAGCATCGCCACGCGATCGCGATTGGTCAGGTCCTTCGGATTGATGATCGACCCGGCGCGGTTGATGAGTTCCGGAGGCGCCAGCAATGACGCGCCCGCAATCGCAATGGGGATCAGCACCAGCAGCCGGAAGTCCTTGCTCAGCAGGATCGCGGCAACGCCCACGGCCACGCCGACCCATGCGCCGCGCGTCAGCGTGAGGCTGAGGGCGACGAGCAAGGCCGGCATGATGAAGGCGGCCCAGAGCCGCCCCGAGGATCCGTACAGCAGCCGCGCCGTGGCCGCGCAGATCACGAGCATCAAGGTGCCGGAGTAGGTCATCCAGTGCGACAGCGTGCCTTGCGGCCGGCGGCCGAGGCTGTCGAAGTTGAGCACGCCGTATTGCACGATGCCGACCAGCGCGCTGACCGCACCGATCGTCAGGATGATGCTCATCACCGGCCGTGCGCGCGCGCCGCGTGCCAGATCGTAGGTGAGCGGCACGAGCAGGAACAGCACGAGTTGCTTGCAGTCGATGAAGCTCACCCGCGGATCGAGCGAGAAGCCGGCGGAGGCGAGGGTGAAGACGCCGTAGGCGACGAGCGGCCAGAAAAATGGCGGCGCCTCGAGGCGCTCGCCGCGCGCGATGTGCTGCGCGAGCCAGGCCACCGCCGCAACCGTCAGGAGGATCTGCGCTGCGGCAATCGACAGCTGCATCGCCGCAACGATGCCGATCAGCGACCAGAGGCCGACCTGTTCGAAGCGATCGCGCGGCGGTAGGCCGGCTGTCAGGAATAACGTGGTCATGAAAGCAAGCTGCGCGCGGCAGCCACCACCATCGTAGGCGAAATTGCGGTCAGGCAGCGAAAATCGCCGGGCACGCAGTGACGCTGATGGCAGGGGCGGCACGCAAGTGCGCCGGCGTCCACGGCGATCGCGCGGACTGCTGGATCGCGCCACGGCATGGAGCGTTCGGCAAGCGTCGGCCCGAACAAGGCGACGACCGGCGTCGTGGTCGTTGCCGCGACATGCAGTGGGCCGCTGTCACCGCCGATGTACAGCGCCGCACGATCGACGAGCGCGCGCAATTCTGACAGGTCGAATTCGCCGGTGCGCAGGACGCGATCCGCCGCGTGCGGCGCACGCGACCGGGCGTCGGCTGCGACCGCTTCCGCCGCCGCGGCCTCGGACGGCCCGGACGTGATCACAATTCGTCGTCGTGCATCGTCGGTCGCGAGTGTTGCGGCGACCTCGGCAAACGAAGTCGCCGGCCAGCGCCGGAACGGATTGCCGGCGCTGACGTGCAGGACGATGACGGCCGCATCATCCGGTACGCCCGCGGCGCCGAGCCGCGCGCGCACCGACGAGACCGCGGCGGCATCGAGCGGCATGACCACCGGATCGCGGGCGCGATCGGGTGGAGGAATGTCCAGCGGCTCCAGCAGCGCCCATTGGTTGAGCACCGAATGGCGCGGCGGCACGAGCGAGCGCGTCCACGGCACGCGCGTCGTGTAACACCACCGGCGCCCGGGCAGGTCGTAGCCGATGCGTTGCGGCGCGCGGCTGGCCCATGCGAGGAAGTTGCTGCGTGGGCCGCCGTGAAAATCGATCGCAATGTCGAACCGCTGAGCACGCAAGCGCCGGCCGAGCTGCCAGTCGTAGAGCCAGCGCGACACGCCGCTCGGGCGATCGACGATCACGATCTCGGTGAGGTCCGGATGGTGGCGGACGACCGGTTCCGCCGGCGCTTCGACCAGGTAGGTGATACGCGCGCCGGGGAAACGCCGGCGCAGCGCGCCGATCGCCGGCGTGGTGAACACCACGTCGCCGATCAGCCGCAGCCGGATGAGAAGAATATTCAAGGATCCAGCTGCTCCACGCGTGCCCAATCCTATTTTTCTATCGTCGCCTCGTCGATCAGCATCACCGGGATGTCGTCCTTGATCGGATAAACGCGGTGGCACGAGCCGCACTTGAGCG